>WXFE01000131.1 GCA_009881065.1 Bacteroidales bacterium | reverse complement strand
AACAAGTTTGATATACCGCGCAATGCCGGAAGGTTGAAAATCCGTCAAAGAGAGAAAGGGATTTGTCCGGTATGACTTGTAATCTCAGACATATAAAAGCCAAGACAGCTTTACGGGTAATTGGTTTTATAATAATCATCGGAGGTATCTGCTCATGCTCCCGTGATATGACATTCAGCTTACCTGAAACAGAACCTCTCTTAGCCGTTCAATCCCTTATCGGTCCGGATAAGGACAGTGAGGTGAGGGTTGCAATGGCGAGAGGGATACAGCATCCGCATATTCAAATGGACATTGAATGTAAAGTTGACATGTTTGAAGACGGAGTGTTTTATAAGAGATTAATCCTTGACACCCCGGTTATTGCATCCGGAACAATGACTAATAAAGGCTATCTGGTTTACCCTGCAGAGTCCTCCCTGGCACTTACAGAGGGGAGGGAATACTCAGTTGAAGTCAATTACCCCGGTTTTGAAACCGTGACGGCAAGGGATATCAAACCAAACGCAGTAAAGATCAACAGCATAAGCTGGCGTTTTTTTACAGGCGAAATGCCGGAATGGTACTATAATACTCCACAGAAACGATATCAAAATACGTTTGACGACAACTGGCAGACAAATAGGGACACAGCTTTGATTGAGTACGTCATAAACTTTGATGACCCCCCTGAAATTGGAGACTTCTACCAGATCGGTATCAATTATCTCGTTCCTGACAATTACTCAATACCCCGTGACACTATCCATTATCGAATACAATATGCTATTGTTTCAGATCCGGATCCCCCTTATGTCATATTTAATTACAGAAAAAATAAATCTCAGGCCTCCGGGACTGGTAATACCAAAAATGGAAATTCCATGATTATTTATCAGACTACCTGGGAACTTCTGTGGAAAGACGACGAATTCGATGGCAGCAGGCATTCAATAACGATCATCGCTCCCAGGCCCGATGAAGGAGCAAAATGTATTATTTCCCTATACTCCCTGAGTGAAAATTACTACAGGTATATGATTGACAGGTGGAGGTATTGTAAGTTATTACAGGATCCATTCTCTGAGCCAATCAGATTTCACAGCAATACCAGTAATGGATGCGGTATTTTTGCCATGTACTCGGTTGATAAAGATACCCTGCAATTTTAATCGTTGAGGAATGAAAAAACTTATATTCATAATGCTTCTGTTGGCTGTATGCTCATTAATCAACGGGCAACGCCTTCGGATCGAGGGATTCGTCCTTGATGCCCAAACTGGAATTCCCCTTCCCGATGCAGTGATTAAAGTCGATGAAGACAGGTACCTTACAGATATCAGGGGCAGGTTTTCATTTTATCATCCTGCCGGCTCACTTACACTGCATATTAAGTACGGCGGGTATGAAGAGATGAAATCGGATTTGACCGTTAGAAATGATACTACCCTGATGCTATACTATGACAAACTGGTCTCAATCGAAGAGATCAGAGTAACCGGATCCCGTAAGCCTGGTTTTAAACGAGACTCCAATATTGAGATCACCGGCTTTGCCCCTGCCGAGGTGAGCTTCCTGCCCGTGATCGGCAGCGGTGAGGACCTCTTGAAAAAAATCCAGTACCTGCCCGGGGTCCAATCAGGAGGAGAAGGGTCGGCCGGGCTTATTGTAAGGGGAGGCCAATATGACCAGAACCTTTTTAATCTTAACGGATTCCCGGTATATCAGCCATTTCACTTTTCGGGGCTGATCTCGGCTATCGATCCCTTCATGGTCTCCGACGTGGAAGTTATGAAAGGAGGATTTCCTGCAAGATACGGTGGAAAGCTGTCATCAGTGGTTAATTTTAATTCCGGCAGAAGTGTCTCTGACACAGTCCTTACTTCCGTTTCAGCCGGGCTGCTGGTATCGGGCGCCGGAGTTGCTTTTTCACCCGACTCCGTTACAACGGTTGCAGTGGCCGGCAGGATCGGCACAACCAAATTCCTTAACAAAACACTTAACCGCAGTTTCCCTGATTTCCCGTTTTTTGATTTTCATGATCTGAACCTGTATGCATCACGCGATATCGGAAATGATAATGACTTATGCCTTACCCTCTATTTCAACCGTGACAAGCTTGAGAAGTACACGAGCTACACAGAATTCGACGATGATGTTGAAACTCTGTACGAGAACAGAGTGATCTCAGGTTGGAAAGATATGCTTGCAGGGATTTCATGGACCAACCGGCCCGCTGCGAACAAAAGCATTACCACTCGTCTGTTCTTTCAGGATTTCCTGTCAGAGTCCGGTGAAGAGATCCATCTGACCCGCTATGAAGAAGAAACTCAGACTGAAGATGCAATAAATACAACCAGCAGCAGGATCAAAGAGCTTGGTTTTAACAGCACCGTGGCCATAACAGGTAAAGTCCATAATCTTGAGGCAGGCATCTTTACCAATCTACGCTCTGTGAAGCCTGTTATTGGCACATTTCTCTATACAAACGGGGAACTTGTAAACCACCCGGCAGGTGAAAATGCCAGCCT
>WXFE01000130.1 GCA_009881065.1 Bacteroidales bacterium | reverse complement strand
ACGATAAATCAGCTCACAGTAAGGCAAACCGGTTTCCTTCTCTCTTTTTTTCTTAAATTTGTGTGGAGAAATCCCGTTAAAGAGGAGCTTATTCCTTATGCAAAAGCCGGTTCCAAAGCCAACCTCACGCCGGTGCAAATTGTAGGCTCACAGTTCGGGATGGTTTGATGTTCTGTTGACACAGAATTATTTATCATTTTTTCCGGTGGAATATAATGAAGGCAACCGGTGTATGCACTCAGATTGAACTACAAATATAAAAAATGCTTTACCTATGAAAACCAGGCGAAATCAACTGTCACTATTGGTGCTCTTCTCTATCGTGATAATGGCTTTTATGCCAGGCAGCGAAAAAGCAAAGAAGCCAATCTATCTGAATCCCGCGTATTCATTTAAGGAAAGGGCTGCAGACCTTGTTTCCAGAATGACCCCCGAAGAGAAGCAGAGCCAGTTGGGCAATACAATGGCCCCCATTCCGCGCCTGGGGGTAAATCATTATGACATCTGGGGCGAGGCGCTCCATGGAATAATGGGCAGAAACAACAACAGCGGCATGACTGCAACTTCTTTCCCCAACAGCGTGGCCGTCGGGGCGACCTGGGACCCGGAGCTGATCAAACGCGAGACAAAGGTGATTTCCGATGAGGCCCGGGGATTTAACCACAATCTGATATTCACACTTACATACTGGTCGCCTGTCATCGAACCGGCCCGTGACCCGCGGTGGGGACGTACTGCAGAGACTTTCGGGGAAGACCCCTTTCTTGTTTCTCAGATCGGTAAAGGATTTATTCAGGGATTAATGGGTGACGATCCTGTCTACCTGAAAGCAGTCCCCTGCGGAAAACACTACTTCGCAAACAACACGGAATTCAACCGGCACAATGGCAGCGCAGACATGGACGACCGCGATATGCGCGAATACTATCTCCTGCCTTACAGAACCCTTATAAGGGATTATAAGCTTCCGTCAATAATGACAGCCTACAGCGCTGTAAACGGAATACCGGTCTCGGCAAGCAAATACCTTGTTGATACCATCGCGCGGAAAACCTATGGCCTGGACGGTTATGTAACCGGCGACTGCGGCGCGATTGATGATATGGTCAGAGGGCATAATTATGCTGAAAACCATGTAGTGGCGGCAGCGCTGGGAATAAAGGCAGGTGTTGACACCGATTGCGGCAGCGTTTACCAGGCCAATGCCCTGGAAGCTGTTCGACTGGGAATACTTACCGAAGCAGAGATTGACAGGGCGCTGGTGAATTTCTTCACCATCAGAATGAGGATGGGAGAATTTGACCCCCGTGAAATTGTTCCCTATGCCGGGATTAAACCAGGAATAATCAACGACCCTTCTCATAATGACCTTGCGCTTGAAGTTGCAACCAAAACACCCGTTCTTCTGAAAAACAGCACAATCACAGAAGCAGGGGGCAAAGCTTTACCCATTGACCTGAAGCGTGTCAGGAAGATTGCTGTATTGGGCCCACAGGCCGATAAAGTTGAGCTGGGCGATTATTCAGGAGAGGTTGAACCTCATCTGAGTATTTCACCGCTGGAAGGGATCCAGAACTACATAAAGGAGCATAACCTGAATACCGAAATAGTATCCGTGATTAGCGGAAACACCGACAGAAAGACCGACTTTTTAACCGTGAACCGTTTTTCGACAGTCCGGAATGGAGAGGTGTTGGAGGAATACGATGCAACACAATTCAGCTCTTCAGCTCCCGGCCTGATTGTAGCGTCAAGATATGGATGGACTGTTATAAGCGGAATAAAGGACGGCGACTGGACTGCCTATGATAATATAGATATCACAAATATTGATTCAATAAGGTTCAACCTGAGTTCATCGGCTGATGGTGGCATACTGGAGGTCAGGGTTGGTTCTGCCGCCGGCAATGTACTGGCCTCGGAAAGAATCAGCAGCCCTCCGGACAGGGGAGGATTCCCCGGTTGGGCACGCCCCAGGGTGGTATCGGTGAAAATCAACACCCTGGGTATCACCGGCCCGCAAACACTTGTACTTGTCTATCGCGAAGCAGAGAAGGAGATCGATGCAGCAGCACTTGACCTGGCAGCAGGCTGCGATGTCGCCCTGGTTTTCGTAGGCACCGACCAGTCCACCGGCAGAGAGGAATCAGACCGTTTCGCGTTAACCCTTCCGGGCAATCAGAATGAGCTGATAAAGGCGGTGGCTGCAATAAATCCCAACACAATTGTAGTGATGCAAACAATGGGAATGGTTGAAGTGGAACAGTTCAAGAATCTCGCTGATGTTACAGGGATCATCTGGACAGGTTACAACGGTCAGGCACAGGGCACGGCAATGGCGAAAATACTGTTCGGTGATGTGAACCCGGGCGGAAAGCTCAATGTGACATGGCATAAATCACTGAATGACCTGCCTGATTTTAATGATTACAGCCTGCGCGGCGATGGCACCAACGGGCGCACTTACATGTATTTCAATAAAGATGTTTCTTACGAGTTCGGATACGGTCTGTCATACACCACATTCGCATACAGCAATTTTGCAATCAGCAAAACCAGCATCACACCGAATGATAAGATCACTTTAAGTGTTGATGTTCAGAATACCGGAACTGTTGACGGAGAAGAGGTGGTGCAGGTTTATGTGAAAACCCCGGACAGTCACGCATCCCTTGAACGTCCGATAAAGCGGCTGAAGGGATTCAAAAGGGTGATGATCCCCCGCGGACAGGTAAAAACAGTAACAATAGATATCAACTGTGAAGACCTTTGGTTCTGGGATTCGGAAAAGGGGAAGATTACTTTCGATCCGGGCAGGTATATTTTTGAAATTGGAGCATCATCACGCGACATAAAAGGAGAGGTGGAGGCGCGGATGAGCGGTACCTACAAACCGGTATTGACAACTGTTGTGGCCGGGTGTGACAGGGTGGTGCTAAGGCCGGGAGATGTTGTGCAGACAAGTGTTACTGCCAGCATGTCTGACGACAGTTTCTATGATATCACAAAAGCAGGGATTACCTTCAAAAGCAACAATCCTGGTGTAGCTGCTGTCGATGAAAAGGGCAGGGTAACAGCTACAGGCGTGGGTGTGGCATCCATTTTCGCTTATGTGACAATTGACGGGACAACCGTTTCAAACAGCTACCCGGTTAAGGTTATGCCGGACCTGAATCCCGGATCGGTTACAGTTAACGGGAAAAGAATTCCGGGATTCGATAAAGAGGTAAAGGCGTACAGTTACCTCCTGAAAAGCAATTCGAAAATTCCCGTAGTGAAAGCTGAAGCTCCGGGCAGCGGAGTTTCGGTTGAGATTGAACAGGCCAGGGCAATACCGGGAACTGCCACAGTGCAATTGATTGATAATGTCACCCTTGAAAAGAATGTCTACTACCTGAATTTTGATACGGAATCAGTAAGCGATGAATTCAATGGCGGTACGGTTGACCCCCGGTGGAAATGGGTTCGCGAAAACAAATCAACCCGGAGTCTGTCCGTAAAACCAGGTTCGCTGACAATTACAGGTGAACCGGGAGGTGTCCTGGAGGCTACCAATAATGCGAGAAATTTATTGCTGCAGAGCGCCAACAACGACTGGACAATCGAAACCCGTCTGGTATGTTCCAGATCACCGTCACAGCCGGAAAATGCAGGAATCCTGGCTTACCAGGACGATGATAATTTTGTGAAGCTGATGTTCAGGGCTGTGGTCAAAACTACCAGGGTCAGGGGTGTGCAACCCGGCACAATCGACCTGGTTATGGAAGAAAACGGCATCGCAAAATCACTGGCAACCTTCAACCTCAGAAATGAAGTCACAGGTGACAATGCATTAAGTCTTAAGCTGGAGAAAAGAGGAAGTATCTATACGGCTTATTATTCACTTGACGGCACAAATTGGGAGTTGCTCGGAACGGCCAGTTTGTTGCTGAAGGACATCAGGGCAGGCCTGATCGTATGCGATGGCACAGTAGCTCAATATATGAAAAGTACCTTCTGGTTTGATTCTGATACAACAAAACCAGACACGCCCTTTGATGTCTCTTTCGACTATTTCCGCATAAAGAACAGCGGGCTGAAATAATAACCGGATAATATTAAATAACAGATTTGTAAATTCTTGCTGACAGATATAAAACCAATTAATTCGAGTGCTCACTTTAAAGAATGATCAATCCTGATAATCAGGTAGTTGTTAATAATCATTTTTAAAATATACCGATCTATTGATTAAAAAACAGATATGAAACCTGCATCTATCAGATACACAAGTACATATTTATGTAATTGTCAGTCATGTGGGTTACATCATACCTTTAAATTCAAAATTATTGTCTTATGATGAAACATTTGATTTTGATCACCGGGTTAGCTTTGTTAATACCGCCCGGATCATGGGCGCAGCAGGCTAACGTGAATCTCGATTACAATCCGCAGAAGAATACAGAGAACCTTGTGCCGTTCAGCGCCTCTGTAAACTCGCCCGAGGTGCGCGACGACAATACGGTTACTTTCCGGTTGAAAGCGCCCAATGCGCAGAAGGTTGTTCTGCCGGTCGAGGCAATCCACACAGCCAATAACCTTGGCAGGGAACCTATTCCTTTTACAAAGGGTGACGATGGTGTCTGGACGCTCACGATAGGGCCGCTCAAACCGGATATGTATGCCTACCATTTCAATGTAGATGGCATTCAGATTGCTGACCCGAATAATACTTATGCTGCCTTTACAGCCATGCCGCCTTACAGTGAGCTGATTGTGCATGGCGACGGGCCGGCATATTATGATGCCCGGAATGTTCCTCACGGAACAGTGACACGCCATGTATATTATTCGGAAGTAACTGGCGGTGAACGCGAACTCTATGTTTACACTCCTCCCGCTTATAATCCGAAGAAAAAATATCCGGTTCTTTATCTGCTGGGCGGAAGCGGTGAACTCCCGTCGAACTGGATTTATGACGGACGGGCGAATTTTATTCTTGATAACCTGCTGGCCGAAGGGAAAGCTGTGCCGATGATTATTGCCATTCCCAACAATCAGATAATTCACCGGAATCATCCCAGGCATACCGAACTCACCTTTGATATTTTTGAAAAGGAACTCCGGAACCATGTAATCCCGCTGGTTGATAAAGCATACAGCACGATCCGGTCACCAAAAGGCCGGGCCATATCGGGTTTGTCAATGGGAGGCCGGCACAGTATGTTTATCGGTTTTCGTTCGCTTGACCTGTTTGCCAGTTTCGGCATCCTGAGTGCAGGGGATATAAATGCGGAAACGTCGCTCGCACACTTCCTGAATGATCCGAAAGTAAACGAGAAGGTTGATTACCTTTTTGTTGGCCAGGGCACTGAGGAGGCAAATGGTTTTATGGGGCAAAGATGCCTGGCTCTGCATGAAGCCCTTGTAAAACATAACATCAAACACCACTATTATACGGGTGGTCATGGCGGGCACGACTGGTCTACCTGGCGGCACCTGCTCTATTATCAGTTTCTGCCCAACCTCTGGAGGGGCAAATAGCTCAAACAGCCGGGAAAAACAACGTTTTTTTCAGAACAAATCAGCCCGTATGTCAGACATTCTTCAAAAATTCTTTTAGTTTCGTGGCAAACTCATTTTTTTGAAGGTTCTTGTCATATATAACATTGATCACAACTGGGATGCAACTGAGATAAATGATACCCGGAACTCCAACACTGTTTTGGCTGAGGCGCTGGCAAAAGAGGGATTTGAGACATACCTTGAGGAGTTAAGTAATCCTCATCTTGAATGCATACTTGAGAAACATTCACCTGAAGATACCATTGTCTTCAATCTTTGTGAAGCCCTCCCGGGCATCCCGTTTAGCGAAAAAACAGTGACCGAGATTCTTTCAGACAGGGGCTTTACCTATACCGGGAACGGACCTGAGGTGATAGACCTGAGTTATGATAAGCAGAAGACCAAGGAACGGATAATCAGCCTTGGCATACCAGTGCCTGAAGGAGCAGTGCTCACACCGGAGGAGGCTGGCAGCTGGACTCTCTTTCCCTCCATAGTTAAACCCTCCAGGGAGCACTGCAGCCTGACAATTACTGAAAAGTCAGTTGTGTTTGATACCAATTCGCTCAGGGAACAGATATTGCTGGTGAACAAAGAGCTTAATCAACCGGCCATGGTTGAAGATTTTATTGATGGCCGTGAGTTTCATGTCTCTGTCTGGAACAACAATCCGCCCGAGATTTTGCCGGTGGCTGAGATGGACTTCTCAGCATTCACTGAACCGGGGGAGAGGCTCTGCACTTATGATTCCAAGTTCATTCCCGGCTCAGAGCATTATGAGAAGATTGAAACGCTTATCCCCGCTCCCCTGGACGGGCATCTGTCAAGACGTCTCGGGGAGAAGGTACTGGCTGCATGGAAGGGTTTTGGCTGCAATGATTACGCCAGGTTCGATCTCAGACTGCGTGATGGTGTTTTCTATCTGCTTGATGTTAATCCAAACAATGACATCAGCTTTGATACAAGCTTCGCCCTGGCAGCGGAGAAGAACAATTATTCCTACAGCCGGATGGTAAAGAGAATAGTAATGATGTCAGCCATGAGGCACCCTCTGTTCGGCGCAGTTGAATATCCCATTGTCACAGATGAAAAGAAGCTCTGATCAGCCACTGCCAGCCCCCCTATTATTGCCTCAGTGGAAAGCCCCCGATCTCAAGACACCGGCAGCCACCCCATTGTTGCTTCAGGAGAAAAGTCACAATCAGGCACCGGGAATTAATGGCACCAGATTAATATGATATAACCTTATAAACTTGATAATATGAGAAAACTACTTGTTTTACTGGCATTGTCACTGTTGGTTTTTCCTTCGCGGGCGCAGGAAATCAGCGAGGAGACGCTCCTGAAGGCTATGCACACTATCTCAAGCCATGACCTGCTTGAATATGTCATGATACAGTGTGATGAAAAGTACCAGGGCAGACTGACGGGCACAGCCGAGTACCAGGCGTGTGCAGAATGGCTCGCGGGTGAGTTTGAGAGCTGGGGCATTTCGCCGGCAGGCGATGAGGGAGGATGGTTTCAATGGTTTGATATCCCTTATACAATGGTTTATCCCGATTGCGGATTGACCCTTCATGTACCGCTCAAAAAGGATGAGGTTCTTCTGAAGCACTATAATTACGTGACTGAATATATGCCGGGTTCCACCTCCGGGAACGGCGAGGTGACAGCTGAGGTGGTTTATGCCGGATATGGAATCACCGCGCCTGAACTCAACTATGACGACTACCGTAATATTGATGTGAAAGGCAAAATTGTGCTTGTAGAACGTGAATCACCTGTGGGTCCTTCAGCCGGGGAGGAAAAATTCATGCCCTGGTATGAGTATTCGTTTCACCAGCATAAGCTTGCAAACGCGGTTAAGCATGGCGCTGCAGGGATGATATATAATTATGGCCCGATAGCCAATCCGAACAATGATTATTATGAAGATTTTGTCTACGTCCACATAGGTGACACGGTTGTAAGGGACATCTTTGCCGGCACCGGATACAATCACAGGGATGTGGTCAGGCAGATCAATTCAACACTCAAACCCAATTCATTCAACACAAAAAAGGTTGTAACAGTTAAAATGAGTACCAGACATTTTCCTGATGGCAAAGGAAGCAATGTCATAGGGATACTGAAAGGTACCGACCCTGTGCTGAAGGATGAAACCATAATAATAGGTGCTCACCTTGATCACCTCGGGCTGTGTTATGAGATGATACCAGGCGCCAATGATAATGCTTCTGCCGTAGCCGTGATGATGGGTGTTGCCAAAGCATTGGCCACAAACAAGATACCTCTCAAGAGGTCAGTTATGTTTCTCTCTTTTGGCGCTGAAGAGCAGGCAATTATGGGCGCCTATGAGTATATCAAACAGCCGGTTATGCCGCTTGAAAAGAGTGTCCTGCTCAATATGGACGGTGTGGGTGTAGGCCATTCAATAAGGGCTGCTGCGGGCACCAATTACCCGAAACTGTGGTCATTCGTTGAAGAAGCAAACAATAAATACATTCACAGACCGCTTTCAACCAGCTATTTCTCCAATCTCGGGAGGCCACGCCTTGATGCTGCCAGGTTTATTGGCGCCGGAGTGCCTTCTCTCAGTTTTTCAACCTACGGCTCAACAAATTACTATCATATTCCTCTTGATAACATTGATATCATCAAGCCGGAGATTATGGAAGATTTGGCGCAACTTCTCCTTGTGACCGTTGTGAACATGGCAAACAGCCCTGATCCGCTGAGATAGAGTTCGGTCGGGTGTGCATGGCAGCGGGTTCTGCGACAATGCTTTGGCTCCCGGTTGCTTTTCCTTACCGTGCTGCAGGGCGTGCCAATATCCGTCAGTTGCAGAAGAAACAAACCAGAACGGTTTTCATTCTTATGTTACTGTCAAAGTATCTCACCTTATTTTGTCCTGGATTTACTGACCGGCAGTTCGTCAGTAAGATATGCCACTGTACAGAATAATTGAAAAACAAGACTTGTTAAGGGTCAACTACTTAAAGCCAGTTTTACCTGAGAGTAATGTAACGCTAAGAAGAGACCAGGTTCCGGGTTATTTTTTCCAAACCCTTACAATCTCTGCTATATACATCTTGTGCAGTTTGTCTTCAGCACTGTAATGTTTGTTCAGGGGCTCACTATCAATGAATGCCTCCCTGGTGAGCTGGGCGGAGTAGAGCTTACGGCACTCAATGATAATCCTTGCTTCAGTAAATGCCGGCAGACCTGAACCGGTAAAAAAGGGCGTCAATCCAGCTTCTGCCACCTTGTCACAATCCCTGCCGCTCTTCGTTCCGCACAGGTTGAGAGCATCACGGTAATTTTCATCGAAAAAGGTCAGTGTAAAACCTTCCGCGCTCTCTATGAAATCATAGGTATAGCGTTCAGGGCGTACAAAAACAAATGCCACGTTCCTGTTCCACAGATGGCCCATCCCTCCCCAGCTGGCGGTCATGGTGTTGAATTTCTCCCTGGTCCCGGCGGTAACCAGCATCCAGTCAGATGCAATAAGCCTGATCAGGTTGTCAGTCAAATCTGACGCTTTCACTTCCTTCATTCTCTCTGTCATAAAGCGATAGTTTTCCGGCTAATATAGCAATTGTTGCAACCTTAAAGCATGCAGGGATGCACCATCAGCACAAGCTTTCCCGGCTAATATAGCAATTGTTACAACCGGAGCAAAGGAAGAAATCAGGCCTGGAGGGGGCAGTAACGGAGACCGCCCCTGCAGGTGGTCGCTTCAGCCGGGAGTTTAAAATTGTATAATGGACACAATCTGCCTTGACTATCCCGGCAGGAGGTCACCTCAGCTGACTGAAGATGTTATCTCGAACTGCGGTGAGTTGCTGATGGTTTTTTTTACCAGGCAGAGCTCTGCCGCGTTGATTACTGCTGTGCGGTACTTCTCAGGAAAATCCGCAGGCAGCTGGATATTCAGCCTGAACCGGGAGGGCACCCTCTTGTCAGGGTCAATCTCAACCGACTGAATTATTTTGATGCCTTCGCCATTGATCCCCCTCTGGTCACAGAACGATTTGACGTAGATCCCCGCACAGGTTCCGATTGATGCAAGGAACAGTTCAAATGGCTCGGGGGCAGTGCCGCCGCCACCATGCTTTACCGACTGATCGGTTTTAATAGTTTTGCCGTTTACGTGGGCGGTAATCACTTTGCCGCCGTCGAATGTAATTTCAATGTCAGCCATATTATTGTTTTTTTTGTTTTATCGGGTGATTTAGTCTGCTGGTAATACTTGTTTCTTCACAGCCGTGATCAGGAATACTCCGAATTCTCTTTTGGTGCCATCAGGGAGAGTTTTTCTGATATTGTAAACAGTACTGTGCCTTATCCCGGCATAGCCGTGTCTTTCAAGGATGGTTGCCAGATAACCGGGGTCAAATCCCCTGTGGCCCGTAAAGCCATTCCCGTGGAAGGATCCGTCCTCACTGTTCAGGTCGGCAATGGCAAGATATCCGCCGGACCTCTGCATGGAGCTGAATTTCGAGATTATCTTTTCAACATCATTGACGTGATGAAGAACCATCAGCGTATAGATCAGGTCAAAGATTTCATCAGGGTACTCCTCCTTCTCCAGATCAGCTTTTACAACCTTCATCGCAGAGGCAGCAGACGAACCAGACAGTTTTTCTCTCACGACATTCACCATTCCCTCCGAGCTGTCAATCAGGGTAACAGAGCCTAACTTATCCAGCAGCATGAAACTCAGCAGTCCTGTCCCTGCTCCGAACTCCATGGCTGTCATGTTTCTGTCAAGGGGTATCTGGCGGTCAATTGCAATGGCTACAGCCTCTGCCCGTTCACGGCGCATCTGGCTTTTGTCCCATTCCGCCGCCTTTATGTCAAATTCATTCATTTAATGTTCTGCTCTCTTCCCGGTTCGGCTATTCAACAACCAAAACCCTGTTTTGTTTAAACAATGCCGTATCGGGTGGAGAAATGATAATGCCTGCAGCAGGAATACCCACCCCAGTTCACTGATCATTTCAGCAGAAGCGTCCACCCCGGTTCACTGATCATTTCAGCAGAAACATCAATCCCTGTTCCCTGATTATTTCAGTTGAAATAGTTAGCTGTATCTGCCCGGCTATTCTTCTTTTTTGTCCTCAAGGGCGTCAAGGGTGTCGACGGTGCCATTGCCAGTTGCAAGCTTTGCCTCACGTTTTTCAATTATCCTGGTCTCCACCACGGAATAGAGAATTGATAACGCCAGGGTTGAGAGGATTACTGCCAGAGATACCCATGAGTGTCTTGCAAAAAACATGTTGACTGAATCGACGCCGGCAAGAAGCATTTTTGCTCCCACAAAGAAAAGGACAATGCAGATTCCTGTCTTGAGGTGCCTGAACATTTTCATTATTCCCTTTAGCGCGAAGAACAGTGAGATAAGACCCATCAGGGCAAACGTGTTGGATGAGATTGCAAGGAAGTTGCTCTCTTCAAGTGTAAGTGCATGGTTTCCCTCGCGAATAACCCCTATCACAGCCGGAACGGAATCAATGGCAAACATGACATCGGTTGATCCTATCAACAGGAAGGTCAGGGCAAAGGGAGTGATCGCAAACTTACCGTTGACACGGGAATGGAATTTAGGCTCCTTGTTGTTGACATCTACCTGGAATAATTTTTTTGCTGCACGTATCAGTGTATTCTTCTCCGGATCAATCGTCTCATCCTCATCATGGCTCTTCATCATCTTGAATGTCATGTAGATAAGGAAAGCTCCGAACAGGTAGATCAGCCACTCAAACCTGTTTATGAGCCCCATTCCTATAAGTATGAACAGGGTACGGAAGAATATCGAAAGCAATATACCATACTTCAGAAGAATAGGTTGTATCTCACCAGGTACACTCATCATGGTAAAAATCATGATGAAAACAAAGAGGTTATCTACAGAGAGCATATACTCAGTGAGATAGGCAGAGTAAAATTTTACTCCCATCATGCTCCTGGTGCTGATTGTGCTGTTTTCATTCTGGGGAAAGAACAGTAAAATGGCCAGCCCGAAAAGAAATGCAATGCTGATCCAAAAGCCTGTCCATTTGAGTGCGGTGCTAACGCTCTCTTCTGCATGCCTGCGCTTCGCAGCACGCATATCCACCCAAAAGCCTACAACGAAAATCAAAATGAAGGCAAACCAAAAATATAACTCCGGATTCATTTTACTCATTATTAATCATTATTACTCATTATTTTGAGGCGCTAAAGTATGCTGCTTCAATTATAAAACTGACAACATTTGTCATGGTTGCAATAACATTTTTCGTTCTTTATTGTAATTATTTGCGAACTTGCCTGTGGCGATGACGAACCTTTACCAACAATAATGCCCAAAAATGTAATGGAAAAGACCCTTATCTCAGCACTCCTCCTGTGTGTTCCGTTGGTGATCGGTGCACAGCCATTCAACACATTTCCGGTTACCACCCAGAAGCCACCGCTGCATGGCCGTCACTGGATGGCCATCACCGGCAAACCTCTTGCTGCCACGGCAGGGGCAATGATATTTGATCGGGGTGGCAACGCAGTGGATGCCGCATGCGCGATGCTGGCAGCTACATGCACCATGTGGGACGTACTTAGCTGGGGAGGTGAAACCCAGGCGCTGATCTATAATCCGAAGACCGGAAAGGTGCTGGCAATCAATGCCCTTGGAGTGGCCCCAACAGGCGCGACAGCGGAATTTTACAAATCGAAGGGTTACAAATACCCGCCTGAGTATGGTCCGCTAGCAGCAGTAACGCCGGGCACACCCGGAGGACTGATGGTGATGCTGGCCGAGTATGGCACCATGAGCCTGAAAGAGGTTCTTGCCCCGGCCATGGAGATGGCTGCCGGCTACCCGATAGAGGCCCAGACAGCAAATTCAATTGAGCGTGCAAAAAACAGGATAAAGGAATGGCCCTATTCAGCGAAGGTGTTTCTCCCGCATGCCGGGGAAGAACGGGAGGCACCCTCTGCCGGAGAAGTGTTTGTCCAGAAGGAGCTTCTTGCTACCCTGACAAAACTGGTAGAGGCCGAACAGCAGGCGCTGAAGAAGAAGAAATCAAGACGTGATGCCATCTATGCTGCTTATGACCGTTTCTACAACGGTGACATCGCAGATGAGTTTGTGCGTGGATGCCAGGAGCAGGGCGGACTGATAACAAAGGAAGACCTGGCCCGCTGGCAGGTTAAGATTGAGGAACCGCTTATGACTGAGTACAAGGGCATTGAAGTCTATAAGCTGCAGCAGTGGACCCAGGGCCCGGTGATGCTCCAGACCCTGAACATACTTGAAAACTTCAACCTGAAGGAGATGGGCTACAACTCCACAAGGTATATCCATACCCTTTACCAGGCAATGAACCTGGCTTTTGCCGACAGGGACTTCTATTATGGTGACCCTGCCTTCCCGCCCGAAGAGCCGATGCAGGGTCTTCTCTCCAAAGATTATGCAAGGGAGCGGAGCAAGCTTATCAACCCTGATCGCAATGATCCGGCTGTCAGGCCGGGTGATCCCTATCCCTTCGAGGGGAAGGTGAATCCTTTCTCCACGCTGCTCGATTCATGGCAGGCTGATGCCCGTATTATCTATCCGTCTGATGATCCGGAACGGTACAGCAGTTTCATGAGTAAATTTCAGTCGGGTACCACCTCCATTGAGGCCGCTGACGAGGAGGGATGGGTTGTCTCTGTAACCCCGAGCGGCGGGTGGGTGCCGGCGTGCATTGCGGGCAATACCGGCATCGGGATGAGCCAGAGGATGCAGAGCTTCGTCCTTGACGAGAAGGAGAATCCGTTCAATGTGGTGGAACCCGGAAAGAGACCACGTGTGACACTGACCCCGACACTGGCCATGAAGGAGGGAAAGCCGCTTCTCTCATTTGCCAAGCAGGGTGGCGATGAGCAGGATCAGTTGCTGCTTCAGTTTTTCCTGAATGTGGTGGAGTTTGGCATGACCATTCAGGAAGCATGCGAGGCACCCTCTTTCAAGACACTGCAGATGTATTCCAGCTTCGGTGACCATGAGAAGACCCCGGGCGGATTGGTGCTAAACAGCGCCACACCTCAGTGGATAAGAAAAGAACTGGCAGCCATGGGGTACAGGCTCTCATTCCAGGAGAGAACCTCCGGTCCTGTCAATGCTATCGGGTTTGACCATGCACACGGAACCTTCTGGGGCGGATCAAGCAATCACGGCGAGGACTACGGCATAGGATGGTAAACCAGTTGGCAGTGACGGCAGGCAGCCGGCAGTAAGTAATTGCCGGGTATCAACTGCGGAGTGCTGACTTTTCAAATAGAATTTTCCAACATCATTCTTATCTTTGTGCCTTCGGTCAGATTATCAGATGGCAAAGAACGAAAAAAGGAAGGGCAAATGGAGTGACAGGTTCCGCTTTGCAGTTTTCAATGACACAACCTTCGAGGAGCTGTGGCGGATACGACTTTCGAAAGCCAACGCACTGCTTTTCGTAGCTGTGTTGCTGGTTGTAACTCTCGCACTTAACACTTCATTGATTGCATTCACCAATCTCAGGGAATTCATCCCGGGTTATCCTGATGTGGAGATGCGGCGGGACATCCTCATGAATGCCATCATGCTCGACTCCCTGAAGCATGAACTCGAGATCAGGGACAAGTATTTCCGTGACCTTAATGACGTCATCTCAGGCAGGCAGCCTGCCAGCTCGGTGACTCTGCGTGACAGTACGCGCGACTACAGTAATATAGTGTTCAGAAAATCCTATGAAGATTCCCTGTTCAAAGCACGCGTAGAGCAGGAGGAAAAATATAGTCTGTCGGCATCGGCCATGTCACCTGCAACCCCTTCAACAGTTCAGGGCACCACTCTTGCCAACATTCATTTCTTTCCCCCGGTCAAGGGGATCATCTCGAGTAATTTTGACACGCGTACCAGGCATTATGCCACTGACATAGTTACCCAGCCCAAGGCGGTTGTCTCATCTACTCTTGACGGAACCGTGATAATGACGGGATGGACCATGGAGACCGGTTTTGTGATAATGGTTCAGCATGCCAACAACCTGATATCAGTTTACAAGCACAACGCCAGGCTGCTGAAGGAGACGGGTGACAGGGTCAGAGCAGGAGAGCCGATATCGATAGTGGGAGATTCAGGTGAGCTTTACACTTCGGGACCACATCTTCATTTTGAGCTATGGCATAATGGAGTGGCGCTTGACCCGGCTCAGTATATCTATTTCTGACAGGAGGCTGACGGATGCATAAACGACTGGCAATAATCGGCTCTACCGGATCTATAGGTACACAGACCCTGGAAATAGTGGCATGTTACCCTGATCTCTTCACTGTTACAGCCCTGACTGCAGGCAATAATGCCGGGCTGCTGACAGAACAGGCCAGGCTCTTCCGGCCTGAGAAGGTTGTAATAGGCAACGAGGCTTATTATGAAGTTGTGAAGAGCGGTCTGTCAGGCCTGGGTATAGAGGTGATGGCTGGTCAGAAGGCTGTTGAGGAGGTTGCATCATCTGACGGCATCGATACCGTGGTTGCTGCCATGGTGGGTTTTGCCGGACTGCGTTCCACTGCCGCAGCCGTGGCTGCAGGCAGGGAGGTGGCGCTGGCAAACAAGGAGACCCTGGTTGTTGCCGGAGAGATGATTACACGAACAGCAGCCATTACCGGCACCAGACTCCTCCCGATAGATTCAGAGCACTCAGCCATCATGCAGTGCCTTAACGGTGAGCCGGAGTCATCAGTTGAACGTATTATTTTAACCGCGTCAGGCGGGCCTTTCCGTGATACTCCTGCTGAGCGGCTGGCAAAAGTCACCCCGCAGGAGGCGCTGCGCCATCCCAACTGGACAATGGGCAACAAAATCACTATTGATTCAGCAACCCTGATGAACAAGGGACTTGAGACAATAGAAGCACACTGGCTCTTCGGCACTCCGCCTGAACGTATTGATGTGCTGATACACCCGCAGTCAATTATCCACTCAATGGTGCAGTTCACTGATGGGTCTCTCAAGGCACAGCTCGGAGTGCCTGACATGCGGCTGCCTATCATCTGCGCACTCACCTGGCCGGATAGAGTGGTTACTGAACTTCCTCGTCCTGACCTGACCGAGACAGGGTCGCTCACCTTCGGAGAGCCTGATACTGCCAGGTTCAGATGCCTTGCCCTGGCACGGGCAGCCATGAAAGAGGGCGGGAACATGCCATGTGCCCTCAATGCCGCCAACGAAGTGGCCGTGGCAGCATTCCTCCGTGAACAGATAGGATTCAATGATATAGCCGGCACAGTGGAATATGTGCTCGGGAAAACAACATTTAACAGCGGGGCTTCTCTCGGCACCTATGCCGAAACCGACAATGCAAGCCGGCGCCTCGCAGAAGATTATATAAATAAAGTACTGAAAAAATGACAGTTCTGATCAAAATACTGCAGCTGTTGCTGTCACTGTCAATCCTGGTTATTGTCCATGAGTTTGGCCACTTCCTTTTCGCCCGCCTTTTTAAGACGAGGGTGGAGAAGTTCTACCTCTTCTTTGACTGGCCACGGGCGATCTTCAGGAAAAAGATCGGTGAAACGGAATATGGTATCGGGATGTTACCCCTTGGCGGGTATGTCAAGATCTCCGGAATGATAGATGAAAGCATGGACCGCGAGCAGATGAAACAGCCTCCCCAGCCATATGAGTTCAGATCAAAGAAAGCATGGCAGAGACTTATGATCATGCTTGGCGGGGTATTCTTCAATTTCATCTTTGCACTGCTGATCTATGTTTGCGTACTGAGCCTGTGGGGTGAGACTTATCTGGCAACAAAGAATGTCAAATACGGTATACTTACCGATTCTACCGGCTATGCAATGGGACTGCGCAACGGAGATAAGATAATTTCCGTTGACGGGAAAGAGGTTGAGAACTTTTATGCTATCATACCTGACATTCTTTTGAACGAGCGTAAGGTGATTACTGTTGACCGCGACGGCGAGACAATTGATATCCCGGTCCTGCGTGAGTTCATCCCGGTTCTTCTCAAGAATCCGGATATTATTGATGCGAGAATCCCCTTCGGTCCGTTTGTGGTTTCAGGGGTTGTCGGCGAGTCGCCTGCCGCAGCAGCCGGCCTGGCACCGGGTGACGAGATAGTTGCCATTGACGGCAATCCCTTCATCTGGTATGATGAGTTCCAGGCCTACCTGGCGCAGCATAAAGCCATACCGATCACAGTTTCTGTAAAAAGGGAAGGGGAACTCAAAGATATTGCAGTTACACCAACCGGGGCGGGGATTATCGGTGTTTACCGCGAGACAGCCAATATTTTTGAGCTGAGCACAAAACACTATAATTTCTTTGAGGCTATCCCTGCCGGTATCTCAAAAGGCTGGAAAACAACGGGTGATTACCTGAAGCAATTCAAGCTGATTTTTGCGAAGGATACCAAAGGATACGAATCGCTCGGCGGATTCATAACCATCGGAAGCATCTTCCCGGGAAAATGGAACTGGCAGTCGTTCTGGAACCTGACCGCTTTCCTTTCACTGATTCTGGCCGTAATGAACCTGCTGCCAATCCCTGCCCTTGACGGAGGCCATGTGATGTTCCTTGTTTTCGAGGTGGTCACCGGAAGAAAACCAAGCGACAGATTCATGGAGTATGCCCAGATCACCGGGATGATCATAATTTTTGCCCTGCTTATCTTTGCCAATGGTAATGATATTCTGAAACTGATCAGAAAATGATAATATTACAGTTAAGTGAATAACGGAAGCGAAAGAATTTGTACATTTGCATAAATAAATCAACAGAAAAATGGGAAGGATCGGACCTCTTGAAATAGTTCTGATAATTTTGGTAGTAGTTCTGATGTTTGGCGGACGGAAGATTCCTGAGCTGATGAAGGGAATAGGGCAGGGGCTTAAGGAGTTTAAAAAGGCCAGGGAAACCGGTGATGATGCTGATAAGGATGCTGCAAAGGAAAACTAGGATAATAAAAGCTTATATTTAAGCCTGCATGAAAGTGCAGGCTTTTTATTTCATAATAGCCAGAGATGAGAAAAGCTTCAGTTTTCCTGTTTATAATGGTGGCATTCATTGCTTCGTGCGGTGACTCGTCACTTACAAGGACCCTTCCGAATGTGACCGGCACTACCGGGGAGGTTATGGTGGTTATGGACAAATTCATGTGGGATGGCAGCCCGGGCAAAGCCATCAGGGAGCAGGTCAGCCCGCTGCTTGTCGGCCTCCCGCAGCCTGAACCGGCATTTAATATCCTGCCGGTCAATCCTTCAGGCTTCCGCGATATCTATGTCTCGCACCGGAACATCATACAGGTTACAATTGACCCCGGAATTCAGAAACCGGCAGTAACATATACCCGCAACAAATGGGCTGAGACACAGCTTGTTGTAAACATTTCGGCTGCTGATACCGCCTCGCTTGCCGCAGCAGTGAGGGAGAACAGTGATGAGATACGCCGCAGCATCAATGATGCGGAGAGGGAGAGGCTGATAACATGGCTGACAAACTCCGCGGGGAAGCATAGAAGTGTCCTGAATACAGGAGAAGCCAGATGGGAACTGGCCATTCCTGCAGGCTGGAAACCGGACTTCAACCGTGATGATATCATGATGTTATCGCTTGAGACCCCTTCAACAACACAGTCGGTGATGGTATCGGTAACCGGCCGGACAACCCCGAGGATCGGATGCTTCGAGCTTGCCGATCTGACGCAGAAGCGAATGTCAGCCGAAGTGAAGGGTCCTGACGGCGGGTCATTCATGGTGATAGAACAGAGGATGCCGGTCAGCTGCCGCTCATTCCGGAGGTATGATACTGATTACATAGAGATGAGGGGATTATGGACGCTCGAGGGCGGATTCATGGGCGGCCCGTTCATATCTTATGCCTTTATTGATTCGACTACTGCCAGGGCGGTTATTGTCACAGGGTTTGTATATGCGCCAAAGGAGGAGAAGCGGGAGTTGCTACGCCAGGTTGAGGCACTTATGTACACAGTGAAAAGGCAGCAGTAATAAGGATCATGGCCCTGCCGGGCGGTTGCAATACTGTATTCCCCTTACAGCCTCCGGCTGCCGGGACAGACTCCGGGGACAATTCACCACTGCTGACGGGTGCCAGCTTTCAGATTTCTGGCACTATTCTTCCACCGGGATATACCTCTGATCACGCCTTACCGGAATGAACCCGGCCTCACGGATTATCTGCTGCATCTCACCGGGGCTGACTCGGAACGGGTCACCGGCGGCGCTCACCACATTCTCCTCAATCATCACTGATCCCAGGTCATTGGCGCCGCAGTGAAGTGAGATCATGGCTGTCTCCCTGCCAACGGTGAGTATTGATGACTGGATGTTCGGAATATTGTCAAGCATCAGCCGGCTGATTGCAATCAGTTTCAGGTATTCCGGTGCGGTCACCCTGCTGCGTATTCCATCCTTTTCAGCCAGCCTTGTGCCGCGGTCCATGAATGGCCAGGGAATAAAGGTTATGAACCCGTCGTGCCCGGCCGGCCTGTCATCCTGTAGTTTGCGAAGCATATCGAGATGTTCGAGCCGCTCCCGTATCGTTTCTGCGTGGCCGAACATCATGGTTGCGGAGGTCGGCAGGTTGAGTCTGTGTGCCTCCCTCATCACTCCCAGCCATTCTTTGACGGTAGCCTTGGCAGGCGAAACGAGTTTCCTGACCCTGTCAGAAAGAATCTCGGCGCCGGCACCGGGAAGGGAATCAAGCCCTGCATCACGAAGCGACACCAGCACATCATGGTAGCTCATCTTCCCTTGTCGGGCAAGCCATGCCACCTCCGGCGGACCGAGAGCATGAAGCTTCAAACCGGGCCAGCGGCTCTTGAGACTCCTGAAAAGACCCGTATAAAAATCAAGCCCCAGCGCCGGATTCATGCCTCCCTGCAGCAGAAGCTGGTCACCTCCCAGGGCCATCAGCTCCATTATTTTCCGGTCATACTCCTCATCGGTGGTCACGTAGACATCTTCATGCTTTTCTGTACGGCAGAAGTTGCAGAACCGGCACTGTGAGAAGCATATATTGGTGATGTTTACATTCCGGTCAATGATCCATCCTGCCCTGTTGCCCGGATGAAGCCTTTTTCTGGCAAGGTCGGCAACATACATCAGCTCCTCCGGCGGAGCTTCATTCCACAGGTTCAGGGCCTCATCAACAGTAAGGCGGCCACCACCGTCAAGCCTGTAGTATATCTGTTCTCTGAATCCCATCCTGTGGCCTCCTCAGCATATTGGCAGATGCCGGTAAAGGTAATATATTAAAGCAATATCATTCAATTTTTTGATTAACTTTACCTCCCTGAACAGCCTCTTTGCTGTTCCTCAGACCTGATTTACAATGAATAAAACGCCTATAGTTGTTGGGATTACCCAGGGAGACATGAATGGCATCGGCTACGAGGTCATAATGAAGGCCCTCTCCGATTCTGAGATTACCGGTTTTTGCGTGCCGGTAGTTTACGGTTCGCCAAAAGTGGCTGCATATCACCGTAAGGTGCTTAATATCACCAATTTAAACTTCAATAACATACGTTCTGTCGCTGAAGCGCACCCTAAGAAGGTAAACATTATAAACTGCCTTGGCGATGATGTGCATGTTGAACTTGGGAAGTCGACTCGCGAGGGCGGTCAGTCATCCCTTGCTGCTCTGGAGGCAGCGGTCACTGACCTTACCGCCGGCCGGATAGATGTGATGGTGACAGCGCCCATTGACAAGAGCAATATACAGTCAGGCAGTTTCAGGTTCAATGGCCATACTGATTGGCTCAAATCAAAGACCGGATCGCACGATGCGCTGATGCTCATGATCTCCGAGGCCATGAAGGTCGGGTTTGTCACGGAGCATCTGCCCCTGAAGGATGTCCCGGGTGCAATCACTATCGGGAATATCCTTGCAAAGCTCAGGCTGCTGAACAGCTCGTTGCTTCAGGATTTTGCAGTACGTGGCCCGAGAATAGGTGTGATGGGCCTTAACCCGCATGCCGGTGACAGTGGTTTGCTTGGGCATGAGGAGAGGGACATAATAGTACCTGCCATCACCAGGGCAAATGAAGAAGGAATATTTGCCTTTGGCCCCTATTCTGCTGACGGTTTATTCGGATCGGGCGCCTTCAGACAGTTTGATGCCGTACTGGCGATGTACCATGACCAGGGAATGGGAGCCTTTAAGGCACTTGCCTTTGACACGGGAGTGAACTTCACGGCCGGACTGCCGGTTATACGCACCTCGCCGGTGCACGGGACGGCGTTTGACATATCCGGGAAGAACAAGGCATCAGGTCTCTCGATGCGCCAGGCCATATATTCTGCAGTGGACATATTCCGTAACAGGGAGATGCATGAAGAGATAAACCGCAATCCGCTGCAGCCGCAAAAAATTGAGATTTATCCCGAACACGTTGATGAGCTTCCTCCCGAGACCGAAAATTACGACCAGGCATTATGATCGATTATATTACCGGCACCGTGACCGAGCTCAATCCTGCCTGTGCAGTGGTTGAGTGCAACGGCATAGGCTATGATATAAATATTTCCCTGAATACTTTTTCTGCCCTCGAAAAGGATGCCTCATGCAAAATACTGATTCATGAGGCTATCCGCGATGATGCCCATCTCCTGTACGGTTTTGCTACCGCAGATGAGCGCAACCTGTTCAGACAGCTCATCACCGTCAGCGGAGTGGGAGCGGGAACAGCGAGAATGATGCTTTCTTCGTTGACTCCTTCTGACCTGAGGGAGGCAATAATCAGTGGCAATGTGGCCATTCTCAAGGGCGTCAGGGGAATAGGTCTGAAGACCGCACAGAGGATAATAGTTGACCTGAAAGACAAAATCGGAAAACATGCCGGCGCCGGCGAAATTCTTACATTTTCCGACAATACTGCACGTGAAGAAGCGTTATCTGCTTTAGTGATGCTTGGATTTGCCAGGAGCAGCGTCTTAAAGGTTATTGATAACATCCTCAGGGAAAACAATAAACTCCAGGTGGAAGAGATAGTCAGGAAGGCGCTGAAACTGTTATAAACAGGGTGCCGGATTGCAGTTTTCTTTACATAATAGAGATCTCCTGATCAGGGTGGGGCTATTGATGCTCTTCTCCCTTTCTTCGCTTGTCATAAAGGCGCAGACCGAGACTGACAATTCTCTCCTCAGACTGAACTATGATCCGGCATTCCCGTGGGAGGCTAAAAAGTCATCACCTCTCTTCCTCTACAACCCCTCCAACATTACCACCCGGGTAGAGTATGACGGCCGGAACAACCAGTACATCATATACCAGAAGGCAGGCACTCTCGACTTCCGCAAACCGGTATACATGTCAGCGGAAGAGTACCGCAGGTTCGAATTCAACCAGGCCATGAGAGAGTACTGGGACGCCAGCCTGCGGGGTGACGCAACCGGCTACAGGTCGTCACTCATCCCGCAGATAGAGGTCGGAGGGGAGACTTTTGACCGCATCTTCGGCAGCAACATAATAAATATCGTCCCGCAGGGATCGGCAGAACTGATATTCGGCATCAATATTTCACATACTGAGAACCCTACCATCTCAGAAAGGCTGAGAACCATTCCTACATTTGACTTCCAGGAAAAGATACAGATGAATGTCACCGGCACCATCGGCGACAAGATGCAACTGGGCATCAATTACAATACGGAAGCAATGTTCGAGTTTGAAAACCGGACCAAGCTTGAATACTCCGGCAAGGAGGATGAGATCATCAAGAAGATAGAGGCCGGTGATGTAACCCTTCCGCTCAACGGTACCCTGATCACCGGAAGCTACAGCCTCTTCGGCCTGAAGACCGAGCTTCAGTTCGGAAAGCTGACGATGACAACCGTCTTCTCACAGCAGAAGGGTGAGTCGTCAGTGGTGGAGGTGAAAGGAGGTTCACAGATAAGTGACTACGAGATTACTGCTGACAATTACGAAGCCAACCGTCACTTTTTCCTCTCGCAGGAGTTCAGGAATAATTTTGACGGGGCGCTCTCGAACCTGCCCATAGTCAGCACAGGTCTCAATATTGAGAAGATCGAAGTCTGGATTACCAACCAGACAAGCCGTTTTGAGGATGTCAGCAACAGGAACATTATTGCCTTCCTTGACCTTGCAGAGAACCAGGCAAATATATTCAATAGTGTTCCTGAGTTTCAGGGAATTCCCGGCACACCGCTGAATCCCTCCAACAACACCAACGGTCTCTATGAACAGCTCAACACCACATACAGCAATGTAAGGAACATTGACCAGGTGGCTGATGCTTTTGCCGGGTTATACCCCGGATTTCAGATAGGACGTGACTACGAGAAGATAGAGAATGCACGCAAACTGACGGAACGCGAATATACGGTGAACCGGCAGCTGGGCTATATCTCCCTGAACGTGGCCCTTAATAATGATGAGGTTCTTGCGGTAGCTTACGAGTACACCCTGAACGGGCAGGTATTCAAGGTGGGCGAGTTCTCTACAGACGGTATTACTGCGCCTGACGCCCTCATTCTCAAGCTCATAAAAGGCACCTCCCTGAGTCCGCAGATACCCACCTGGAAGCTGATGATGAAAAACATCTACAACATCGGCTCAGGGAGGATTGAACCAAAGAATTTCGAGGTTAACATACTCTACCAGGATGACAAGACGGGCAATGCCCTGAACTACCTGCCCGGCACCCCGCTTGATGGACAGGTATTGCTTCAGGCTCTCGGGCTTGACCAGCTCAACTCACAGCTTGACCGGCAGCCTGACGGCCTGTTTGACTTCGTTGACGGCATAACGGTGATGGCTGAAAGGGGGAGGATTATTTTCCCGGTGCTTGAACCGTTTGGCCGCCACCTGCTGAAGTATATCACTGATCCGGAGCAGATCAGAAAATATGTCTTTACTGAACTGTATGACTCCACCCAGACGGTGGCAAGGCAGATGGCCGAGAAGAACAAGTACCTCCTGAGAGGCCAGTTCACATCCGCATCGGGCTCCGAGATAAGACTCAACGTGGCAAATATCCCGGAGGGGTCAGTAAAGGTTACCGCAGGTGGAGTTACGCTGACTGAGAACGTTGACTACACGGTTGACTACAACATGGGTTCGGTAAAGATTATCAACTCAGCAATAATCGAGTCTCAGACACCGGTACAGGTATCACTTGAAAGCAACCAGTTCTTCGGCCTGCAGACAAAAACGCTTCTCGGGACCCACCTCAACTACCGCTTCTCTGACAAGTTCAATCTTGGCGGCACGGTGCTGAGACTTACTGAGAGGCCTTATACACAGAAAGTTACATATGGTGATGACCCGATCTCCAACACCATCTATGGTTTTGATGCATCATACCGCTCAGAGTCACAGTTTTTGACCAATGTCATCAACAAGCTCCCGTTCATAAAAACGAACACTCCTTCATCTATAAACTTCTTTGGCGAATTTGCACATCTGGTACCCGGGCACAGCAGGGCAATCACATCGGAGGGAGCTGTTTACATTGATGACTTTGAAGCAAGCGAGATTTCTCTGGACCTCAGGGCGTTCAATGCATGGTCACTGGCCAGCATACCCCAGGGCCTTGATCATTATTTCCCTGAGGCAAGGCTGAGCAAGGATCTCCGTTCAGGAATCAACAGGGCAAGGCTGGCATGGTATGTCATCGATCCGCTCTTCCTGCGCAACGGTTCAACCACCCCGGGGCATATCCGCTCCAATCCTGACACCCAGTCGAGCCACTTTGTGAGGGAGATCTATGAGACCGAGATTTTCCCTTACAAGGAGTCGCCCAGCGGTATCCCTACAAACATCTCAGTGCTGAACGTGGCATTTTATCCTGAGGAGCGCGGGCCGTACAACTTTGATGCGCAGGCCGGAGAATATTCGGCAGGGCTCAATTACGACGGACTTCTGAACTCGCCGCGCACCCGCTGGGGAGGGATGATGCGCGAGCTGCTGACAAATGACTTCGAGTCGGCAAACATCCAGTACATCAAGTTCTGGCTGATGGATCCGTTCGTTGAGAATCCTGACCATGAAGGTGGTGATCTTTACTTCAACCTGGGTAATATTTCCGAGGATATTCTTCGCGATTCGCGGAAGCAGTTTGAAAACGGGCTGCCCACCTCGCCGCTGGTGGTGAATGTTGACACCACTGTATGGGGAAGGGTTCCTACGGTTCAGGCCGTGGTACACGCCTTTGACAACAACATTGAGTCACGTCGCTACCAGGATGTTGGCCTTGACGGCCTTAGCAACGAGGATGAGAGAACCTTCTTTGACAGTTACCTGCAGGCTGTCGGGGCGGTTGTGAGCCCCGAGATACTTGAAAAGATACTTCAAGATCCGGCGAATGATGACTTCCACTATTTCAGGGGGTCTGACTATGACCTGCTGCAGCTTGGCATCCTTGAACGCTACAAGAATTTCAACGGCACCGAAGGCAACTCACCCACATCGGAGATGTCAGACGAGTCATATCCCACCAGCGGTTCCACGCTGCCTGATACGGAGGATATCAACCGTGACAACACCCTCAGCGAGACGGAGAGCTATTATCAGTACCACGTGAGCCTGCGGCCTGAGGATATGGTTGTGGGCAGGAACTTCATCGTTGACCAGCTTGAATACACAGCCACTTTCGCCAACGGCGACAAATCGCCCGTCAAATGGTACCAGTTCAAGATACCGATCACCGACTATGAAAGGATCGTAGGCTCGATACGCGATTTCAAGTCAATCAGGTTCCTCCGGATGTACATGCGTAATTTCGATGAGCATGTTATCATGCGTTTTGCACGGCTGGAGCTTATCAGGTCAGAATGGCGCAAATACAACCTCTCCTTCTTTGAGGGTGGTGAGCGCATCACTGTTCCCGAAGAGGATGACGGTTCTTTTGAGATCAGCTCGGTAAGTATTGAGGAAAATGCCGGCAAGGAGCCGGTGAACTACGTCCTGCCTCCGGGCTTTGACCGGGTCATTGACCCGTCAAATCCTCACCTGAGGCAGCTTAATGAGCAGTCTATGGTGCTTCGTGTCCGCGATCTGGCCGACGGTGATGCCAGGGCCACCTACAAGAATGTGGCCCTTGACATGAGGCAATACCGCAGGCTGAAGATGGAGGTGCATGCCGAGGCGCTAATCGGTGAACCGCTTCAGGATGACGAGCTGACAGTGTTTGTAAGGCTGGGGTCTGACTACAAGAATAACTTCTATGAGTACGAGATACCGGTGAAGCTCACTCCGTATGGCAGGTACAGCAATGAAAGCGAGGAGCAGAGGGCTGTTGTCTGGCCCGAGCTGAACAAGATAGATATTGATCTTTCTCTGTTGCTTGACGCCAAACAGTCACGTGATGCGGCCATGCGTGCTCCGGGTTCAGTAGTGAGCGAGGCTGACATCTGGTCAGTGCATGACGGAATAGCCCGCATCTCGGTAAGCGGTAATCCCAACCTCAGTAATGTAAGGGTTGTGATGGTTGGCGTGAGGAACCCCATCCGCACACGTCGCCCGCAAACTGATGACGGTGCCCCGCTATCGGCAGAGATATGGGTCAATGAACTTCGCCTTGCCGATTTCCGCGAGGATGGCGGCTGGGCTGCCAATGCGCAGATGCAGGCCAGACTGGCTGACCTCGGAACAATTAATCTCGTGGGCCAGACAAGCACACCCGGATGGGGAAGCATTGACAAGAACGTCAGCCAGCGAAGCATGGAGCAGGTGATACAGTATGATCTCTCCTCTAACCTTGAGCTTGGCAAATTCTTTCCCGAGAAGGCAGGCATCCGAATTCCGGTTTACATGGGCTATTCGGAAAACCGCATCAGACCACAGTATGACCCGCTCGATCCTGACATATTGCTCAATGATGCTCTTGATAATCTCGGATCGAAGGAAGAGCGTGACAGTGTTCTCAACCTGTCAGAAGAGTATTCGCGACGCCGCACATTCACCGTAAGCAATGCAGGTACCACATGGAGAGGTGAGAAGCCGCATGCATGGGACCCGGCCAATGTTACCGTAAGCTATGCATTCAATGAAGTGTACAACACTGATCCGAGGACTGAGATTGACGTGGAGCGAACCTACAGGGGAGGTATTGCCTATGATTTTGAGGCACGGCCGAAAAACTTCACCCCGTTCCAGAAATCGGGGCTGTTCAGCTCTTCGGTCTTCAGGCTCATCAAAGATTTCAACATCTATCTCTTTCCGAAGCACATCACCGTTCGTACAGATCTGTACAGGTACTATAACGAGATCAGGACACGCAACATCAATAATCCCAATCTGCTCATCAAGCCGGTGTTTACAAAGGATTTTCAGTGGAACCGTTTCTACGATATCAAGTATGATATCACGAAGCAACTGAAGGTCGACTTCACCGCCAGCAGCATAGCCCGCATTGATGAGCCTGAAGGAGGTGTTGACCGCAGGCGTTATCCGGAGCTGTTCGACGCATGGCGTGATTCCATAATGACCAACCTGGCCAGCTTCGGGCGCCCCACCAGTTATTACCATCTGCTGAACCTGAACTACAACATTCCTGTCAACAAGCTTCCGCTGCTCTCATGGCTGACTTCCAACGCACGCTACAGCGCCAGGTATGACTGGCTGGCCGGTACCATTTTCCCCGATTCCCTGAATATCAATCCGGGCAACACCATCAAGAACTCCAACAACAGCCAGTTCACCCTGCAGGCCAACCTTACAAACCTTTACAGCAAGGTCAAGTTCCTGAAGGAGGTGGAGGCTTCCACGCAACCCGGCGCCGTCCGCCGCATGAGCCTTGGCTATGAAGAGGTGACCCACAGCCGCAGGGGACTCAACTTCAAGGCAGGCAAACCCCGCATCATTATTCATAACCTCAAAACGAAGGATGTGACTGTCACCGTCAATGCACCGGATGGTACAGTTGTCAGCGGAAAATTTGATGTAGTTTCTGATGTGCGCATCGACTTCACTGCCGATGCTGATGTGACAAATGCCAGTGTTGACATTAAGGGCAGGGTGGAAAAGAAACCCGGAATAGCCAGCGTTGCGGGCAAGTACCTGGTACGTGGATTGATGGCATTGCGGAATGTCTCGGCAACATACACGGTTGAACAGGGTCACATTCTCCCCGGATATCTCCCCGGCACCACTTTCCTTGGGCAGCAGAACTACGGGGGTATGTCATCTCCCGGCTGGCGGTTTCTGGTGGGTCTGACAGACGAGCGGTTCTTTGATGAGGCAGTTATCAACGGCTGGATCACCACCGATACTCTCCTCAACAATGCAGCTGCCTTCAGCAAGCGCGAACAGATCAACATGAGGGCGAATCTGGAGCCGTTCCCGGGTTTCCGGATAGACATCACAGGTGACCGCCGCTACTCAGAGACCATCTCATCATATCTCCGGGCAGACCTCAACGGAAATTTCCCTGACAGCACCAGGAACACACGCATTACCGGAAACTTCACAATCTCAGTGGTATCATGGGGTACCGCCTTTGAAAAGATTCCCGGGTCAGGTGACTATAACTCAGGCACATTCGAGCGGTTCCGCGAGTATACCGCCATTATCTCACAGAGAAGGGCTCAGGAGCGTTCACGCATTGACAACAGTTATGACCCCGGATTCGACCCTGTCACCGGAGAGCCGGTCACAGGTCCGTATGCCAGCGGTTACGGACTCACATCGGCTGAGGTGCTCGTCCCGGCTTTCCTTGCAGCATACACAAAAAGAGACCCTGACAAGATATCATTGTCACCATTCCCCTCCATACTGCACATTATGCCCAACTGGAGAATCAACTTCGAGGGACTCACCAGGTTCGAGGCGGTAAGAAAGATATTCAACTCGGTCAGCCTTTCACATCAGTACAGGTCAACATATACCATCGGCTCCTTCAACACCAGCCTTTACTATGACCCTGATGAGTCGGGAATAAGCCGGATACGAGACCTGAAGTCGAACTTCATTCCACAGTACGAGATAAATACCGTCACCATCAATGAACAGTTCAGTCCGTTCATTAACATTGACCTTGGCTGGAAAAACTCACTGACCACGAGGATCGAATACCGCAAGTCGCGTACCGTCACCCTGAACCTCACCAGCAACCAGGTTGCCGATATCAGGAATGACGAGATCACTATAGGCGCCGGTTACCGTTTTGACGATGTGGCCATCACACTTCGTTCACGCACCGGTCAGCGGGCGCTGCAGAGTGATCTTAACATCAAGCTCGATCTCTCAATCAGGGATAACAAGACACTTGCCCGCAAGCTGATTGAAGAGGTGAACCAGCCGGTGGCAGGGCAGAGGGTCTTCACCCTGGGCGCTACGGCTGACTATGTGCTCAGTGACAGGTTCAACCTGCAGATTTACGCTGACCACACAATGAATGACCCGTTTGTGGCAAACACCTACCTGACCTCAAACACTAACTTCGGATTCAGCCTCAGATTCACCCTTGTTCAGTAACAACCGTGGCGAGACCGAAAAAATGCCCCTGTCCGGGTTTTATAATAAAAAAGATGTATTTTTGACAACCTGATACCTGAAGATCAAAGTCGAACATAATAAATATAAAAGAAATGAATCTCCCGACAAACCTGAAGTACACAAAGGATCATGAGTGGGTTCTTATAAAAGGAAACGAAGCAACTGTTGGCATTACCGATTTTGCCCAGCATGAGCTGGGTGATATTGTTTTTGTTGAGATAGAGACTGTGGGTGAGGAGCTTGACCACGGCGAAGTATTCGGAACGGTAGAGGCAGTCAAGACTGTGTCAGACCTCTTTATGCCTCTCAGCGGGACCGTGAAAGAGAAGAACGAGGAGCTTGACACGGCTGCCGAGCTTGTGAACAGTGATCCTTATGGCAAGGGATGGATGATCAGGATTGAACTTTCAAATCCGTCAGAGATTGATGAACTTCTTGATGCCGAGGGATACAAGAAGCTCTTGTAGACTTAAAGATCAATACAATGTGAAATAAAGAGGGTGTCTCAACAGGGCACCCTTTTTTTTGTTCACTGTCACTTTCTTCGCTCCTACATAAGAGAGCATACAAAGAAAAATCCGGGAAAGATAACCGTTCCTGTGTTTTGCCAATAATGCTGCGGTGATGCAGCTTTTTTATTGTGTGTCGGTTTCCGGTTCCTGGAGGGTTTTCCTGGCCAGTACGGTCTCTTTAACAACATCTCCTGCTTCTCACCGGAGGTCTCTGCAAATCCTAAAGGGTTTTTTTGATCTGTACGGTCTGGTATCCTTCAACAACGTCTCCTGCCTTGATGTCATTGAAGTTTTCAATGTTGAGGCCGCACTCATAGCCTGAGGTCACTTCCCTGACGTCATCCTTGAACCGTTTCAGTGACCCGAGGTCACCGGTATAGATTACAATACCGTCACGTATCACCCTCACCTTCGTGTTGCGGCTTATCTTGCCGTCACGCACGAAGCAGCCGGCAACGGTTCCCACCTTCCCGATCTTGAAGATTTCGCGAACCTCCACGGTAGCCACGACCTCTTCCTTGATCTCCGGGGAGAGCATCCCTTCCATGGCGGCCTTGATCTCCTCGATGGCATCGTAGATGATGGAATAGAGGCGTATATCTATTCCCTCCTTCTCGGCAAGCTTCCTCACGCTGAGTGATGGTCTCACCTGGAAGCCCACGATAATGGCATTTGATGCCGCGGCAAGCAGGATATCCGATTCTGAAATCTGCCCCACAGCCTTGTGGATGATATTGATCTGGATCTCTTCCGTCGATAGTTTTATGAGTGAATCGCTGAGAGCCTCCACTGATCCGTCGACGTCGCCCTTGACAATGATATTGAGTTCCTGGAAATTGCCGATGGCGATACGTCGCCCGATCTCGTCAAGGGTGATATGCTTCTGGGTACGCAGGTCCTGCTCCCTCTGCAGTTGAGCCCTCTTGGTGGCAATATCCTTTGCCTCCTTTTCAGACTCCATGACATTGAACCTGTCACCAGCCTGGGGTGCGCCGTTAAGGCCAAGTATCAGTACCGGCATTGAGGGGCCGGCTTTGGATATCTTCTGATTCCGCTCGTTGTACATGGCCTTGACATTCCCGAAGCAGCTCCCGGCTATGACCACGTCACCCACATTCAGGGTGCCTGCCTTGACAAGCACCGTTGCCACAAAACCGCGCCCCTTGTCAAGCGACGACTCCAGCACGGTGCCATTGGCAAGTTTATCCGGATTAGCCTTGAGTTCAAGCAGTTCAGCCTGGAGCAGGATTTTCTCAAGGAGCAGATCGATATTGATGCCGTTCTTGGCCGAGATATCCTGTGACTGGTATTTGCCACCCCACTCCTCAACAAGGAAGTTCATGTTGGCGAGTTCCTCACGAATCTTTTCGGGGTTGGCCGTGGGCTTGTCTATCTTGTTTATGGCAAAGATTATGGGTACGCCTGCTGCATGCGCATGGTTCATTGCCTCGCGTGTCTGGGGCATCACTCCGTCATCAGCAGCCACAACGATAATGACAATATCTGTGATCTGGGCACCGCGGGCACGCATGGCGGTAAATGCTTCATGACCGGGAGTGTCAAGGAATGTAATGGTCTTTTCTCCCTCAAGAGTAACGGAATAGGCTCCGATATGCTGTGTTATGCCGCCAGCCTCACCGGCTATCACGTTGGTGTTGCGGATATAGTCAAGGAGCTTGGTCTTGCCATGGTCAACGTGTCCCATCACAGTGACAATCGGGGGCCGTGGCCGGAGCATGCTTTCATCATCTTCCTCCTCCTTCACTGCCTCCTGCAACTCGGCGCTGACGAACTCTACCGTGAATCCGAACTCCTCAGCTACCAGCGCCATGGTTTCTGCGTCAAGCCTCTGGTTTATAGAGACAATAAGCCCGAGGCTCATACAGGTGGAGATGATATCAACCACCGGCACGTCCATCATTGTTGCCATCTCATTAACGGAAACGAACTCCGTAACCTTGAGAACGCTCTTTTCAAGCTCCCTCTTTTCGGTCTCGTCCTTCATCCTCTGGCTGATGGCATCGCGCTTGTCACGGCGGTACTTGGCCACCCTCGACTTGCTCTTGCTCATCAGGAGGTTGACATCCCTGATATTCTTCTCGACGTCTTCCCTGTCAACCTCAGGTCTCAGGGCGCGGTACGACTTTTTCCTGTCGCCGCGGTGATCCTTCTGTGATCCCTTCTTCTCTTTCCTGGTTTCCTGCGGCGAAGGGGCAACATGGGTGTCAAGGGCCACCTTCTCGCGTGGCTTGGCCTTGATCCTCTCCCTCTTCCTGCTATGCTTCTTCTTGTCACCAGTTGACTGGTCACGGCTCTTTTTGACTTCAGGTTCGAGCTTTATCTTATCTATGATCTTCGGGCCGGTGAGTTTTTCAAATCCCGGGCGGAATATCTCTGTTTCTTTTGGTTCCTGGGTCACCGGGGGTTCAGGCTCCGGTGCAGTCACAACAGGCTCCGGTTCGGGGCGGGGTGCCTCAGGCTCCTGCTTCCTGACTTCAGGGGCAGCTTCTTTTTTCTTCCTGGCGGCCTTTTTCGACGGTTTCTCGGGCTTGGTCAGTTTGTCAAGGTCAACCTTGCCCACCACCTTGGGTTTCCTGGGCCCGGCAGGTGTTTCTGGCACTTCAGCCGCAACGGGCGCTTCGGTCGTTGTTGTGACAGCCGGTTCCGGAGAAGGAGCAGCAGCTGGAGCCTTCTTCTCCTTCTTCACCGGTTTTGCGGGAGGAGTGAGGTCACTCTTGTCTTCAGTCCTGACCTCAGGCTTGCGTGCCTCGGTCCGGAGGTCAATATGCTTCTTAATCCCGATCCCGGAAATGTCAGTGATAAGGAAATCGCTGTCAGGCTCCCCGTTGTCACCATCCCTGCCTGACTCCATATCTTCGATGGAGAGAGACCTCTTTGGAGTGATCTTTTCCTTGAGAGCCAGTTTCTCGGCATCCTTCTTGACACTGAGGTCGCTGCTGTATTCCTTGACTATCAGAGCGTAAGCCTCATGCGGGATCTTTCCGTTGGGATCAGTGGAGATGTCAAATCCCTTTTTGTTAAGGAACTCAACAATGGTCTGAATCCCGACATTGAACTCGCGGGCTGCCTTGCTTAACCGTATGGCTTTCTTTTCTTCAGTCATATATCACTTTATAGTAACCTCTCTTTAAGTTAATATATTATTGCCTTGAGGTTGCAGGCTATTCCTTTTCAAATTCAGATTTGAGGATATTGACAACCTCCCTGATTGTCTCCTCCTCAAGATCAGTTCTCTTTACCAGGTCATGGATGGTCAGCCTCAGTACGCTTCGTGCCGTGTCACAGCCGATGGCTTTCAGCTCATCAATAATCCATCCTTCTATCTCATCTGCAAACTCATCAAGGTTGACGTCTTCCTCATCCTCGTTATCCGGTTCGCGGTAAACCTCGATGTCATATCCGGTAAGCTGACCGGCAAGTTTGATGTTCAGACCTCCCTTTCCGATTGCCAGTGATACTTCGCTCGGCTTGAGGTAAATCTCGGCCTTCTTCTCAGACTCGATGAGTTTTATTGAAGATATCTTGGCCGGGTTGAGTGCCCTGGTGATAAAGAGCTGTATGTTCGATGTGTAATTGATAACATCGATGTTTTCATTACGCAGCTCGCGAACGATACCGTGTATACGTGATCCCTTCATGCCAACGCATGCGCCAACCGGGTCAACGCGCTCGTCATATGATTCAACGGCCACTTTGGCTCTTTCGCCGGGAATCCTGACGATCTTGCGGATTGTGATCAGGCCGTCAAAGATCTCGGGAACCTCAAGCTCAAAGAGTCTCTCCAGGAACACGGGAGAGGTACGGCTCAGAATAATGTTCGGCGTGTTGTTTTTCATTTCAACCCTGATAACCACGGCACGTATCGTATCACCCTTGCGGAAGTGGTCAGAGGGAATCTGCTCCGGTTTGGGAAGTATAAGCTCGTTGCCGTCATCATCAAGGACAAGGGTCTCGCGTTTCCACACCTGGTAAACTTCGCCGGTGACGATATCACCGATGCGGTCCTTGTATTTAAGGTAAATGTTGTTCTTTTCCAGGTCAAGGATACGTGCCACCAGATTCTGCCTGAGAGCCAGTATCGCCCTGCGCCCGAAATCAAGAAATCTGACCTCGTCTGATACCTCTTCACCCACCTCGTAGTCCTCGTCAATCTTGTGGGCTTCGGAGAGCGGTATCTGGGTAGTTGCATCAGTAAAATCCTCATCATCAACTACTTCGCGGTTGCGCCAGATTTCAAAGTCGCCTTTGTCTATGTTGACGATGATGTCAAAATTGTCAGCAGAACCGTATTTTTTGGCAAGCATGCCCCTGAATACATCCTCGAGCACACTCATCATGGTGGGCCTGTCAATATTCTTCAGCTCCTTGAACTCCGAAAAAGTATCTATGAGATTTACATTTTCCATTGTTGTAATCTGTACTTTATTTGAATGATATACTTACTTTTACTGACTTAACATCTTCAAAATTAAATGATCTGACCGTTCCGGCAATCTCCTTCCCTCTCTTTTTTTCAGTTTCCAGGTCAAACCCGCCTGCCGTAACATTCATCATTATCCCTTTAAAGCGTTCACCCTCATTGGTGACCACATCAACCATTCTGCCCTCGTTCTTTATGAACTGCTGCGGCACCAGCAGGGGCATATCGAGTCCGGGAGACGAGACGTTCAGTTCATAATTGCCGGCTTCCTCGCCGAGGTCATTGCTTATCTGCCTGCTCAGCATGGCGCAGTCATCAATGGTAACACCATCCATCCTGTCAATGAGAACGGTAATGCGTCCGGTGCTGCTCAGCCTGACATCAACGGGGAATATGCCGGTGCCGCTGATGTGCCCTTCCACAAGTCTCCTGATATGGTCCTTTGTAATCATAGTCTGATTTTTGATAACAAAATAGGGGACTTTTTGTCCCCTAGGCCAATCGTACCCTTCTGGTCGGGTGCAAAGATAAAATCATTTTTTCAATTATCAATGGATAGATCATGTTAAAATGTATCTGGAGAACTGTATATGAAGCTTTTCTTTCCCTTTTATGAAAACTATTGAATAAATTTGCATTCATAAAATCCATGCTGTTTGACTAACAAGAGAAAGATTATCAATGACCCGGTATACGGATTCATCAGTGTACCGAATGAGTTTATCTATGACCTCATAAGTCATCAGTGGTTTCAGCGGTTGCGCAACATCAGGCAGCTCGGGCTCTCAAGCTTTGTCTACCCCGGTGCGGTACACAGCCGTTTTCAGCACAGCCTCGGGGCAATGTACCTGACCGGGCAGGCTGTTCACACACTCAGGAGAAAGGGTATTGATGTCTCGGCAGAGGAGGAGGAGGGGGTTTTGGCAGCCATACTGCTGCATGATATCGGCCACGGGCCGTTCTCACATGCTCTTGAGCACTCACTGATAGAGGAAATGCCCCATGAAGCCATGTCACTCCTTATCATGGAGGAGCTCAATAAAACCATGGGAGGAAGACTGACAACTGCCATAGCCATTTTCAGGGGAGAGTACCCGAGGAGATTTTTCCATGATCTGGTGACGGGGCAGATGGATATGGACAGGATGGATTACCTCAGACGAGACAGTTTCTTTACCGGGGTGATAGAGGGTTCTGTGGGGTCAGACAGGATTATTCAGATGCTGAACGTCTCTGACGACAGGCTGGTAGTAGATGAAAAGGGAATATACTCCGTAGAGAAGTTTTTGATAGCCAGACGTATGATGTACTGGCAGGTCTATAACCACCGCACCGTTGTCTCAGCTGAGAAGCTGATCACCAACCTTCTCAAAAGGGCGCGACAGGTGACGGCGGCAGGAGTGAAGCTGTTTGCCACGCCGGCGCTGGCCTATTTTCTGGAGCCGCGCAACAACAGGGCTGAAGGGGAGGAGAGGGCATCACTGGTGGGGCACTTTACCGCTCTCGACGAGAGTGACATAATCTCCGCAACAAAGGTCTGGATGAACTGCGGTGACAGGGTGCTGGAAGAGCTCTGCAGGAGATTCGTTAACAGGGACCTTCTGGCAATAGAGCTTCAGAGAACCCCGTTCCACCCGGCAAGGGTGAGTGAAACAGCACGCATGGCAAAGGAAGTGCTCGGACTGACTGATGACGAGGTTGGCTATCTCGTCAACACCGGCGATGTGTACAACCAGACATACGCTCCCGGCACCCCTGAGGTACGGATATTGCTAAAGAACGGTACCACGCAAGATATTACGGCGGTATCTGACCTCTTTGACAAAGATGCGCTGTCAGAAAAAGTGACGAAATATTATCTGTGTTACCCCAAGGAAATACTAAAATAAAAAATATACCAGATGGAATTTACTGCTGCAATGATAGCCCGGATGCTGAACGGTACGGTGGATGGCGATCCGGACACGAAACTCAACACAGTGGCCAGGATAGAAGAGGGCGTGGAGGGTGCCCTTTCGTTCCTTTCAAACATGAAGTATGAGCCTTACCTGTACACAACAGCCGCTTCTGCTGTGCTGGTGAGTAATGATTTCACTCCGGCGAAGGAGGTCAGGGCAACCCTTATACGGGTGGATGATCCGTACCAGGCGCTTGCCAGACTGCTGGCTTTCTATGAACAGGCCAGGCCGGCAAAGAAGGGGATACATGCCTCGGCAGTAATAGATGAGAAAGCCTCGGTGGGAGCGGATGTTTTCATCGGTGCCTGTGCCGTCATCTCGGAAAATGTTGTCATAGGTGACGGATGCTCACTTTATCCCCAGGTGTTTATAGGGGAGAATGTCAAAATCGGCAGGAACTGTACACTTTATCCCGGAGTGAAGGTGTACCGTGATAGTGTGATCGGTAATGATTGTAT
>WXFE01000129.1 GCA_009881065.1 Bacteroidales bacterium | reverse complement strand
AGTGAGGAGGGTCTGTTAACCGCCAGGACAAACGGGAAAGTAGTTGTCAGGGCTACATCTAACGATGGCAGCAAGGTATATGGAGAGATTGAAATCACAATTACAAATCAGATTGTTTCTGTCTCCTCCATTAAAGTCAAGGTAAAGAAAAAAGCATCCAACACAACAACAGTGAATGGCGAGCTTGCGCTTGCAGCTGAAATCTTCCCCGAAGATGCTTCCGAGAAAAGAGTCTCATGGTCAGTGATAAATGGTACCGGAACTGCAGTTATAAGCGAAGATGGAATACTTAGAGGTGTCACACCCGGCGAAGTGATTGTTGTAGCAACATCACTTGATGGATCCGGCGTCGCAGGTGAGCTTTCGATTACAATTAATCTTGTGGAATCGATCAAGATCAGGCAAACAAGAAATGAGGTAATAATTCAGGTACCTGAATATCTGCTTCCTGCAAAAGCAAGTCTGCATAGTCTCTATGGCTCTCACATTCAGTCAAAGGTAATTGACTCAACCGAGTGCATCTTTAATATATCAGAATTATTCCCGGGAATATACGTGGTCTCAGTTTATAATTCTGTAGTGCAGGATGCTGCAAAAATCATGATTGCTTATTAAATAACCTTTTCTCCTGGTCCTCTACCTCCCGAAAGGATTATCCTTCGAGAAATCAGGGCGGTAGTTTTTATGACTTATGGGGTCCTGGAGCCAGCCGTGGGTGAAACCGAGGGAATAAAATGAGCCGGTGACAGCCTTGTACTCTTTCCTGGTGACAGTATGGTAAAGCGAATCGCCATGTTCGATGTCCGATGTTCGGTTTCGGACTCGCAATAAAGGATATCCTTCTTGTGATTCGTCGTGTGAGAATTTGGATTTGAGGTATATAAAGGCAGGGTTGTCAGGTGGATAATACTGGGACATCAGTGAGATATGCAGGTTGGGCGACAGGTTTTCAGAAATCAATCTCAGAACTCCAATGCTGTTATCCACAAACCCGGGCAGAACCAGATGACGGATAATTATTCCGCGACGGGCAATGCCCCGATCATCAGTATGCAAGGTTGTACCCACCTGGCGCATCATCTCTTTTACAGACCGCAATGCATATTGACTGTAGTCCGGCGCAAGAGACAGTGATTCAGCCAGAGCATCGTCAGAATATTTGAAGTCGGGCAGCCAGACATTCACGATGCCTTCGAGTGAGCGGATTGTTTCTGGCAGTTCATAACCATTTGTATTATAGACTATTGTTGGCGACAGCCCCCGGCTCCTCAGCTCTTTCACTATTGATACCATCTGAAGCAGGAAGTGTGTGGGGGAGACGAACCCGAGGTTATTTTCCGAAAGAGGAAGGAGGTCAGCAATTGCATCACATACCTCGTCAAGGCTCATCACTATTCCCTGTGTTCCACGGCGCGATATCTCCCAATTCTGGCAATAGATGCACTGCATGTTGCACGATGGGAAAAACAGGTTGACAATCCCCTTTGTCCCGGAAAGGGGCGGCTCCTCGCCGCGATGCAGAACTATTGAGGAAACATGAATCCTGTCGTCCATGCGGCACCATCCGACAGCCCGTGAGCGGTCGGTGTTGCAGCGGCGGGGGCAGAGATTACATGCTTTCAAGGTCATCGGGATTTGCGTTTTTTCAATTCTCAATTTTCAATTTGCGATGTCCGGGTCTTACAGTTCCCGGTTTGTTTTGCTATAGGGAGTTGTCTTCGCCGGGCTCACCGCTTATAAGCGGTTCGGTTCTTACCAGCCAGTGGCGGCTACTCGCCTGCTGTCATGTCATCAGGTTCCCTATCAGCGTGGCAGATGTGGAACGTGTGACAGTAACGTTAACATAGTCACCCGGCTGTACCTCCGACGCCCGGAATACAACCACCTTGTTTCCTGATGTCCTCCCCGTCATGGCACCGGCGGGTTTCTTCGCGGGACCTTCAACGAGGACCTCAAAGGTTTGTCCTGTATCCGCCTTCTTACTGACTGCAGAGATTTCATTCTGCAGAGCGATGATCTCATTAAGCCTGCGGGTTTTGACCTCATCAGGCACATCGTCTTTCATCTTCCGCGAGGCCTTTGTGCCGGGCCTTTCCGAGTATTTAAACATATAGGCAAAGTCGAATCCTGCCTCACGCATGAGGCTGAGGGTCTCCTGATGCTCCTCCTCAGTCTCGCCACAGAAACCTGCGATGATATCAGTGGAAAGCGTACATCCCGGCAGAATCCGGTTAATGGCAGCAACTCTGCCAAGGTACCACTCACGTGTATATTTCCTGTTCATACGCTTCAGCACGCTGCTGCTGCCGCTCTGTACCGGAAGGTGAATGTGCCGGCAGATATTGTTGTGACCAGCCATGACCTCAAGCACATCGTCCGACAGATCCTTTGGGTGGGAGGTGGAATAGCGGACGCGCAGCTCCGGGTGCACTGAAGCCACCATCTCAAGAAGTCCTGCAAAGTTTACCGGTTCCTGTTTTCCGGTCAACGGATACCTGTCAGGAGCAGTCAGGCCATTCACAAGGTTGCTAAAACGGTGTCCGGAATCCTGGTCCGATATTTTTTTCAGGAGCCCGGCAGGGGTGACCTCATCTTCCGGCACTGCTCCATTCCATGCATAGGAATTCACATTCTGCCCCAGCAGGGTCACTTCGCGGAAGCCCATATCAAAAGCCTCCTTCGCTTCCCGAATAATCGACTCCGGATCACGGCTTCGCTCTGCACCGCGCACATAGGGCACCACGCAATATGCGCACATGTTGTTGCAGCCGCGCATGATTGATATAAACGCGGAAACACCGTTGCTCCCGAGGCGTACCGGCGAGATGTCTGCATAAGTCTCCTCGCGGGAAAGCAGCACGTTGACAGCAGGGTTACCTGCGGCAGCGGTCTCAACCAGCATCGGGAGATCACGGTAGGCATCCGGTCCTGCAACAATATCCACCATCTTGCCGCTCTCGAGGAGCTTCTCCTTCAGCCGTTCGGCCATGCATCCCAGCACGCCCACAATAACCTGCGGGCGTTTCTTTTTTTGTGCCCGGAACAGGTCAAGGCGGCCCCATACCCGTTGTTCGGCATTCTCACGGATAGAGCAGGTGTTGACGAGTATAATGTCAGCATCGTCAATACTTACGGATGGTGAATATCCGGCATCTGAAAGAATTGATGCAACAACCTCGCTGTCAGCAACATTCATCTGGCAGCCATAAGTCTCTATATAGTATTTTTTGGGCATAACCGAAGCAAAGGTAGGAAAAAGTCTGAAGGTCGTTCTTATCAGGTCAGAGGAGACCTCACAAGGTATCGTGATTGCAGATTTCAGGAATTGTATATTTTTGTGTTTTGTAAGAATTTATCCATATGTCAGGTCACAATAAATGGTCAACCATCAAACGCAAAAAGGGAGCGGCTGATGCAAAGAGAGGAAAGATCTTTACCAAGATCATAAAGGAAATAACGATCTCAGTACGTGAGGGTGGCACTGACCCTGCCGGCAACGCACGCCTGCGACTGGCAATACAAAACGCCAAAGGCGTCAACATGCCCAAGGACAACATCGAAAGAGCTATCAAAAAAGCCGGCGGCTCAGATGCCGAGGCATACAATGAGATTACTTACGAGGGCTATGGCCCGAACGGCATCGCCGTGTTTGTCGAAGGCCTTACTGACAACACAAACCGCACTCTTTCAAGCATAAGGTTCATCTTCAGCAAGTATAACGGGACTCTCGGACCGAACGGTTCCCTGACATTCCTGTTTGACCGGAAGGGTGTCTTTACAATCAATCCCGAAGATGTCGGCTCCAGGGATATGGAAAGCCTTGAGCTCGAACTTATCGATGCAGGCGCTGAAGATATTGAGACTGATGAAGATATAATAACAGTCACATGCGCCATGGATGACTTCGGAAATCTTAACCGCAAACTGGAAGAACTTGAGATCGAACCGGATGAGGCCAAGCTCCAGAGGGTCCCGAAGGATACAAAAACACTTGACGTGGAATCGGCCCGCAAGGTCATGAGGCTCATTGAGGCTCTTGAGGATGACGATGATGTGCAGGCTGTATATCATAACCTTGAGATAACCGACGAGCTGGCCAGAGCACTGGAGGAGTAAAGGGAGCCCCCTCTCAAGATTCTGGAATAATTTTTGCACAGGACAACCCGGAAAAACAGCTGTATATTTGCCGCATGAGATCACTGACAAGAGGAGCGAGACAATCAATGATGAGCAACCTGATGAAATCACTGTTGCTTGCCACGCTATTTTCCACCCTCCTGCCGCTGTCACTGACCGCGCAGAGAGGCCTGGGTGTTGAGGAGCTTATGAATGATGGACGTCCGCGCTACATGGCAGATCGTCTTGTAGTATTACAGGACCCTGCAATCGATACCCTTGTCAGCCGGCATATCCTTATGAATGCCTCGAAAAACGGCCTTGACGGATGGCGCATACAGATCTACCGCGGCGGTCACCGAACGGCAAACGAAGACTCCAACAAGATCTGCGCACAATTCATGGATGAATATCCTGACATTCCCGCATACCGCACCTTCGACCGTCCCAACTGGTTTAAGGTGAAAGTGGGTGATTTCCGCACCCGCGAGGAAGCCGCAAAGGTATTCTTCGAGATACAGAGCAAGTATCCTGACGCGTACCTGATCAGGGATGTGATCGCTTTCAAAACCCAGGTGGTTAAGTAGAACAAGCGGCAACGCGAAACTAATCTCGGACAGATATGGTAAGATTAGCGATAACCCAAAGCTAATCTACAGGCAGATCTTTGTAAAAGAAGAGGTTGCCAACCTAATGCGAGATGTCAAAATCCTCCCTGTATGATGCCAGGTGCCGGTTGACCTTTTCGATGTAAATATCCCGCACCGTGATCATAATCCCTGTCTCCTCAACATTCCCGAAATGGTGGTTGATGAATGTTCCGAAGCATCTCATCGTTGGCGAAAGATTCATATAGGCATTTATCAGCGGAGGGATTTTTTCACCCAGCCTGCGAACCTCATGGCCAAGAATCTTCAGGTCATCCCTGAAATGTTTTCCGACAAAAAGCCTCTCCATCTCCTCCTTGTTGATATCAACGAAGATAGGGTTATCAGGCACTGCCAGCTTATCAGGATCAGGGAAGTGTTTCAGCATGAAATAAAGGATCATGTTTCGTGCCTGCACATTGTAATGGGTGTACATCGTCACTTTCCCGAACAGGTACCGTACCCGCGGGTTATCTATGATTATAGCCCCCAGCCCGTCCCACAGGTTGTCAAGGGAGAATAGGCTCTTGCGGCCCATTGCGGTGCTCTGGTATTCCGGTCTGACGAACGAGCGTCCCAGCTCCATGGTGTGCGGGAGATATTTTTTAATGAATTTTCGCGAAAAAGTGAAGTACGATGACGAGGCAAAACGGTTAACCGTAAAATCCTTATCCTTCTGTTCCGGGAAGATGAAGCGGTACCCGCCGATTATCTCGCGGTTGTCCGGATCCCATATTATCAGCTGTTTCTGCGGACGGTCCGGATCGAGGTCATATTCGTCGAGATCCAGCGCTTTACCGGTACCTCCTCCGGCATGCCTGAAGGTCAGCTCGCGGATACGGCCTATTTCTTGCATAAGCAATGGCGAATTCCGGTGGTCAAAGATATATACCTCGTTATTGGCGTTGTTCGTCTTTCTCAGGTAACCAATCCTGGCCAGTTCCGCTTCCAGGTCTTCCGCGGGCACAGCCTCACCCAGGGGCTCCGCTTTGCCAATTTCCATTTTCTTATCCACAAAAAGATTGAATTGAAAGCTAAAAGTAAGAAATAATAGTTAACTGCTTTTAAATCTTTCCGGTAAATTATATGTTTTCTCACGTACCATGTCAGCCCACTCCTGCGGCTTCCTGAACTTGTCAAATGTCTGCCAGGGTATCGGTTCACCGAAGTAGACGTCAATGTCCTTGCCATTCTGCCTGAACATCTCGTCAACCAGGTAGAGCATCTCTATGTTCATTTTAAACCCTATAAATTTTCTGAAGTTGGCGAGGTTGTAGAAGAATGAGCTGTTGCGTCCCGAGAAGTAGCACGGTACGATATCGCGCTGGTGCTGTACAGCCTTGACGATGAAGCTTTTCTGCCATGGCAGGTCAGTTATCACGCCCCTGATTTTCCTGGAGCATATCCCTGCGGGAAAATTAAGAAGCTGATAGTCTGAAGCATAAGCCTCTTCCATCAGTTTGGCCGCATCGCGGCCGAAGGTGCCAACCTTGTTCACCGGGAGGAAGATGTCACTGTAATTCTCGATATAAAGCAGGATATCATTTACCGGAAATTTTATTTCGGGAAAGTGCCTGGTGAGCTCGCTCATGAAGACCATGCCGTCAAGGCCGCCAAGGGGGTGGTTTGA
>WXFE01000128.1 GCA_009881065.1 Bacteroidales bacterium | reverse complement strand
AAAGAGAATGGATCCGGTATTGGATTGAGCCTTTCAAGGCAGATAATGAAAAATCACGGGGGAAGTATTGAGACAGTTTCATCACCCGGCTCTACCGTTTTTACCTTAACCATTTAACAAAACCTGCAACGGGTTAGAAATTTTCATTTAATAGTCACGTAACCAATATATTGGGATATTCATCCTGAAAACCCCACTCCTGATAATCAGGCAGATTTTCATGTACAACATGCAGCGCTATTGTTTGGTTTTATTGAATAGCCAAAGGGAAATTATTATATATTTGCACCGCGAAAGGTCCCGTAGCTTAATTGAATAGAGCATCTGACTACGGATCAGAAGGTTACAGGTTTGAGTCCTGTCGGGATCACTTGGCAATGAGGCAGTTGCAGACAATCATGTGACTGCCTCGCTCTTTTGTATACACATATGAAAATATGATATATAATCAGAAACAGGTGGTAGTATTTCTCTGGTATAATGAACAGATGAGGATTTAAGGAAAGGGAACATAAAACGATTTATATTTCGGTTTGAAATGGCGCTTCCCGGCAAGCATGGGAAAAGGCTGTTTCAACAGCTATTCCCGCGAGGAAAGCTATCCTTTCAGGAGTAGCCTTTCAAATAACAAAAACTGTTATTCCTGTTTAAAGATTATAAAAGTTTTCATACCCGATTCCAAGATCATATCTTCCCTGTGATATTGCAATTGGTTCGTCATCCAGAAAGGTCTTCAGGTTAAAGTATCCTGACATGATGGTTCTGCTGAGCTCCTCATCCACATACAGTCTTTGAACTTTTTTAATAATCAGCTCTCCTTCAATAAGATTAAGTACAGTTGTGACATTCCCTGTTTTCAATGTCACAGCCCGTCCAGGTTCCTTGAGATTAAAGGTTGTATTATCCAGTTCAGTGAGGTCATAATATGTCTGAGGAGAAAAACCCTTGATTGAAAACTTCAGATCAACATTTTCTGAACCCATGCGGCCCCTGAAAATTATATTCAGAGTATCGCTGTTCACAATCACTTTGACCGGCAGGTCATCAGAAGTGGAAACAAAGGGTTTCCGGTCAATGTATGCCCCAAAGGTATTATACCCCCATTCAGAGTAGATGGGGAGACCCGGATAGTAAGGATCTTCAATGAAAATGGTGCCGGAGAGATTGAAATCATCAAGCTTATTACATGATGAGGAAACAATCAGAAGCAGTATGGCAGGAAGTAATATTTTCAGTGATTTCATATCAGTATTGTCGTTAGTTGCTTTTAAGAGGAAGTTGAACTGACATCCTGAAGCCTTCAAGGTAATCAATATCAATAAAATAGAAATTATTTTCGGTCAGCAGGAATGAAGGAAGCATCAACTCAATTGTATAGTTCAACTTGTCTTCCTTGCCTAGTTTAAGGCCTATTGAGCTGTAGAAGGTTGAGATGTTCCTGTTAACCGGACCTGAGATATTTCCTAAGACAACATCCTTTTGCGGATTCATTGTTTCTTCCCTGAACGTGATATCCGCAGCTTTCTTAAAGCATATCACGCTGTATTCCAGTCCGGCCATGGCAAACAATGAGATGTTTCTGTACCGTAACGGATAAACTCTTATCTCAAGAGGAATACTCAGAAGATAGTTACACTCTGTCAGAGACTTAACACGGGCAAATTTTGTATCATTCCCCTCCATTGAATATCTCAGGTAGAAGAAATCAGAATTGGCTGATGCATAGCCGTTTATCTCTGTGTTTATTCCGATAAAACGCAAACCGGTTGAGATACCGCTTCTGATCCCCGGAAGGCCGTATTCATACCTTGCTCCCAGAAGCATGCCAGAGGTTGAGGAGGAGATAGAACCATCAGAATGGCGGTTAACATAATAGTAACTCAGGTTCTGCCTGATAGAGAGGCTCTCTTTTATTGTCCCTTGCGGATAGAGAAACCCGGCTTCAAAAGAGAGAGATTGCCTCCGGGAAGGCTTGCTATCATCACTCTGTGGCCGGATAGCTGTAAACGGGAAAACCAACAGGATGATCCCGAAGATAATTTTATTCATTGATTGTTTTCTGGTTAAGTGTATTACGCCGCAAAGATACAATAAACAAAGCAGCTTGGAATTATGGCAGTTGTTTATTATCGAACGGCTACGGCCTGGCTTCCGGGGAATATTTTTCCCTGAAGTCCGAATTTATCTATGGCCGGATGGCAGAATTATCTTTTATCCGTTTATTTCCAGATCATGGACATACTTGTTGTCATCTGCCAGATACAGCTCAAGGGTGATTGAATAGGGTTTCTTGATCACCAGTATCTTGTGGTAGCGACTAAGCTTTTCATCGTTCGTCGCTGTACAATAGTAGTATCTGCACACTCCGTCGAAGCGGTCTTCCTTATCTTCAGTATGGTACACATTCAATACCAGCGGTTTCGTGTTGCTGCTCAGGTAATTGGTGATAGTGATGCGCTTATCTGTGATCACTATTGACCTGACAGTACGGTCTATCTCAAAACCATCGCTTCTGATTGTGGCAGACCTGCTCCTGAATGTCTGTGAAAACAAACCTGCAGTAGTCAGTAAAAACAAACCAAACATGATAACCCTTTTCATGCCAGAAGATTTAAATCCATATTTTGACTAACGCCAGGTTATACGTGTGAATCAGGATTTTGTTCTGCTTTTTGCTGACAAATGAGATTTGCCGGCACTAAAATTATAATTCCTGACGCCACGCTCTTCTTAGTAGCATGCACGGATAGGTCACCCTAAAGATGTCAATACGCTGGCTGATACATGGATGAGCCGCCTCTTGCAAGGTATATTCAATAAGGGCACACTAAAAAACACAAGAGGCCGGTTTTGACCTCTTGTGTCTGTAAAGTGAGAGTGTGATTGCCCTGCTACGCCATGGCTTCGCAGGGCGAAGCACCCCGGAGAGGATGAAAGTTGCGGCTGATTAATACACTCCTCAGGCAGATTCAGGAATGAATCAAATCTGACCGGTCACATAATACATTTATCAGCTTTCAATAAGATAATCCGTAACCAAACTCAAAAGCCTTGTTCGGAGCATCAAAGGGCACATCCTCCAATTGATTCCTTACATCATCCATTGACAATGGAATCTCAAACGGAAGTTTTCCTATTGGATTGAATTTGCCGAAAACAACATCAAGCAGTGCATTGTCAAGAACGTCAAAGGTCATAATAGTTCCTTTTACAACCTGTTTTAAGTCAGGTGGCAATACGCAAACTGAACCGGATGGATTGAAAGCAACAACAACCGGTTTGCCGGTTCCGGCAAGTGCCTTGATTGCATCCCATTTAACAGATGGGAACGTAATGTCAACTTCCCTGGCAGCGAAAGGATTCATATTTGCTGTCATTTGCTGAGCATTTCTCTGCTGACCTGCTGCAGCCCTGTTTCCAGTCTGTCCGACTGTTGTACCTGGTCTGTTGCCAGTGTTGCCTGCCTGAGGTGCAGGACCTCCACCGAAACCTCTCTCTGCCTGTGTTGATGTTCTGACAAGAATAAGATCTGCCTGGTTTGGATCATCAACAACGCTAGCATATTCTGCTGCCAGTTCCCTGTCAATTCCTTCTACAAAAATCTTTATGTTTTCCTTTGCAGGAAGTACACCATCATTTGTAAGCAGAACTATTGATTCAAGCTGAGCCAGATACCCCAATTCCTGGTTTTTATCACTCCTGACTATATTAACGGCTGCCTCAGGATCAACGTAAGGATTTTCAAAGAGTCCCAGTTTAAAGTGCCATTGAAGTATCCTTGATGCTGCCTGATTTATCCTCTCTTCTGTTACTCTTCCCTCTTTCACAAGCTCGATAACCAGGTTGTTATTTGTTTCACTTCCCATCTGGTCAACACCGGCATTGATTATCATTTCCATGTTATCTTTCAGCGTCGTATTCCCCTGTAAACCTGGCTTGAGCGGGCCGCGGCCCACCACACCCCAGTCAGTGCAGATAGCCCCTTTGAAACCCAACTGATTGTATAAAACTTCAGTCGACATGTAGTGGGAATAGTTCACATTCAGTGAATCATAACAGGTGCCGCTGTAATAACCCATTGCAGCAAGGGCTCCTTTTGCTATACCTGTTTTCCAGGGGATGAGATGATAATCGAAATTATCACCTGGATAGACCAGCCATTGTCCGGTACCATCTTTATGCGGACCTGATCCGGGCCAGTGTTTCAAATGAACCAGTATCTTGCCAGGCCCTGCCTCCTTACCCTGGGCACCATCCATGAAGGCAGCAAGCATTTCCGAAGTAAGGTTGGCATCTTCTGAAAAACAGCCCATATTGCGTCCCCATCTTGGTTCTGTCATAACATCTATCTGTGGACCCAGGATCATATGCAACCCTATTGCACGATACTCTTCTGCCACAACCTCGCCAAATTTCCTGACAATAGCCGTATCACGGGATGCAGTAATGCCAACCTGGCCTTCCTTGCCCGGCCATTGTGAGAGGTATTGTTTTCCGCTTACATGAGCGCCTAAAACAGCCCCGTGCCTCGGATCGGTTGAAAACATTATTGGTACACCAAGCCTTGTAGCCTCCGCAATCTCCTGCATTTTGTCAGACCAGGTAGCAAATTCACGGATAGGAGCAACGCCATTATTGAGGATATTGCGGAAATTCTTTTCTTCTATATATGATTTAGCGGTTGCTGTTCTTCTCATCTGGCCCATAGCCATGCCACCACCTGCCGGTGCCTGTCCGCCCGGACCAATTGGACCTGCATATTGTTCATTGGCAGCATTGGCAATAGCAGCTTTCTCCTCCTCTGTGAAATCGTATTTTACAATTCCGTCAGCAGGAACGGCAATATTGGGATGGAACATCAGACCAACTTTCTCTTCAAGTGTCATCTGACTAACGAGATCTGCGATTCTTTCATCATCTGGTAGTCGCCAGTCCTCATATTTGTCAAGCTCTCCATTTTTGTTCAGATCCTTGAACTGCAGACCTTTGTCCTCAATAATCTGCACAGATCTTGTCCCAAGTACAGGTTGAACTTTCTTTTTTGCACCATTAGTGCATGAAATAACAATTCCCATTGCCAGAAGCAATGCAAAAACTGATAACAGGTGTCGGTTTGTTTTCATCATAATATAATTCTGTTTAATCTTATTTGGCTCCGGCCATGATAGGTTGAAACAAGCTCATCAGGATATACAGTTCTTCCATCCGGGGATTCATAAGAACTATTCCTGCCAGCCTTTTGCAATTTACATTATATCTCATTCAAATCAATTACCATCAATAAAATGAATAATCAGAATGACTTTTCGCAAGGGATGATATTGTTTTAAATCATTCTCTGGTTGCAACCCGGACAACTAATTTAATTTTCCGCGTTTAATAGTTGAAACTCCGATAAAAAGCCAGACGGAATAAAAAGTCACCATTATACGGAATAAAATGCCGCCAAAACACGGAATCCATAAACAGATTGAAGAAGCAGCAACCCTGAGCCATTGAAAATCAGTTTTTTTCAGTCTCTCATCTGGCAGGAATTTCAGAAGGGGCCACTAAAAAAACACAAGAGGCCGGTTATTGCCTCCTGGCCAAAAGCTTCCTGAGTGATCAGGATAACTGTCAAAAAAAGAGGCTGCCCCATTTTATTATAAGACAGCCTCCTCTTTCAGGTGTGAGAGTGAGTCTTGAGGAAAAAGAGTGACAGTGCTCACGAATGCTCTCGCACTCGCTTTCACTCTCACTCTCACTTCTTTTCTGTACCCGGAGCGGGACTTGAACCCGCACAGGCATTACTGCCCACTGGATTTTAAGTCCAGCGTGTCTACCATTCCACCATCCGGGCGGTTCGAAATATGAAAGTCTGAGAGCCCGAAAGCCCCGACAGCTTCGTTATCGTGATTTCGCTCCGTCACAGACGGAGCTCAGTCTGAAGGTCCTGAAACCAGCCGGACCACGATCTCTCAGATGGTTGTGCAAATATAGGATATGTAAATCAAATTTATGGCAGTCAGTTTTATTTCCCGGGCTTAGTGATTAATCAAAAAAAGAGTTCCGGATTCGCAAGAGTGCGCAAACCCGGAACTCTCTGTTTCAACCTGCTTACAATCTCTATTTCACAAGAACCGGTTCGCCGAAGCCAACTTTCTTCAGTCCCTTGAACTGCGTGGCACCGTCTCCGACAACAACATAGTACATCTTCATCGGGTCAATGTACTTCTGAACCGTCTCGTTGACCTGCTCAACGGTCAGACCGCGGAGATAATCCTCCTCCTGCTTCACATAGTCATCAGGAAGACCGTAGAAGGTCATTGTGTTCAGCATGCCCAGCTTCGCTTCATTGGTCTCAAACCTGAGGGCATTGCCCTTGAGCAGGGATCCCTTTGTGAAGTCCACAACCTCCTGCGAGACACCTGCCCTGTACTGTGCCATGATATCCCTGAACAGCTCCACTGACTCCAGGGTGGCATCGGTACGCACAGAAGCATAGGCTGTGAATGTACCATAGTTTTTCATGCCGTCGAAACCAGAGTAAGCGCCATAGGTGAACCCCTTCTCCTCTCTGAGAACCATGAACAATCTTGCACTGGCACCTCCGCCAAGCATGAAATTGGCAACATCAGCCTTGTAGAAATCAGGGTGGTCGCGGTGTATTGAGGGAGTGCCTATGTTTATGACAGACTGCTTGGCTCCGGGAATATCCACAAAATAGATTGCAGATTTTTCCGGTGCAGGCGGGAATGTGAGTTCCGGCATTGTCACCTCTTTTGCAGCCCACTTCTCATTCAGTCCGGCAAGTGCCTTCTCTGCCCTGGCCTGGTTTACATCACCCACAATCAGGAAGGTGGCAACTGAAGGTGAGAAGTTCTTTTCGTAATAAGCCCTGAGATCATCCATCGTGATTGTCTCCACGCTCTCCACCGTACCGCTGACATCCGTTGAATGAATATTGTCAGCACCCAGCACAAGTTTGCCGAAAGTAATGCCAGCAACATAGTTCGGATCAGCAAGATTGCGCTTTAGATTGTTAATGGTACGGGTCTTGTTGATTGAGAACTGCTCCTCATCCCAGCGGGGTTCAAGAAGCATCTCCTCAACAAGTGCAAGGGTCTTCTCAAAGTTGCGGGCAAGTGCGCTCACAGAAACGGTGATTCTCTCCTCACTGGCCCTGATGCTTATGCTGGCTCCAAGAAGCTGTATCGCCTCCTCAAGCTCTTCCGGGGTCTTGTTTTTCGTTCCCTCATTCAGCATCTGGGCAGTGAACCTGGCAACACCCGGTTTGGAGATATCATCAAGCATGTGACCGCCCGTGATGACAATATTGTATGTCATCATCGGCAACTCATGCTGCTCAATACCAAAGACCTTCATACCATTAGCCGCTTCACTCTTCCAGATGGAGGGCAGGGTGACTGACGGATCAGGACCCGGAACCGGTGGCTTTGACCTGTCAAAACTGCTCGGGGTCTTTTCTATCACCTCTTCGCCTCCGGCGATAACTTCCATCTGCGTTGCCCTGGTGACATCCTCCTCAACAATGTCTGCAATCACTGAACCCTCTGCAATCAGATCAGTCTGTCCCTTCGGGACGAAGCTGGTGGCAATGTAGTTCTTGTCTTTGATATAGCGGTTGTACACATCCCATACATCATCCATCGATACCTTCTTCATCATTTCAAGCTCCTCAACCATGAAGTCGGGTGAGCCTGCAAACTCACTGTACATGGCAAGCATGAACGATTTGTACATCACGCTGCTCATCATGCGGTAGAAGTCAGTCTCAAGGCCTGCCTTGATTCTCTCCAGGTCCTGCTCGGTGAATTTCTCTGTTTCAAACCTGGTGAAGGCCTCAAAAATCGCCTCTTCCACCTCTTTCAGGCTGGTTGACGGGTTGGCAGTAACGCCAATCTGAAATCTGCCGGTGAGCTCAAGCGCCTGGTTGTAAACGGATACGTTGGATGTAAGCTGCTTTTCCTTTACAAGCACCTTATACATCGGTGATTTTTTGCCCACACCAAGCAGTTGTGCCAGTACATCAAGAGAATAGGCATCCTTTCCAAACTGCTCGACGGTCGGGAACACCATCGTGTACTGCGGCGCACGCGCGAAGTTGTCTTCGTGGTAGATCTTCTTCGTCTCTGACAGGGTCACCGGCATCGGATCAGGATCCTTAAGCTCTTCCCCTGCGGGGATCTCGCCGAAATATTTCTCGATCATTGCCTTCACCTCTGCCACGTCATAATCACCTGACACGACCAGTGTGGCATTGTTCGGGATATAGAACTTCTTGTGGAAATCCTTTACATCGTCTATTGTGGCATTGGCCAGGTCAGCCATCTCCCCTATCACATCCCAGCTGTAGGGGTGATCCTGCGGGTAAAGGTTTTTGAGGATAACGGCTTCAGTATGGCCATAGGGTCTGTTGTCAACACCCTGGCGCTTCTCGTTCTGCACCACATTCTGCTGCAGGGCAAATGACTGCGGCGTAACAGTGTTGCGAAGGAATCCCATGCGGTCTGACTCGAGCCACATGGCAAGTTCAAGCGCATTCTTCGGCACAACCTCGAAGTAGATTGTCTGGTCATAGCTGGTGCCTCCGTTGAGGTTACCGCCTGCACCTTCGATGTACTTAAAATATTCATCCTCACCCACGTTCTCCGAACGCTGGAACATCATATGCTCAAAAAGGTGAGCGAAACCGGTTTTACCGGGCACCTCCCTGCTTGACCCCACATGATAGAGGATAACCAGTGAAGCGATAGGATCCGACTTATCCTCATTCAATATGACAGTCAGACCGTTGTCAAGCTTGTATTCTTCATAGGGAATACTCAGCCTGTTTTTTTCCTTCCCGCCACATGATGTCATCAGCAGCATTGAGGCAATCATAAAAAACGATATGGTTCTTTTCATCATATATAAATAATTTTGACTTTAAAGGTATAAAGAAACCCACATGTCAGATAAACACCTGTTTATCCATTTGACACATGTGGGTTTCATGTTTTTTTATTTAACCAGTACAGGCTCTCCGAAGCCGAGTTTTTTAAGGTCCTTAAGCTGTGTTGCTGCATCTCCGGCAACAACGTAGTACATCTTCATCGGATCGATATACTTGTTTACCATTTCGTTTACCTTTTCCACGGTAAGCTCCCTTACATAGTTCTCCTCCTGTGCGATGTAGTCATCAGGAAGCCCGTATTCGCTCATGGTGCTGATCACCCCGAGCAGAGCCCGCTGGGTCTCAAACCTGAGGGCATTCCCCTTGAGAAGGGCATCCTTCGTGAAGTCAACATCCTCCTGTGAGACACCTTCGCGGTAACGCGCCATCAGGTCCCTGAAAATCTCCACTGATTCAAGGGTTGCAGTTGATCTTACTGCTG
>WXFE01000127.1 GCA_009881065.1 Bacteroidales bacterium | reverse complement strand
GCGGTGATGATCTCAAAATTGTAACCGCCATCATATGAGATTGCGCCATCATTGACCGTCATCTGCGTGGGGTCATAGAAATGAAGCATGGTCCATGGCAGCCTGATGGTTATCTTCCGGCCATTCCAGGCCACTGCTGCCCTGTCTCCTTCAGTAAAGGAGGAGGCGTGTTCAAGCGGTACCTTGCCAATATCATGGTATGTGAGCTCGAAGCCGTCATTGATCCACCGCATTACCTTCCACGGAGCGCCGTCTGTGGTGGTGCTTTTAAACTTCTGCGCCGGGTCAGTGAGATTGAACCGTACCGTCAGGCCGTTCATGTCATAGGCCTCCGTCACATGATGCAGCGCCGTGTCATCTTCAAGCGCGAAAGTGAGCAGGAATTCGGCCCTGTTCCCCGTGATGGCGCCGTTGGGAAGTGTCGATTCACCGGTATTTCCGAGGTAGGTGTCAAAAGCTACCATGAATTCATCGGTTGGTAACAGTTCGGCTGCCGTGTTGATCTCAACGTAGAGGAATCCTTCGTCATGTGTTGCCCTGACAGAGCTTACCGGCCCTGATGTCTGATCAATAGTGAATGGCACAAAAGCGGGTCTCTCTTTTTGTTCGTAGGCCAGGAGGCCGAAGCACTGCTCCGGCGACATCTCGTTATGCCACAACTGGCGTGTGGGTATGATCTCTCCTCCGGTGTTGAGGCCATAAGCCTCCTGGTAAAGAACTATCCATGTAGGCTTGAACCACTCATCCATCCATGCAAACATGAACCCTCCGGCGCAGCCGGCATCGAGCATGTTATGCATCATCCGCATGTTCTTCTGCCCCTGCTGTTTCTCCGAGTAACCGCCGTGATGCATTGAGCTGTACGACTGGTGTGCGCTGCTCCAGCTTGAGGGAACGCCAAACTCTGCTATCACCAGCGGCATGTTGCTGTAGTGACTCTTCATGGCAGTGAGGTACCCCAGGTAGCTGTTCGGACCCTGTGCGTCACTGAAACCCATGTATGCAGGGTCCTGGCTGACGAAATTCGGATAGTAGGGATAGGCATGGTAGCTGGCAAAGAGGCCGGGCCCTCCGCTGCGGACAATTTTTGTAATGTCAAATGAAGCCACATCCTCATCGGTAAAGATCTCCGTGGGGTGTTCCAGCGGGTCAAGCGTGGGCCAGCTCGAGAAACTGACAGGCCTGCTGGCCGAGTATTTATTCTCCTCGAAGACCACAACCCTGTCAAGCATCTCAGCGATAAAAGCTTCAGATGCCGTGCCGCCACTGATGCTGAAACGTGTCCCTGAATAGAAGGCATTGCCGGGATGGAATTTATTCGTCGAGTCAATCTCCTGCGGAGCAACCTCGCGGCCTATGATATACGCTGCAGTCCATTGCGAAATATCAGTCCTGTAAATGCCGTATGCCTTGCCATACCTGAATGCAATATCGGCATTGCCATGGATGCAGTCGATCACCTCAGCAATCTCCGCGCTGAATGCTGACCGGCGCCTGATAAGGTCATAGCACAGCGGGTTGGAGCCATCCTCAACCTCCTCGAGCCATATTCCCTGGAAGAGCAGCAGCGGCCTGTCCGGATTACGCTGGTTGTATTCTGCAAGTTTCTCATAGAATACCGGCGGATGAAGGGTGTAAACCCTTAACGAGTTGAATCCCGCCTCCCCCATCCGGTTGATCCATCTCTCGTAGATGGCGGCAGTGATGGCGTATGCAATCTCACCGGGGAAGTAACCGGGAGGTGAAGAGCCAAGGTTTACCCCCTTTAGGATCATTGGCTTGTAATCGTTATCCAGGTACCTGGCGATATAGTTTCCCGCCACCGTAAAGGGCATTGCGTTTTTACGCGTCAGAATGAAGTTGATGACAGTATCGCGTACAAGGGTTATGTCAGTTAGTCTTACCGGGTAGTAGTCCGGGGCTGTTACTTCAGCGATAACCGGGAACCGGAGTGCTGATCCGGGCATGGGAGTATCAGGAGGCAGCATCACAGGTTCCAGCCCGCTTCCCGATGAGCCGGAAGTTGTGCCGGTAGCCTTGATGAGTCTTCCGCTGTATGACCGGCCCCTGAAGGTTATGGCGTAGATATATAGCCCGGCACTCATCGGGGCATTGTTCTGCCCGCATCCGTCCCATACTGCATTGTAACTGCCTTCCTGAACATCAGGAAAGACCATTATCCTTACCTTTTCCCCGGCCAGGCTGTATATTGTCAGCATTACATCTCCCGGGGTGTTGATAATAAAAGGTATGTTGACACTGTTGTCAAACGGGTTCGGGTAGGGGGTGCCTGCCTGGAACTCACCTGCAACGTCAGAGTATGAACCGGTTATCTTCACCGAATAGCGGCCATCAGTTCCTGTTGAAACCCTGAACTCCCTGGTATTCATAAAGAAGGATACACGCGCATTCATCACCGGTGACCCGTCGCGGCCTGAAACGGTGCCCGTTACTGTAATATCCTCAGAAAAAACTTGTGGAATAGATACCGTCAGACATAAGATGCTGATAAACAAACGTATAATATCCATGGCCATACTTGTCTTTTCCCGGTAACAACTGATAATGAACAACTATCCATACCAAATGTAACACAAAGCGTTGTTAATAACCCGGAAATTTTTCAACATTGGCCCATGATTTGTCTATATTGGAGGAAATCCATACTTTTATACTTTGCTGTGGCTTCATATTTATGGAAAAACTAAAGATCAAGGAAACCACCAAAACCCCCTCGGTAAGCTTTGACCCGGAGCATGGTCTGTTTGAGATACGGGGAAAGTCCATTCCTGAGAACTCAAGCGGTTTTTACGGGCCCCTCATTCAGTACGTTGAAAAATATGCCGGCAATCCTGCTGCAAGAACAGTGCTTAGTGTCAGGTTTGAATTCTTCAATACCAGCTCTTCAAACAGGATACACGCGCTCTTCAAGCGATTTGAAAGGATTTTCCTGGCTGACAGGGACGTACTGATAAGATGGTACTGTGAAAACAGCGATGACAATATGAGGGATGCCGGGAGAGATTTCAAGGCAATTCTCCAGGTACCGTTTGAGATTGTCGAAGTGGATGAGCTTTGATTTTATCAACAATCTTTTGCGAAAGTGATTTTTCCCTGTTTTAGACACTGAGAATTTTAGCGGATGGCACTGAACTATATCTGGATTGCTTTTTTTCTGATTGGGTTTCTGTTTGCCCTGGGTCAGCTCATCTTCAATGGTGACACCTCGGTTTTCAACAAAATTGTAGAATCAACCTTCTCAAGTGCAAAGACCGGTTTTGAGATATCCCTCGGACTGACCGGTGTACTTACCCTGTGGATGGGGCTGATGAAAGTGGGAGAGAAGGGCGGTGCCGTCAGCCTGCTTTCCAGGGCTATCGGGCCGCTGTTCAGGAGACTTTTCCCGAAACTTCCGGCTAACAGTCCTGCACACGGCTCCATGATGCTCAACGTGGCTGCCAACATGCTTGGCCTTGACAATGCCGCCACCCCCATGGGGCTGAAGGCAATGAAGGAGATGCAGGAGCACAACCCTGACAAGGAGGTGGCTTCAGACCCCATGATAATGTTTCTGGTGCTGAATGCATCAGGGCTTGTCATAATTCCCGTAACCATCATGGTTTACAGGGCACAGATGGGGGCAGCCAATCCGGCTGACATATTCATTCCCATACTGATAGCAACCTATATTGCCACCCTTGCCGGACTGATAAGTGTGGCCATTGCCCAGAAGATTAATCTTTTAAACAGGGTGGTGCTTGGTTACCTGGGAGGTCTGACCGCACTCATTGGCGGCATTGTCTGGTATTTTAGCACCCTGCCGCAGGATCAGATCAATACAATCTCGACCTTTGCGGCGAACTTCATCCTTCTCAGCGTTATAGTCTCATTCATCGTGATGGCGATGGTAAAAAAGGTCAATGTTTATGAGGCCTTCATCGAGGGAGCCAAAGATGGATTCAAGACAGCCGTCACAATCATACCCTATCTTGTTGCCATACTTGTGGCAATAGGTGTCTTCAGGGCATCGGGAGCCATGGATCTGCTTGTTGACGGCATAACGGCAGTGGTAGCCTGGATGGGGCTTGATACCTCCTTTACTGAGGCGCTGCCGACGGCCTTCATGAAGCCGCTGAGCGGAAGCGGCTCGCGGGGGATGATGATAGATGCCATGACAACACATGGCGCCGACTCATTCGTCGGACGGCTGACATGTTGTCTCCAGGGATCAACTGACACCGTTTTCTATGTGCTGGCAGTCTACTTCGGCTCGGTGGGAATCAAGAATACAAGATATGCAGTGGTATGCGGACTGATAGCTGATATAGTGGGCAGCATCTCGGCCATTTTCGTGGCATACCTCTTCTTTGCCTGAGTCACTTCCGGCCAACTGGCGCCGCCGGCCCGACTCACTGCTGCAACTTGCCTGACTGTTCACGGCCGACTGACCCACCGCTCAC
>WXFE01000126.1 GCA_009881065.1 Bacteroidales bacterium | reverse complement strand
CTCATCATTTGACACTGACGGTGTCACAAAATCAAACCGCTCCATTCTCTCCCTGCCGGTGATTCGTTCGCGCTGCTGCGCCAGAATGCTGCCGGCATCAGGACTGTTCTTAAGTGCCAGGGTCAGTGCGAGGGTGCATAGCTCATCCTCGCTCAGTTTCACAGGATCAGACCGTTTCCTGCCCGGAGTCACAGTTCCGGGAAGTTCTCCTCTTTTCCAGATGGAGGTGAGGTACTTCATCCCCTCCGGTGTGACGGTCACATTCCTCAGTAAACTGAACCATGTCCGTCTCCCGGCAGGGCTTTCCGTTGTTGTCATTTTATTTCCCAGCATTGCTTCAGCCTCCGGTGCCAGCTCATACCGCTCCTCAGCGGTGAGCCAGTTCCACCATACGTATGAAAACCGCCCTGACACATAATTGCGAAGCTGGAGGTCAGTTATACCCTGCAGATCACTGTATGCCGCCGAATAGAAATCAGCCGGCCTTATACTCCCGTTGATCAGGTTCTCATTGAGGTTTATCCAGATGATACCCTTCAACAACGGATCATGCATCCCGGGGAGTTCAGACAGGAGGTGCCCGGCACTCAGGCTGTCAAGCAGAAATGTGCCATAGGCCCTTCCTGAAATATCCGGGATGATGCACAACGGCTGGTCAGCGATGGTGACCCGGGAATCGCGGTCCGCCGGCTCCATGTCAACGGTAACCGTATCAGTTGCAGTGATTACCATTGTTTTCAGTGTTTGCGGCCAGTGCCTGAGCAATCCTGCCGGATCATCTTCATGAAAAGAGATTTTGTATCCCTCTTCTTCCGTGATGACCGGTGCTATTACAGGCATACCTGCCTCTTTGACCCACATCCTGCTCCATTCGCCGAGAGGCTTTTGCGCGGCCTTCTCAAGTATTGCTACCAGGTCATCCCACCGTGCATTGCCCCATGAGTACTTTTTCAGATACTCCTGCAACCCCCTCTTCAGATTCTCCTCTCCTGCAAGCTGTTCAAGCTGGCGCATCACTATGGGGGCCTTGTTGTAGATGATGCCTCCGTAAAGTGACCCGGCATCCTTCAGGTTCTCAAGCTCCTGGATTATAGGGTTGGTGCCGCGTGTACGATCAACCTGATAGGCAGCAGGGTATCGCGAGAGAAGGAACCGCAGGTCATGGTTGACATCCGGAAAATCAGGTCCGGCAATCTTGTCCGACATGTAGCCTGCAAACACCTCCTTCAGCCATACGTCGTCAAACCACTTCATCGTCACCAGATCACCAAACCAGATATGCGATGTCTCATGTGCAATCAGCGAGGCCCGTGAAAGCTTTTCGTTGAGAGTGGGAGAAGCTTCAAGCAGCAGGGAAGAAGCCCTGTAAAATATTGAACCCGGGTGTTCCATGCCGCTGTACTGAAACGGCGGCAATAGTACAAACCCGAACTTGTCAAAGGGATAGGGTATCTGAGTGTACTCCTCAAGCCACTTCAGGGCACTGTAATGAAGCCGGAATATCTCATCCGAGTTGTTCTCAACATAACCGGGGCGGTTTTCGCGGTGCAGCATCTCCATCTTCACCCCCTCAATCTCCTTCTCCACCAGCTCAAATCTGCCTGCGGCGAAGGCGAAGAGATAGGTACTGATTGGCTTTGTTTCGCTGAAGCGAAGGGTGACCCTGCCTTCAGTTGTGTCAGATGAGACGACAGGATTGTTTGACATCGCCCGGTAAGATTCCGGGATATCCAGTGCAAGGGTGAAACGACCTTTCAGGTCAGGCTGGTCAAAGCACGGGAATGCTGTGGACGCCCTGTCAGGGACGAACAGGGTATAGAGGTATTCATCGTTTCTGTTCAGTGAGAGGTCTCCTGCACGGAAACTCACCTCAACACGGTTGTATCTTCGTGAGAGCAGACCACGGTCAATCACTATATGACCGTTGGTCAGCGCCGCCTCAACCTCTCTGCCGTTCACTGAAACTGACCTGAGGTGATCTCCGGGCACCCTGAAGTCGAGCACCAGCGGCTCCCTCCCGGACCTTCTCACAAAATCAATCATAACCGTGCCTTCAACCGGAGTACTCTTCCCTGTATCAATCGTGAATATGAGATTGTACCTGACATCACTTATGGTCTCAAACCTGTAAGTCGCCAGAAGTTTCGAGACACCTTCAGCGGTGTATTCTTCTCGGTCTGCGCGGTTGCATGAAACGAGTGCAGCAACGGCAATCACAACGGTCAGAATGAAGCCTGACATGTAAGATCGGGTTTTCATGAAATCTGTTTCTGGTCATCAAATATAGCAAATCGGACTTAAAGGTTTCCTTAAGCGGCCTGCAATCCTTCAGT
>WXFE01000125.1 GCA_009881065.1 Bacteroidales bacterium | reverse complement strand
CATATGTCCCTTGTATATCTACAGTGTCAGTCATGAGAAAGTGCCTGCATGGCAGGTTGCTGCAGAACATTCCGGAGGGCAGAGTGATATTCTCTATCTTTGAATTGTTATCCGTTAATTACTACGCCATGAAAAAAATGATTCTCATTCTGCTTGTGGCCGGGCTGGCCGGAACCATCTGCGGACAGAGCCACTCTGCCTTTCTCTCTGATCCGGCAATCTCTCCTGACGGGTCAAAAATCGCATTCGTATATGAAAGCGACCTGTGGATGGCTGACCGCAATGGCGGCACTGCACACCGCATAACAGCAATGACCGGAGAGGAATCTGTTCCACGTTTCTCTCCTGACGGGAAATGGCTGGCTTTTGCCTCCACACAGAACGGCAACGCCGATGTCTACATCATGCCGGTTGATGGCGGCACCCTGCAGCAGCTGACCTGGAACGACGGCAATGACTATCCTGACAGCTGGTCATGGGATTCAAAAACAATCTATTTCACATCGGACAGGTTCAATACGTTTGGCACTTACACGGTTCCTGCAACGGGAGGAACCCCTGCGCGACTCTTCTCGGACAACTATTTCGACCAGGCTCATCACGTGGTTGAAATCCCGGGAAGCAACGGACAGGAGTGTTACTTTACAACTTCATGGGAAAGCTACATGTTCCCCCACAGGAAAAGATACAGGGGAGAGAATGACCCTGACATAGAGTTTTACAGCAAGAGCACCGGCGACTACAAACGGCTGACCGAATGGGAAGGAAAGGACATGTGGCCTTCCGTTGACCGCAACGGGAAACTCTGGTTTGCATCCGACGAGGGCAACGGTGAATACAATCTTTATACTTTTGACAACGGTGCGAAGCGACAGATGACAAGCTTTTCGACCTCCATCCGCCGTCCGCAGGTGAGCGCTGACGGCAGGTTCGTGGTTTTCGCGCGTGACTACCGGATATGGACCTTCGATGTTGCCACCGGCCAGAGTTCGCCCTGCGAAATAAATGTCTGGTCAAATGAGAACCTCGCCACGGAGATCGGCTACAACAGCGCCGGAAAAATCACCGACTTCGACGTGTCCCGTGACGGGAAGAAGATTGCCTTTGTCTCACGCGGCAGGATGTTTGTCTCGGATATCACAGGCAAGTTCATAAAGGAGATGCCCACTGACAGGGGCGAGCGGGTGCAGGAAGTCAGATGGATGAAGGATAATGAGTCACTCCTCTACACCCGCACCGTGAAAGGGTGGACTAACCTGTTCACAATCACTGCTTCAGCGCCTGCTGCCGAGAAACAGATCACACGATATGAGCGCACACTGCAGAATCTCCTTGTCAGCCCTGATGGCGACAAGGCCCTGGTAAACAGCGGTGACAGCCATATTGACCTCATTGACCTGAAGAATTTCAATGTATCCGGGATCATTAAGGATGAGTTCTGGTTCCGGCCCACCCGGCCGCGATTCTCACCTGACAGCAGGTATATACTCTACTCCGCTTACCGGAACTTCGAGCCGGATATCTTCATTTATGACACCAGGGAGGCCACTACTCACACCATCACCAGCAACGGGGTGGCTGAATCAGACCCCTGCTGGTCACCTGACGGCCGGTTTATTTACCTGAGCGCCGACAGGTACAATGCAGGCTTCCCCAGGGGGGGCGGAGTGAGCAAGCTCTACCGCATCCCGCTTTACCGCTTCAGCGAGTCGCTGCGGATGGATGAGTACGACAAGCTCTTCGAGAAGAAAGCTTCAAAGGACAGTCTGAAGGTGGATATAAAAATTGAGACTGACGGAATTGCTGACCGCTGGGAACAGATCGATGTAAAGGGGAATTCGCAGTCATCACCTCATGTTTTCAATGTCAGGGGCAAGACGATGGTGCTCTTCAACAACTCCCCCAATCCGCGTGAAAGGGTGCTGACCAAAGTGGAGCTCTCGCCTTTTGATCCGCCGAAGAGCGCCGCCATAGGCGACAAGGGTTTCAGCAGACTGATAATGACAGGCGACAAGTTCTATGCACTTATCTCCGGAGATGTCCATGAGGTTAAACCGGCCGAAGGAAAGGCTGAAAAAATTACGCTGTCAGCCACTTTCAGCAAGAATCTGCACGATGAGTTTGTCCAGATGTTTTATGAAAACTGGGCTACCCTGGCAGAACATTTCTATGACCTGAACTATCACGGGGTCAACTGGAAAGAGATGCTTTCGCGGTACGAGCAGTACCTCCCCCTGGTGCGCAACAGAGATAACCTGAGAACTATCCAGAATGACATGCTCGGTGAGCTGAACTCATCTCACCTCGGGTTCAGCAGTTCCGGTGAGGAGGCACGGCCATTCTACCGGCTTCAGACCAACGCCACGGGGATTATCTTCAGTAATGATGATCCCTGTGTGGTTGAAGGGTGGGTCAAGCGTTCTCCGGCTGACCTGACTGAGACATCGCTTCGTGGCGGCGACAGGCTGGTAGCTGTAAACGGCATACGGGTGGAGGCTTCCGTTGACCGGGATAAATTCTTCGCCCTGCCGCAGCTTGAGAAGGAGATTACATTAAGGTTTGACAGGAAAGGGGAAGAGTATGACATGACCCTCCGGCCTGTCAGCTCAGCTGCATTGAAGACGCTGCTCTACGACAGCTGGGTAGCTGAGAACAGGAGGATTGTCGACAGCCTGTCAGGTGGCAGGGTTGCATACGTATATATGAAGGATATGGGGACGTCGAGCCTCGAGAAGTTTCTTATTGACATGACTGGTATTGCCCTTGGCAAGGAGGCTCTGATCCTTGATATCCGCAACAACAGGGGAGGCAACGTACATGATGACGTCATAAAGTTCCTTTCGCAGAGGCCCTATCTCGAGTGGCAGGCACGCAACGGGAAGCGCTCACCACAGCCTAATTTCGCGCCGTCAGGCG
>WXFE01000124.1 GCA_009881065.1 Bacteroidales bacterium | reverse complement strand
GGTCATAACCGGCTGGCAGTCAAGGTAGAGCCGCCGCTTAATCCGGGAAAACCCAACGGCGGACAGGGGGGTGACGGAACCATTGGCCGTGATGTGACCATGCAGTTTACGGCAGGGTGGGATTGGATTCAGCCGGTCAGGGACAGGAATACGGGGATATGGGATGCAGTGACAATTGAAATCACTGGTGATATTGACATAAGAAACGGCTTTGCCCGTACGAGGGTTCCCGGTGAACGGCTCCCCGGCGAGTTGCAGGCTCCTGCCTTCGTGACCTTCTCCGCCGAGCTGGTGAATCCGACCGACAGGATTGTGGAAGGGGAGATAGCCGTGTCATACATGGGATCTACTGACAGAAAAAAGCTGAAACTGCCGCCTCGCAGCACCGTCACCTTTACCTTCGCGGAACAGAAAAAGAGTGACCCCAGGATTTGGTGGCCCAACGGTATGGGTCAGCCGGCGATGTATCCTGCAGTAATTATCTTCAGTGACAAAAAAGGCAACACGCTTGACAGGGAGGACCTGATGTTCGGGTTCCGTGAAGCGGGAAGCTACTTTGATGATTCAACCGGGGCACGGGTCTTTACCATCAACGGCCAGAAACTTTTTATCCGCGGTGCCAACTGGATAGCTTCAGACGGAATGATGCGTCTCAGTCCGGAACGTTATGAGGCTGAGGTGAAGATGCATGCCGAGATGAATATGAACATGATCAGGGTCTGGGGCGGATCAATTACCGAGAGGCCGGAGTTCTATAAAGCCTGTGACAGGAACGGCATACTGGTGTGGCAGGACCTGTGGATCACCGGCGACTGCAACGGAAGGTGGCCTGACACGGTCAGGAAGGCGGACAGCCAGGAGGTCCGGCGCATGTATCCTGATGATCATGCTCTTTTCCTTAGGTCTGTGGAGGACCAGGTGAAGATGCTCAGGGTTCATCCTTCCCTATATCTTGTCTGCGGGGGAAATGAGTTCCCGCCTCCGGCGAATCTTGATACTCTGATCCGTCAGAAGCTTGAGGAACTTGACGGAACAAGGATTTACCTGAGCGAGTCAACTTCTCCGGAGCTCTCGCGAAACACCATCGGCGGGACTGCTGACGGGCCGTATAATATCAGGGAACCTCTTTGGTTCTTCTCTGAGAAATGGCATCCGTTCAATCCGGAGATAGGGTCAGTGGGGTTGCCCAATATCGAGAGTCTCAGGAAGATGATGGACGAGAAGGACCTGGTGATTCCCGCTGGCAGCGAAATAAATGAGGTATGGCGGTATCATAAATATATGGGCTACGGCGGGATGATTGAGCAATTGGGAGAACCCACTGACCTGGCAGATTTCGTCAGGAAGGCACAGTTGCTGAACTTTGAGCAGTACCGGGCTCTTGCTGAGGGATATACATCGCACATGTGGGACTGGTACACAGGTTTCCTGGTCTGGAAGAGCCAGAATCCGTGGCCGGCGCTCAAGGGGCAGCTTTACGACTGGTATCTTGATCAGAATGCCGGTTTTTACGGTTTCAGGCAAGGCGCCTCGCCGGTGCACATGATGTTCAATCCTGTTGATTCGGCGATATATGTTGTCAACACCACGCCCAAAGAGCGCAAGGGGCTCAGGCTTGAGGCAAAGCTGAGCGATGAGAACGGCAGGGAGAGATGGAAGAAGGCTGAGGAGATGGTTGTTGACGGAAACAGCATAGTAAAGGTATGGGAGCCTGATCTGGCTGGCAGTCAGGCAAAGGTTCAGTTCCTGAATCTTCGCATCACTTATGTCTCCACCGGTCTCCAGATGGATGACAACACCTACTGGTTCCCGAAGGATGGTGACAGGAAGAATCTGACCTCGTTGCCTGAGGCAAAAATCGTTGGCCAGATGATGAAGAACAAGGATGGCAAGGTCAGCGTTGACCTGGCCAACAGCGGAAGCGTTGCTGCCTTTTTCCTTCGGATGAAGGTGTTACGGGCCACTGACGGCGAGATGCTGACACCGGTTTTCTTTGATGACAATTATTTGGTGTTGTTACCCGGAGAAAAGCGCACGATACAGATTGATATGACGGGTGTCAGCGCGGAAGAGAGGAACACGCCCCTGTTGCTGCACCTGGAGGGATTCAATCTGCAGCCGGCGATTATAAGGCTTTAAAGGT
>WXFE01000123.1 GCA_009881065.1 Bacteroidales bacterium | reverse complement strand
TCTCCTTTTTAGAGTTCCGGATATCAATCAGTTGCATGCTGCTGCTGACCCGGCCGGCTGCGTCAACTTTCAGTCTGATCAGGGTGCCGAATTTCAGCTTGCTGTCAGCCTGTGTAATCAGGATGCCATTGTGGACCTGTTCCCTGTCAACCCTGGTATGTGAATGCCCTCCTATGATAAGATCAATCCCCGGCGGCATTGTTTCAGCCAGTTTCACATCCTCCTCAAACCCGATATGCGTAAGAGCAATGAAAACATCACTGCTATCCTTCAGCCAGAGAAATTCAGGGGCGGCCCTTAAGGGTGAGCGGAACATGAAATCCCTGACATTGTCGGGATGGCTGTCAGGAATCCCGTTCTGTCCGAGTTGCAGGAGGCCGAGGAATGCCACCTTCAGCCCGTTGGGAAGGGTGATGATTTTATAAGGGTCTATTTTCAGAGGATGTCGGCCTCCGCCGGATACATTGGCACAGATAAAACTGAAATCTGCCTTGCTGATCAGGTTGCCGAATCCTTCGGGACCGGTATCAAACTCGTGGTTCCCCACTGCGCTGAGGTTGAACCCGACGGCATTCATCAGGTCAATCACCGGGAAGCCCTTCTCAGGAAACTGGTCATTTACCGGATTACCGGTCTGGTTATCGCCTGCGGCGACAAGAAGCAGGTCCGGATAAACACCCCTGAGGCTGTCCACAATCCAGGTCAGTTTCGGGAAGTTGTCGATGGCGGCATGCATGTCATTGACCGAGAAGATCACAGCCTGGCGTTCAGGGCTGGCAGCGATACCTGACGGTGGCGCAACGGCTGTTCCGTCCGGCTTTTCATTTGAATGTGATGTGGCTGTTTGTCTCGTGCTGCTGCATCCAAACAGGATCGCGGAGGCCAGAAGCACTATGACACTCCTGGTGGCTGAGGTTTTACGTTTGCGTCCTGATCTGATAATCAGGCAATTTCCCTCCGACAGTGCGCCATCAGGAGCCACTATGTTCCCGAAGCGGTCTTCAACCGTGGGGAGACGCCCGGGTAATTTTCGCCCGGAACGGGCATAATAACTGAGAAGTGCATCTTTTACCGTGGCTCCGCTATGCAGTTCAAGCAGGGTATCATTCACTGTAATTTTCATTCGTCAGAGTATTGAAATAACGGTCTCAAAATACATTTTTTCCTGCAAGCTAAAACTCTGCAGGCAAAAAATTGTAACCCTGAGGGCTTTATAACCGTTTAACAATTTGTATTACACACCGGCGAGGGGTATGTAGTCAGATGGTTCATGAAGAGATGGATCCTATATAGTATTTCTGTATTATTGTCGTTGAATGCCTGGGGGCAGAGTTGCTCGATTCTGTCCAAGGCCAACAACATAACTCCGGACAAGCTTTGTTCACCGGTGACCGCCACCTGGACCGTAAGCTATACGGGTGTTGATGACAAAGGGGCGCCTGTGGCAATAAGGTTTGACTGGAACAATGGCAACATAGAAATCCTGCCTGCCACTGAAACCTCACCGGGTGTGTTTGAAGCAACATCAATAAACACCTATACCTCAGCAGGAAATATCTGCAACTACCACCCACAGGCCACACTAATGGTTGACGGGGTGCTGTGCACCTCATCATCGCAGGAACAGATAGTGACGGTATGGGATGATGATGATCACAACGGAGGCCATATGCATATCAATCCGGTGGTCTACCCGATCTGTTTCGGCAACAGCGCCAACGTCCGTTTCCAGGACCTTACGCAGTTCAACTGCGTGCCTCCCCAGGAGAGGGATAATCCCAACGTCAACACCAGGTGGATACAGTGGATCTACGGTACAGACAACACCATGACCGGTGCTCCTGTTACTGTTAACGGTCACAACAGGACATTTCCCTATGTTGGTAATGTTATCACCCTTACGGGTCCGGTGACCGGTTCCGGAGTCTGGTCCGATGTCCTTTTTGTAGCAGATGACAAGCTTACAGGCCAGTATTTTGAGGTTACCCTTCGTAACTGGAACTACTGCAATCCATACGATGATCCCAACATTCCTGGCGCTCCTGATGACCGTGTCAACGGTGACCATCCGCCGGTTGTCACCACCGCAAGGATATTGATAGTACCCTACCCTGATGCTACCATCACTCCGGTAGCCCCGATGTGTGACAATGCGTCACCGGTAGTCCTGACGGCTCATGATCCGGGAGGCACATGGAGCGGAAGCGGGGTGAGCGGCAACATATTTGACCCCTCACTGGCCGGGCCCGGCAGCCATATCATCAGGTATGAGATTGTTAATGCCGACGGATGCCGGGATGAAGATCAGACATCAATTACCGTTTACCCCAGTCCCGATGCCACTATAATCACCAGTGGCATTGTCTGTTCAACCGATCCGGTCATTACACTTCAGGCGAATGATCCGGGAGGGGTATGGTCAGGCACGGGTGTCTCGGGAAATCTCTTTTACCCGGCAGTAGCCGGATCAGGAAACCACCTGATAACATACGCCATCACAGATGCCAACGGCTGTAGTGATATGGATTCGGCGATCCTCACCGTTGCCACGCCTGATGCTACCATCACACCTGTGGATACCCTCTGCGAAGACAGTCCGCCAGTCGTTCTGACAGCACATGATCTGGGAGGGGTCTGGTCAGGGCCGGGGGTTGTGGGCAACATGTTTGTGCCCGCTCTTGCCGGCACGGGGAACCATATTATCAAATATGAGATACTGAACACTGACTGCGCTGCGTCTGACACGGCAGTGGTGACAGTCATGCCGCTGCCCTCGATCATAATCGATGACCCGGGAACTCTCTTCCTCAACGGACCGCCGGTGGCGCTGACAGCCTACCCCACAGGAGGCACATGGTCCGGGCCGGGCATCACCGGCAACATGTTCGATCCGTCTGAGGCCGGGCTTGGCAATCACATGCTTACCTATTCAATTCCTCCCGAGAGATGGGGATGCTCAGCACAGCGCGATGTATATGTAAGGGTAATTATGCCTCCGATGCCTGTTGCCGATTTCGAGGGAGCCACCACGGGATGCGCCCCGCTCACCGTTAAGTTCATAAACAAGAGCCAGCACGGCGAGAGCTACATCTGGGATTTCGGTGACAGACAGTACTCATCCGAAAAAAACCCTGTGCATACTTATTTCGTTCCCGGAACGTACCTGGTGAAGCTCACCGTTCACAACATCGCTGGTGAATCGGTTCGTAACGACGTTGTAGAGGTTTACCAGAATCCTTCTGCCATATTCGATGCGTATCCCACGAATGTGGTCAACAATGAGCAGATAGTGGTTTTCTACAGCTATTCCTACTTCGCGGAGTCATGGCTCTGGAGATTCGGTGACGGGAAGACCTCCACCGAGGAAAATCCCTGGCACAAATATGAGTCGCCCGGGTCTTATACTGTCTCACTGATTGTTTCCACCCGTGAGGGGTGTATTGATTCAGCGGAGATGGATACACCCGTGGTGGTTGAGTGGAAGGAGGGAACCCTGGAGTTTCCGAATGTCTTCAGGTGGAATGGCACCGGCCCTACCGGCGGCAAATGGCTGGAGGGTGTGAATCCGTCAATGGATGAGGTTTTCAGGCCATTTTTTGAGAATATCATGGAGTACAGGCTTCAGATCTTCAACAGGTGGGGTGTGCTGATCTATGAGAGCGATGACCTGAAGAAGGGGTGGGACGGTTACTTCGGAGATGGCAACCTGGCCCCACAGGGTGTTTATGTCTGGAAAGCCTCAGGCAGGTATGCCGATGGCGAATACTTTGACATGGTGGGGGATGTGACCTTCCTGCACTAGAACCACCGGCCGCCTCTGCCGGGGTGGTGACTATCCGGCGGAAATGACTGAAAAATAAAGAATCACCTGGTTATTTACGCCAGGTCCTTCTGGTAAATCCTGTATTTCTTGACCACCTTGCAGCCGATCCGTTCATATTCACCTCTCATCCGGTGGTTATCTTCAAGGATAAGGTGGCTGTCAATGGTCTTCATACGGCTGTTGATGGCATCACGGAGTATCTTCACGCCCATCATTACGTCAATGCCTTTGCCCCTGAAATCCTTCCTGACCCCGCCGAGCAACATCATAAGCTTTCTCGAACGTTTTGACTCCCTGAGGATCCTGAATATCCCGAAGGGGAGAACTCTTCCCCTGCAGGCTTTGATGCCGGCGCTCAGATCAGGCATTCCAACGGCAAATCCTATCACGTCTCTATCCTTCTTCACCGCCTTGATGAATTTGGGGTCAAGTATCCGGAGGTAGCGTGCCGCGAACTCTTTTTTCTCCTTGTCATTCAGCGGAACGAATCCGTAAATCTCGGCGAATGTGTCATTCATCAGTTCGAGGATGGGAACGATATAGGGTCTAATTTGCTTCTTGCCTGTGAATTCGATTATTTCGAACTCCCTGTTTCTGGTTATTTTGTCGAGGACCCTTTCATACACATCCGGAAACTTCCGGGGTATCTCTCCCAGGTAATTCACCAGGTCAACTTTTTTGGTATATCCCTCATTCTCAATCAGCTCAACCATGTATGGCGAGTTATTGGCGGCAGCAATGAACAAGGGGTACTGGAATCCTTCGATCTGGAATCCCTGAGGGTCCTTATCGGAAAAACCGAGTGGCCCGACAAGTTTTGACATTCCGTTTTGCCTTGCCCACTGTTCGATGCGGCTGATCAGGGCGTGAAAGACATCCGGCTCATTATAGCACTCCATAAAACAGAACCGTCCGTGGTTCTCATCATTGATCTCGTTATACCTGCGGTTGATGATCCCCATAATCCGGCCCACCGGTTTGCTGTCCCTGTAAGCTATCAGCAAAATGGCGTCAGCATAACCGAATGATTTGTTTTTCTTTTTGTCATACAGCTCCCACTCATCCATATAAATTGGCGGAAGCCAGTCAGGCTCGTTTTTGTGGACTTTTTCAGGCAGGTAGATGAAATCACGGAGATCCTTGCGCGTGATCACCTCTTTAACAATAATTTCTCCCATGGGCAGTCAGGTTGAGTGGCGATAAAGATAGTTTAAGTTTTCTCTATGAATTCATTTTTGTCAATTTCATCAGCAACTCTGAGCAATTTCCTGGTATCCAGGACATTGACAAAGAAAAGCGCAATTACCACAACAATTGCGGAGTAGATGAGTGATCCCGGAATGAGGGCCTCTGCGATCATTACCAGCCCGATGATTATCCTGACCTCTGTAGGTCCCATTTTCCCCGAATCAATTAAATACTTGCCTGTGATCTTATATTTGATGAGTGCAATAATCATTTCCCATCCGTAGAGCACGACAAAACCGTATCCAAGCATCTTCCAGGGGCCTTCAGCATATACAATGTAACCAAAACCTATCAGTATTATGCTTAACCAGTCAATGGTGATGTCAAGGGAAAATCCGTATTTTCTCCTCGGTTTTTTTCTGTAGTATGCAAGTCGTCCGTCAAGGGAATCGCCGAACCAGCTTACTGCAAACCCCAGCGGTCCCAGGAGAAGGAAGTATCTGCTGAAGAATGAGGCCAGGATGAAGCTGGCACAAACAATCATGTTTCCGAAAAAACCGATACCGGTAAGCATGTTTGAGGTAATAAAGGCGGGGATTCGCTTCACCAGCCATAAGATTGCCATCTCTTCCTGCCTCTTCAGGAGGTTGGTCCTGATCCTGTCACTGAACACATTCCTGAGAACCTCTTCGTTGAAAAGTATCTTTAGATTTTTCCTGGCTTTCATAGCGGTAAATTTGCTTCTGGGTTAAACTGAATTACCATGTACAAATTTTTCCGGCAGGGGCATTTCATAGACTTTTTTTCTGAGGGATTCACCCAGGGAAAGAGGGTCGGGGAAACGCGACTGTTCTTCAACGCTGATCAGTTCACCGATGCCGATTCTCTGTTGACTGCCCCTTTTGTTAAACATCTCTGACGGCAGTCTCAGCACCCGCACCCTCCAGTTTATCAGTCCGAGGAAGTAAAAGAAAGCCGAGTTCATGTCAAAAAACCTGATTGGCAGCACCGGCACCTTCACCGAGTGGATCAGGTGGAGTATGCTTTCCTGCCATGGTCGGTCCCTTACTTTCATGTCTCTCAGGCTGAAGTCTGAGACAGCACCCGAAGGGAAGAATCCGAGAGGATGTCCGGCGCCAAGATGTTCGATGGCTTCCCTGATGCCCTTTATGCTGGTTGCCTTGATAGTTGTCTGTTTGTCACCTTTTGGCACAACGGGGATAAAGTTTTCTTCGAGGGTTTTTATCAGGGAGAGGAGTTCGTTGACAATGAATTTGTAATCGGGCCTGATCCTGGCCATCATGTCAATGGTTATAATTCCGTCGAGCCCTCCGTAAGGATGGTTTGAGATGGTTATAAATGCGCCTGCCGGCAGATCTCCAAGTCTTTCGGGGTTACCAACCACGTAGCTGACACCTATATCTTTAAGCAGTCTTGTGGTGAATTCGGACCCGCTCCATGCTCCTAATTTGTCATATGCCCTGTTAACCTTGTCAATAGCCAGTGACCTGATCAACCACTCCGCAAAGCGCTGCCCTTTAGCGCCTCTGAACAGGAATGACAACGGTTCGAGATCTTTTGGCTCAATTACTTTCATGGCGTAAATTCCAAATTTACTAAATAGTCGACCTTTTCAAGTATTCTTTTTTTAATAATTCTTTACAGTGGCATATTTTACTGACCAACTGCCGGTCAATAAATCCGGGACAAAACAAATGACATCCCGGATTTGCCTTAATCTTTTCATCATATTAAAGGCAACGACTGCCATAATTGTATTAATCATAACACCTTCGACTCCCTTGAGATAGTTCCCTGGCATCAGGTAATCACTCTTGAGATGTCTGATAACAGGTTCAACTGATGCCCGTCGTCTGAACCGGACTCTGTCCTTGTGCTTCTCATAGTCTGTTTTGCCTGTCATTTTGCAAGCTTTTTAACGAATCTACCAAAAAACCTGCAATCTGACAAACATTAATATTAATTTATATTATTAGTTGTCAATAATATAGACGCTTTATAAGGGTCGACTAATTAATAATCATCAAACCATGCAGGTTTAATGTCTGCCATATTGCGGATGATGAGAAATGAAATGAAATTCGTATTTCAAAAACCATATATTTGGAACGGAGTTTTCCGCAGTATTTGAAACAGTCGTAAAACGTCAGACTATGAAAAAGCTTTGCCTGGTCATGCTTACAATTGGCCTGTTCTCCTGTCAGAGTAACCCGACAACAGGTCCGGCAGATCTCACAAGGAACACTATTATTCCCAAACCAGTGTCGGTGACTTCCGCCGACGGGACATTCATTCTCACCTCCAGGAGTGACATCTTTGTGGCTGAGGGCAGTCCGGAAGAGGTAGCCGTGATCGGCAATTACCTTGCCGAACGACTTAATCCATCAACCGGCCTCGGACTCAGGGTGATCACTGACGGTCGCAAACCCGGGAAGGGAGACATACTTCTTGCCATAAACGAAGGTGATACGGAGCTGGGCGAGGAGGGCTATGAGCTTGTCATTACCGGGAAGGTTATGACCCTGACTGCTGTCAGGCCTGCGGGGCTGTTCCGGGGCATCCAGACCATCAGGCAGCTGCTTCCGCCCGCGATTGAGTCTGCCACCATTCAGCCGGGGCCCTGGGTAATACCCGCGGGTACCATACGTGACTGGCCTGAATACGGGCATCGCGGGGAGATGCTTGACGTGGCACGCCATTTCTTTGGCCCGGAGGATGTAAAGAGGTTTATTGATCACCTCGCACTCTATAAGATGAACGTATTTCACCTGCATCTTTCTGATGACCAGGGATGGCGCATAGAGATCAAATCATGGCCCAACCTGACCGCCCACGGCGGGAAGACCGAAGTAGGCGGGGGCGAAGGAGGCTTTTTCACCCAGGAAGAGTATTCAGACATTGTGAAATATGCTGAGGAGAGGTACATAACCATAATACCTGAGATAGACATGCCTGGTCATACGAACGCGGCCCTCTCATCCTACCCTGAGCTCAACAGTGACGGCAAGGCAAAGGAGCCATATACGGGAACGAAAGTCGGATTCAGCTCACTTGACACCCGCTCGGAGATCACCTACAAGTTTGTGGATGATGTTGTCCGCGAGATCGCGGCTCTTACACCGGGGCAGTACTTTCACATAGGTGGTGATGAGTCACATTCAACCAAAATTGATGATTACATCTACTTTGTAAACAGGGTTCAGGATATTGTTGAGTCACATGGCAAGAGTGTTACCGGGTGGGACGAGATTGCCCATGCAACGCTTAAGCCGGATGTTGTGGTTCAATACTGGGCGCGGCCGGCAAACGCGGTGAAGGGCATTGCACAGGGTGCCAAAGTGCTCATGTCACCCTGCCAGCATGCTTATACTGACATGAAATATGACTCGACCACAGTTCTGGGACTGAGCTGGGCGGCATACATAGAGGTGGATGATGCCTACAACTGGGACCCTGCCACACTTGTACCGGAGATTAAGAGGGAAAACATAGTCGGGGTACAGGCGCCGCTGTGGGCAGAGACCATCTCAACATTTGATGAAGCTGAATATCTGATCTTCCCGCGCCTTCCGGGATATGCCGAGATAGGCTGGACTCCCGCGGAAATGCGGTCATGGGATGAATACCGGGTTCGCCTGGCTGCACATGGCAAAAGGATGGAGACACTCGGAATCGGATTTTACCGCTCCCCTCTGATCGATTGGGATCAGCCGGGCCTATAGAAACGTATATACCGGGTTAATACTGATTATAAACAATTCACTATAAGATTATGGAATTCTTACTTGACGGTATCACCAATGTTACTTGGCAGCAGGCTGTGATGTGGGTTGTCGGGGCTCTGCTGATTTACCTTGCTATTTCGAAAGAACTTGAACCGACGCTGCTGTTGCCAATGGGTTTTGGTGCCATCCTTGTCAACCTTCCGTTGTCAGGGGCACTGAACCAGACCCTCTCGGGGATAGGAGAGGTGACAGGTATCCTGGACTGGTTGTTCAAGGTAGGCATTGAAGCGTCAGAAGCGATGCCACTGTTGTTGTTCATTGGAATAGGGGCCATGATTGACTTTGGTCCTCTGCTCTCCAATCCGAGACTACTGCTCTTCGGCGCGGCAGCGCAGTTTGGGATTTTCGTAACCATACTCGCATCCGTTCTGCTGGGTTTTGAGCTCAGGGATGCTGCCTCTATCGGGATTATCGGAGCAGCGGATGGCCCTACATCCATCCTGGTATCACAGGTGCTTAAGAGTGATTATATCGGACCGATTGCCATTGCGGCATATTCCTATATGGCACTGGTTCCCATAATACAGCCTTTTGCCATCAAGATGTGTACCACTGAGAAGGAGCGAAAGATCAGGATGAGTTATAATCCGAAGAGTGTTTCACGGATGACAAGGATACTGTTCCCGATAGCGGTCACTATTATTGCAGGTTTGGTGGCCCCGGCATCGATTGCTCTTGTGGGATTCCTTATGTTCGGCAACCTGATAAGGGAGTGCGGTGTGCTCAGGTCACTGTCTGAAAGTGCTCAGAAGGAGCTGGTGAACCTCATAACCCTGCTGCTTGGAATAACAATTGCATCAACCATGCAGGCGGAAAAATTTGTGGCGCTCAACACCGTCAAGATCATGGGGCTGGGCCTGATGGCATTTGTCTTCGATACAGTTGCCGGAGCCTCATTTGCCAAGCTTATGAATGTCTTCCTCAAGGAAAAGGTAAATCCTATGGTTGGCGCTGCAGGTATTTCAGCATTCCCCATGTCTTCAAGAGTCATACAGAGACTGGGCCTGGAGGCTGATCCTACAAACCACCTGCTGATGCACGCAGCAGGTGCCAATGTTTCCGGCCAGATTGCCAGCGTCATTGCCGGCGGTGTGATAATAGGCCTTGTACCCGGATTATTGTAAAGGAGGTAAATCATGAATCCAGATATAATTAAGTCGCTTGATCTGATGGGGAAGGGCATGACAGCCATCTTCGTCGTCATTATTGTAATCTACCTTTCTGTTAACCTTATGCTGAGGCTTACAGAAAGCAAGAAGAAGGAGACGAAAGAATAGAGTTCCACAGATACTTTTCGGAGCGTCTGTGACTACCTGTCTTAACGCCTGTAATTAATAGAGGCGGATTGGTCGTAAATTTTAGTAATTTTATATGGCCGTTTTCCCCCTGAGGGGGTATGCGGTATATGTCGGACCAATCAGTGACCGGATGAAGAAAGCGCTTTTATTGATTCTCGTTGCCATCATGGCATCATGCAGCCAGATGAGAAAAGGTTCTTCCGCAACGCCGAAAGATGAGCTGGCCATTACCAGGAAATATGTTGGCGATTTTATTGAGTACCGTCATACGGGGCCGGAGAACTATGACGGCCCGAATATGATCTGGATCAGAACCACCATGGAGGACCAGTACGGTATAATATCGGCCTACGGGCGCAGATGTGACTTCACCAGTGGTGACAGGCTCTATCTGAGAAAAAAATTCTACAGCCCGGGTATTATTGCAGGCTATTGGGTCTATGTGATTGAAAATGATGAGTCGGTATCATACCGGGCCACTGATCTCCAGCATGACCGTGAGGTGTACATCAAATCATGGTTTGAATGATTTGATCAGCAGCCGTTGCAGGTGAATACCGATGGCCACTGACAATGCCTTTTTCCCGGCTATATCAAAACTGCCGGGCAACATGGTGCCTGCCGGCACGAAGCTGAAGCCGGCCAGCCTGCCGCAGGGTAATAAACAGACTTACATCAGTTGAAACGCATGATACAGAGAGACAATACCCTGTACTTCATTGCTCTCATTCCCGGGAAGGAGCTACGGGGAAGGGTGCGCGCCCTCAAGGAGAGAATGAAGGCTGACTACAACGCCGGTCATGCACTCAAATCACCAGCTCATATTACACTGCAGATGCCTTTCAAAAGGAACAGCAGGGATGAAGATTCCATCTCTGCCCTCCTTGAAAAATTTTCCTCTGAAGAAAGGCCTTTTACCGTCAGGCTTGATGGATTTGGCTGCTTCGCACCGAGGGTTATCTTCATCAGGGTAAGGGAGCATGAGCCTGTAAAAGCATTGCACAGCCGGTTAAAGGTTAAACTGAGTGAGGAGCTTGGTTTTTCAGAAAGTGAGATCATGAATGACGTCCAGCCACACATAACTGTCGCCACGCGTGATCTTACGAAAGAAGCATTCAGGGAAGCGTGGCCTGAATTTCAGAATGAGGAATTCAGGGGTACTTTTGAGGTTCACAGTCTCTTTCTGCTGAAACATAACGGCAAGAGCTGGGATATACTTAAAGAATTTCCGTTCAGAAAAAATGGATAGAAGGAGGTTTATCTCGGGAAGCGCCCTTGCTGCTGCCGGATGGCTGGCGGCGTCACGTCTCAGGGCAGTGCCATGGTCACCTGACGGTGGCCGGGTTCCGATGCCGGCATCTTCCATCCCGGGGTCCGTGACTCTTGCCGGCAACGGGCTGTGGGAGTCATTCCGTGATCCGGCAGGACACTACCATCCCTTCGTCAGGTGGTGGTGGAACGGGAACAAGATTGAGGCAGGTGAGCTCATCAGGGAACTGCACCTTCTCAAGGCTGCAGGAATAGGAGGTGTTGAGATAAACCCGGTGGCATTCCCATCCCGTTTTGACGGTGACGATCTTGGAAAGCCTTCACTGGAGTGGCCGGGTGAAGAGTGGTGCAATATGCTGAATATCGTGTTCGCCGAGGCGAAACGGCTTGATATGACCTGCGACCTGATCGTCGGTTCCGGATGGCCTTTCGGTGCAGAGAATACTGCTGAAGAGGAGAGGTCACAGGTAGTTGTCGTCGCCGTCCGGAAGGTCAGCGGTCCTTCAGAGTTAAATATATCACGGGAAGAGATCTTCATGGAGGCCGGCCCGGCCATCAATAATCCGTGGCCCGGTAAAAAGTATTCCCTGCTTTCCATGATGCTGACGCCTGATCCGCTTACTTCAGCAGAGGAGATAACAGACCTTTCAGACAGGATTGGTGAGGAGTTCTTTGACCTCTTCATACCTGAGGGGAATCATGCGCTCTATGCGCTGGTAAAGGTCACCGGTTTCATGCAGGTGATCAACGGAGCACCGGGTGCAAGCGGTCCGGTTATTGACCACTTTAACAGCGATGCCGTCAACAGGTTCCTCAACAGGATGTCAGACTCCATTGAACCTGTGACCGGGCCTCTTTCTGACCATCTTCGTGCACTCTTCACTGACAGCATGGAGCTTGAGGGCTCCAACTGGACAGGTGACATGAGGGAGCAGTTTTTCAAAAGGAGGGGCTATGA
>WXFE01000122.1 GCA_009881065.1 Bacteroidales bacterium | reverse complement strand
TTCAAAACGGAGGAGGATATGGCAATGTGGTTCACTACAGATGAAAATTTTTTACCGGTTAAAATACGATTTGATATCTTTGTAGGGTCATTTTACGTGGATATGGTAAGCTATGAAGGGCTTAGAGCGCCCCTCAGCTTTATTGACTAACCAAAATGAATTGTTTTTCTTTATGGCTACAACAGCAGATTTCAGAAACGGGATGGTGATAGAATTCAATGATGACCTTTATACCATCGTTCAGTTTCAGCATGTAAAACCGGGAAAGGGCCCGGCCTTCGTAAGAACGAAACTCAAGAACGTTACAACCGGAAAGGTACTTGATAATACATTCAGCTCCGGAGTGAAGGTCAATGTGGCAAGGGTGGAACGCAGACCCCACCAGTTCCTTTACAGTGATGATATGGGCTATCACCTGATGCACGTTGAGACATTTGATCAGATAACAGTACCCCATTCGATGATCGAAAACAGTGATCTTCTGAAAGAGGGTGATACGGTAGAGGTAGTGGTGCATGCTGATACGGAGAATGTGCTCCTGGTAGACCTTCCGGTCAGCGTGGTAATGGAAGTAACCTATTCAGAGCCGGGCCTCCGCGGTGATACGGCAACCAACACCCTTAAGCCGGCTACAATCGAGACCGGATCAACAATCATGGTACCACTATTTGTCAATGCCGGTGACAAGATACGTATTGACACGCGTGACCGCTCATACATAGAAAGGGTAAAGGGCTGACGTGAAGACGAGAGAAGGCAGGCCACCGAAAGACAGGCTGAAGATGTCAAAGTTCAAGCTCGATGCCCTGCTTGACATTACCCTCTCCATCAATGCCAACCTTCCTACAACAACGTTGCTCGGGAAATATGAGTCAATCCTCCGTGATGAACTGGGTATTGGAAAGATTCTGCTTTTCAAATATGGCGAACAGTGGGAGCCCCTGCTCAGTTCAGGATTCCCCGAATCACTGAAAGAGTCTGTCGACGTTGAAAATGACCTGCTCCATTTCAGGGAGATACAGACCGAGGTTCCACAGGAGCGCTTCAGGGCCGTTGACTTTATAATCCCCGTTCTTCACAACAACGAACCCTCGGCTTATGTCCTGATTGGTGAGATCGACGAGGAGAGAGAAGGAATGAGTCCGCTTATAAAGCACCTCCACTTCATTCAGACAATTTCCGGTATCATCGTTGTTGCCATTGAGAACCAGAGGCTCTTCAATGAGAGCCTCCGGCAGGAGGCCCTTCGCAGGGAACTTGAGCTTGCTGCCCGGATGCAAATGAAGCTTATCCCTAACAACACCAAGCTCCCTTCAGACAATCTCATCAGGGCCAAAGGTTTTTATTTCCCCCATTATGAGGTAGGTGGTGATTACTACGATTTCATGCAGCTGTCAGAGGAGATTGCAGGGTTCTGTATTGCCGACATCTCAGGGAAGGGGATGTCTGCAGCCATACTGATGTCAAATTTCCAGGCAAGCCTCCGGGCTCTCTTTACCGCAAATGCAAGCTTCGAGGAACTTATCAGGACACTGAACACCCTTGTGGTCACCAACTCGGACGGAGAAGGGTTCATAACACTGTTTATTGCCCGGTACAATACCAGATCACGCGAACTGGAGTATGTCAATGCTGCTCACACCCCGCCGCTTATTATCAATCTCAGCACCGGGCAGTCATCGCTTCTAAGACCTACATGCGTGGGAGTGGGCATGATAGATGATATCCCCTGTGTGAAAACGGAAACCCTGACACTTAAGAATCCCACCAAAATCATCTGTTACACCGATGGCCTCTCAGAACTTAAGGATGAAGGAGGCAGGGACTACGGAATAGCTCCCCTGGTGAAGCATTTCCCCAACAGGAAGCCGCTGGCAGATAATATTGAATCTCTTATCAGTGATATAGACATAAGCAGCAACAACCAGCGACTCTTCGATGATGTCTCAATCCTTGCGATAGAGTTTCCCTGATT
>WXFE01000121.1 GCA_009881065.1 Bacteroidales bacterium | reverse complement strand
TTGGGTTCCAAAGCTGATACCGGCATAAAGAGGGGCCTGAATTCATTGACCGGCTCTTTGGGTCCCAAAGCTGATTCCGGCATAAAGAGGGGCCTGAATTCATTAACCGGCTCTGTAGACTTTAAGTCTGACGCCGGGATACTCCTGACATTACGGCCATTATCTCTCCCCATTTGAGTTCAGGCGGTTGCATGAATGACCGGCATGAGTAATATCTATCCTTGCTGAATCTTAATCTGGTGCCATGTTCAACAGGGTACTTATCTTCAAGGTCATCAGACAGCAATTCATCGGCCTGGCTCTCCTCCCAAATCGTCTGATTCATAACCTTTGTCCCCTCTTCATAAAAATCATCTCTGTCAGTCAGTTCAGATTCAAGTTCATACTTCCTGCCGGTGAGTGTGCTCAGCTTCTCTATGACTATCTCCATCTCCGGGTGGTTCACCTTGCCCCTTATTTTCAGCAACAGCCCCAGTATCTGCTCTGCCAGTCCCGCATCGGTGATGCGAAGAGTGAGTATCGAGTATCCCGGGTCAGAATAGAAATAGAGGCCTCCCTCCTGCTTTATCGGGGCATTGAACCCAAGGATGTCACTTCGCATGACACGGATATCATCACGGATGGTCCTCTCCGAGACAGTGGTATACCTGCCCCTGTCCGAGGCGAGGGCCTCGGAGCACCTCTCCCGGAGTTCGTCAATCGACCATCTGCGCCGTCCACCGCTGAGGCAGGAGTTGATTGTCTTGTACCTTATGAGGGCGTTCAGGTTTGCCGGCATGATTTTCTTTTTCTATTGCAGATAGGCTGCAATGCCGTGGTTTTTCTTTGCCCACAGTTTAAAATTAACAATTAATCCCATGAAACCCTCATGTGTCAAACAATCAAACACGTATCTATGTGATTTTCTGTCATGTGGGTTGCATAATACCTTAAAATCAAAACTGTTTTATGATGAAAACAAAAGCGATTCATTTCACAGCTTTCGGCAATGCCGCTATCGTCCAGGTCAGCAGCCAGCCTCTCTCGTCATTCCCCTTCCTCCCTGCCGGACCGGCCATCAGGAACGGCGGCCTCGTCATCTCCGAGCTGACTGCCTCGGGCTCTGTAGGCCGGCTTGCTGCACTCAACAAGACGGCTGGCTGGCTCCTCCTTACCGATGCCGATATCCTCACCGGTGCAAAGCAGAACAGGGTTGTAAACAGGTCTGTGCTGCTGGCGCCGTCGTCAAAGACTGTCATAGAGGTCTCGTGCGTGGAACGGCTCCGCTGGGACTACCGGTCGACATCGTTCAGCACCCCCGGATCGGTTGCCGATCCAAACTTGCGGAGCAAAAAAGCTGGCACCTTCTCATACATGAAGCATGAGCCTGACTTCCGCAATACGCAGGGTGAGGTATGGGATCATGTCAGCATGAACCTGGCATGTGATAGAGTTTACAGCAAGACGGAGAACTACCAGGAGCTGCTGCAATCCAGGATGGAGAAGAGACACCATGACCTCCCCGAATGCAGTCCCGCCGAAGGATGCAACGGCCTGGCCGTCATCCTCGACGGAAAGGTTATCTCGGCTGACATCTTCGGAAATGAGGAATCCTACAGGCACTATTTCCCGATGCTTCGGGATGCCGCCTTCACCCTTTCGCGCCACGGCGCTGACAGCGAACAGCCGGAGATGCATGAAGCTTACTTCAGGGCACTGGAGGCGATTGATGAGTTCAGTGATGCCGGACGCCATCCCGAGGAGAAACACCCCGGGGCAGGCACTCTAAGCATGGTTGAGACGGAACGGCTGGTAGGCTTCAGCCTGATGCACGGGAAAGAGTTGATACACAATGCGCTCTTCGCAAGGCATGATCAGGCAACAAAATAATCTGCCGGATAGCCTGCCACGGCTTATTCAACTCCGAGGACTCTGTATGTCTCTTCCAGAGTTTCACTGCTTTCAGTGATTATCAGAAGATTGTCGCCTACATGAAGAGGAGTCTTAGCTGTTGGTACGAAATAAGCGTCATCACGTTTCACCATGACAACCAGTGTGTTTTCCGGAAGCGGCAGTTCCATGAGGTTTTTACCATTCTCAAGCGCCCGGGGAGTCACAACCAGCTCTGAGATTATTGTCTTGATGTCACCTGAAAACTCAACATCAAACTCCTCGAGCTTTTTTGCTTCCACCGGGGTTTCGGCAAGGCCGAGCAGCTTTGCCACCTTCGGAAGCGTGGTTCCCTGAACAAGCAGTGAGACAAGCGTGCAGAGGAATACGATATTGAACATGAGCCTGGCATGCGGAACATCAGCTGCCAGCGGAAGAATGGCAAAAACAATCGGTACAGCGCCCCTCAGGCCGACCCATGAGACAAAGACTTTATCCCTCACCGGCATCTTCCTGAAGGGAGCAAGACACAGGAACACAGTTAACGGCCTTGTAACAAAGATCATTATAAAACTGATTATCAGGCCGGGGATCAACAGCGGTATCAGCTCACTCGGGTTAACCAGCAGCCCCAGAGTAAGGAACATGATAAGCTGACTCATCCAGGCCAGGCCGTCAAAGAAATTTAAGGATGACCGTTTGTGGACCAGCTTCGAATTGCCGATGACCAGTCCGCCTATGTAAACAGCCAGAAACCCGTTCCCCTTGAGAAAGTATGTAAGTGAAAAAATCATCATGCAGAATGTAAAGACGAGGATCGGATAGAGAGAGGTGTTTTCTATTTTGATGTGGTTGATTATGTAAACTGCCAGCTTCCCGACTAAATACCCCGAAGCTGTCCCTACAATAAGCTGAAGCACAAGGGTTCCGGCTGCAAGCCAGTAGTTCGGGGAAGAACCCATATTGATAATATCTATAAAGGTGACAACCAGGACATAAGCCATGGGGTCATTGCTTCCACTCTCCAGCTCAAGCAAGGGCCGGAGGTTGTTTTTGAGGTGAAGACCCTTCGATCTCAGTATGGAAAAAACCGAGGCTGAATCCGTTGATGACATGGTTGACGCCAGCAGCAGGGCTGTCAGCAGACCTATGCCGGAGGCACCAGGCGTCATCCCCAGGAGTACCCAGATAGCCAGACCGGTCAGGAATGCTGTCATCATCACTCCTATTGTTGC
>WXFE01000120.1 GCA_009881065.1 Bacteroidales bacterium | reverse complement strand
TAAAGGATATTGGTCTCCAAGAGCTGAAAGTCCGTTCTGCAGACTTTCACGCTCCATCACACATATCTGCTTTGGAATGAATTTTGTTTAACTGGTTATGCCATTCTTTCAGACAGGCAGGTTATTTTTGCCATTAGAGGCTATTAATATTACGAAAAATGTAAGGCGGAACCGAAAAGCCATACGAGTAGGAAAACGTTAAAACCATTTTATCATGAAGAAACTGTTGTTTATAGTTGTACTAATAAGCCTTAGCGCTGTTGCAGGCGCACAGATCAGTTCAAATGCCCTTGGTGCCCGCCTTTACGGTGGAGACAGCTTCAGCGGGGCAGAACTGTCATACCAGAAGGGACTCAACAAGAGAAACAGGCTTGAACTTGATGCCAGCTTTGGTTTCGCTAATGAATTTACCAGGGTAGCGCTTGTAGGAATCTATCACTGGGACTGGAATATCGTCGGAGGATTCAACTGGTATGTAGGTCCGGGTGCAAGTATTGCATATGACAACTACAATGATAATTCCTACATCAATATAGGCCTTGGCGGTCAGATTGGCATTGAATACAAATTCAAGGATCTTCCTGTTCTGGTCAGCCTTGACACCCGCCCGATGTGGGATTTCCTGGGTGAAGTCAACGGGCTGGGATGGGGTGCAGCCCTAGGTATAAGGTTTACCTGGTAACACAGCACACCGGGAAAACCCGGTTTTTTAACAAGAAAGTGAAATACCTTCTCAACATACTGCTGTTGCTCCTGCCATTGGTCATGTCAGGTCAGGCAGCATCATCGGAACCGGAAGTGTGGTTCACCGTCACCCGCGTGGTAGACGGTGACACCTTCTGGGTTGATGACGGCAGCGAGAAGGGAATGAAAATAAGGCTTATAGGCATTGATGCACCTGAGCCGCGAAACACCGGAACAAGGCCTAAAGGGTTTTTCGGTGCCGAGTCAACCAGTTACCTCCAGAATTTGTTGAAAGGGAAAAAGGTCAGGCTCGAATACGATGTCGCACGCTATGACCGTTACAGGCGGACACTCGCGTATGCATTCCTTGAGGACGGCACTTTTATCAATGCAGAGCTGGTCAGAAACGGCTATGCCACCGTGATGACAATGCCTCCCAATGTTAAATACGCTGAGACATTCAATAAGCTGGCCTCAAAGGCACGGAAACAAAAGAAGGGACTCTGGAAAGAGTCGCCTTTTGTAAAATAATCAAAAGGAATTTGTCTGATATCTTGTCATATGAAAAAAATCGCCCTTCTCATTGCTTTTGCAGCCATCGCCACAACCTCATTATGCCAGGTTGACACAACATCAGTTTCTTATGTAGCGTATTGGTCGATAGGGGATTCCTACGATTTCAGGGTTCATAAGACCAGCATGCAATGGAGCGGTGACTCACTTATAAAAAATGACATTTCGGAGTATATCGCCAACTTCGAGGTGGTTGATTCGACCAGCACCTCCTACACCGTGGTCTGGACTTTCAGTAATGAGCTTGCCAATACGTGGGATATACCTGACGAAATGCTTGAAGAGCTCTCGAAGTACTCTCTGACTGAAGTGGTATATACCACAACCGAACTTGGCGAGTTCACCAGTATTGAGAATTGGAAGGAGCTCGGAGAAATGATGCGTTCTATGTTTTCCGACATCTTCAGGGTGCTCACTAAAGACTCCGGAGAGGAATATGACAAGCTCATGCAGACTGCCCGGCCAATCATCGACATGTACAGTTCAAAGGAGGGCGTGGAACAGATAGTCTTCCCTGAGCTGATGCTGTTTCATTTCCCCTTCGGGGCGATGATCCCTGTGGCTGACACCATATCATACGAAGACCTGCTCCCAAACCTTCTCGGTGGCGTTCCGATAAGGGCTGATGCAAAGCTGTGGTTCGAAGAGGTCGATTTTGAAGAAGAACGAAGCGTACTGGTACAGGAGTCGAAACTGAACACTGATGATACGATGGATCTCCTCAGGAGTTTGTTTGACAGAATGGGGCTGAAAGACGCATCACTGACCGAGGCGCTGGAAACAGCTGTTTATGAGATCAACACCAGCGCCCGGTACGAATATTACTATTATCCCGGCGTTCCCATTAATATTGAATCTAAGAAGAATATGACCCTTGATGTTGCCGGGGAAAGGGCCAGAAGGGATGAAACGATCACCATCGAGCTCCTCTGATACCATGGAAAATGGTTTCAGAGGCTGACATAAGATCCGGAATGCCATTGAAGGAGTTACAGCCGATATTTATTTTCCTGGCTGTCGTATTGCTGCTGTTGTCTGCATCCTGTTCGCGCAGGACTGTTCCTGCTGACGCAGTCCATGGCAAATCAGGGCGAAGTGCAGGCGGTGTTCTCATTAAAACCAGTGAATTTACCCTGATTATACCTGATGTCTCTCTCAGCCAGTCAGAGACGAAACAGCTGGAACAGTTCATAAATGCAGGGATCGGACTTTCAGTTGCCTCCAACAAGGCCACCCCCGAAGATATCATCAGAACAGCACGCGGATATCTGGGTGTGCCGCATTGCATGGGTGGTACAACGGCGAAGTGCATGGACTGTTCAGGATTGATATTCAGGATTTTTGCCAGGCATGGCATAACACTTCCGCACAACTCAGAAGAACAGGCCAGGTACGGCAGAATTATTACTGAAAAGAAGATGCTCATGCCGGGTGACCTGGTCTTTTTTGTCAGGACATACAGCAGCAGCCGGCTGATAACTCATTCGGGCATCTTCATCGGTGAAGACAGGTTCATCCATACCTCATCCGGCAAGGGGGTGACAATCACTCCGCTGAATGATCCGTACTGGAAGGAGCGGTACCTCTTCGGTACAAGAATCTTCGAGTAAAACTCACGTCCCGCTGCTGGTTTCCGGTATGCAGACTCCTGCCCTTCCTCTGTTTGTCACTT
>WXFE01000119.1 GCA_009881065.1 Bacteroidales bacterium | reverse complement strand
GGAACTGTCTCAAGCCGTAGCAGTAACAGCAGAAGCAGCGGGGCCTCTTCAAAGAGCAGCAGTTCATCAGGGAATTCAGATAACAGCAGCCGCTCATCGAGAAGATAAGGGGCACAGAGCAGGCTTGCTCAGTGCATTGATTATATCTCCAGGTGCAGGGAAAAACAACCCTGCACCTTTTATTTCACTATTATCCGGTTAATAACAGGCGATTTGCAGTCCGCTTTCAGTCCATTGTCATCCCGGGGAGACGGCGGCATCCTCTACCTTTTTGTGCCGACAAGGGTTATCAGGATGACCCCGCCAGCACCCCTGGAACCGTAAATTGCCGCGTCAGAGCCCTTAAGCACACTTATCGACTTGACATCGCGGGGGTTGATATGATCTATTGAATTGACCACAGAGCCGTCAACCACGAAGAGAGGGTCACTGCTGAGCAGTATGGAGTTTGTTCCCCTTATGGTTATCTTGTTCCCTGAGACCACAACCCCGGGAACTTTCCCCTTTATCATCTCATAGATATTGGTATAGCTTGAGTTAACATGAGCCTGTCCGTCAATGTAACCCACATCGGTAGTCAGATTCTTCTTCTTGACTGTACCGTATGCAACCTCGATTTCCTTTTCTCCTTCGGGCATTTCAAACTTAAAATTCCTCAGCACGTCCCTGCCATCAAGAACAAAATCAACCACCGGTGATCCTTCATATTCCGTCAATGCGGAGCCCATATTCGTGCTGTATACCCCGAGGCTCTTCACATCCGGCCTGATCCTTATACTGTAGGTGCCATTTCCTCCTGTCACTACCCCGGTACTCTGCCCGTCTGCTATGATCAGCACTCCGTGTACAGGAGACATAGTTGTATCGGTAACTGTTCCTGTGACCGTCACCATTCTGGCTCGTTTCTGTCCCATGACCTGCCAGGATGCAACAGTCAGAATCAATATCATTAAAATTGTCTTTGCTCTCATGAAATATGGTTTAATATTACGCAAGTTACGAAAATGAGAATCATTTTTCAAAATTATCCTGTGACACCGGGGCTCATCTCCGGCCACTAATTCTGCCTGCCAAAGTTTTCGCTCTTTTTTTACTACTTTTGCTGCCCTCCACACTGGAGATTATTAATCAAATGTTTATGACTTTTGACGAGCTTGATCTGGACCCTGGAATTCTTGATGCAATTGGCTATATGGGATTCAGAGAGGCCACCCCGATACAGGAGAAGGCGATTCCGGTAATCCTTGAAGGGCATGATCTTATTGCCTGTGCACAGACAGGTACCGGAAAGACGGCTGCCTATCTCCTGCCTGTGATGAATGACATTGCATATCACCGTCCTTCACATACACACACCCTTGTACTTGTTCCGACGCGTGAACTGGCGCTTCAGATTGACCAGCAGATACAGGGGCTGGCATACACCCAGAACATCACCTCACTGGCCGTTTACGGAGGAGGTGAAGGGAGCGCATGGGATCAGGAGAAAGCTGCACTGACACACGGGGCTGACATAATCGTGGCAACTCCGGGAAGGCTTATATCGCATCTTAACCTCGGCTATGTGCAATTCACAGAGTTGCAGGTGCTTGTGCTTGACGAAGCAGACAGGATGCTTGACATAGGTTTCCATGATGACATCATGAAGATCATCTCCTTCATTCCGAAAAAGCGTCAGACACTAATGTTCAGTGCCACAATGCCACCAAAAATCAGATCGCTTTCCAAACATATAATGAAGAACCCGAAGGAGATCTCCCTGGAAATGTCGAAGCCGGCCGACGGGGTTCTCCAGGCTGTTTACCTGCTTGAGGAGCCGCAGAAGCTCCCCCTGCTCAACAGCCTCCTGGCGGATAAGCCTGAATACCACAGTATCCTCATCTTCAGCTCAACAAAGAAGAAGGTGCATGAGATTGTCAGGGGACTTCGCTCACGCGACTATACGGTGGAAGGCATCTCATCAGACCTGGAACAGAAGGAACGCGAGGAGACTCTGCTGCGGTTCCGCTCCAGACGGACACGTGTACTGGTTGCCACCGATGTGCTGAGCCGGGGTATCGATATAAAGGAGATCAACCTGGTGGTCAATTTCGACGCACCCTCTGACGCGGAGGACTATGTGCACCGTGTAGGCCGTACTGCCCGCGCTGATGCCACAGGGGTGGCAATAACCCTGGTAACCAGGGATGACATGTTTAAGCTCCGTAGGATTGAAAAACTTATCGGTTACCAGATATTCCGTGCACCACTGCCTGACTTCCTTCCTTCAGGTCAAAGTGACACTGCGGGCCGCCGTCACTCGCGTCCCCGCTCCGGGAACAGGAAATTCAGACGCCGCTGACGGTAAAATCCTGCATGTGGGCACTTATTTATCCTGACCGCCCGGAGACAAATCTGAAGCTGATCAGGGAAGGAATATGACCCGGTGACTATAAGCCATATACCACTCCTGAAGATATCATACATATTACAAAAAACAATCTGACAGCCTCATCTCATGAGGGTTTGCGAAGATTTTGGCACACCCTTTGCATTACCTTCAGTGAAGAGTGATCTTCATAAAACTTAAAGAGATGAAAAAGTCAGTTATCACATCGGTCCTCGCAGTTCTGACAGCCTTAACGACGATAGTCGGGGCACAGAACTACCCGAAGGAATACCTGGGTCTCCCCGGTGACAACCTCAACCTCTACGCGGTTCTGGACCTGTTTCGTAACGCTCCCACCCTTGAAGCTTTCGAGAGAAGCCTCAATGAGCAGGACTCACGGATCAACAACCTTGACCTTAACGGCGACTGGAGGGTTGACTACATTGCCGTATCGGACTACCGCGACGGCAGGGTGCACAACATCGTGCTCCGCGCAATGCTTGGACGCAATGAGTACCAGGATGTGGCGGTGATAGTAGTGAAAAGGCTGAAAAACAAGAAGAGGGTTTTGATACAGATCATCGGCGATGAGCTTCTCTACGGCAGGAACTACATAATAGAACCGGTCTACGTCAAAAAGCACAGGATCAGGCACGAATACAGTCCGGTCTACTACGGCAGCACGACAATTTACAACAATTACTACTATGACATATGGGAATGGCCGGTGGTTGTCTACATATACAGTCCTTACTACGACGGCTGGAGCTCATCATGGTACTGGGGCTACTACCCCGCCTGGTATGAACCCTGGAGCCCCTGGTACTGGGACTACTACTACGGATACCACTCCGGATGGCACAGCCACTACTACAGCTACTATCACCACAGTGACCGATACAGGTACAACAGGTACAATGATTACTACTACCACAGTGTAAGGCAGGAGTCGCCCCAGGTACAGCGCAGGGTTGCCGAGGGCAACTACAGGCAGACCTACTCACGCCCCGAGCAGAGGGCTGAAGGGGTGGATCTGCAGCGCAGAACCCGCGAAGCGATAGCTGAAGGTACCCGCAGCCAGGCTCCGGCCAACGCCGGCACCAGACGCCAGACACCGCCTCAGGCTGTGAGCGGAACGGTTCCCTCCGAAGGCAGGAGAACCGCCGCAGGCACCGAAGGACGGCGTTCAGCGGAGACTGGAGCAGCCGGGAGGACTTCCACCGGGACTGTCAGCAGGAGTGCTGTGGAGAACGGACAGGTAAGAAGAACCGGCACCGGGACCGGCAGCAGGGAAGCTGCCGCAACCGAAGCTACCAGGAGGAGTGCCTCCGGCACGGTGAGAAGGGAAACAGCACCAACTGAAGAAGCAAGAAGGGCTCCCGCAACGGTAAGCAGGACCGTTCAGAACGGCGAGCGCAACTCAGAGGTGGTTGAGACGGGCAGAAGGAGTGCCGCCTCTGCGCCGGCAACAGTGAAGAACACTGAAAGTAAGAGTGCAGAAGCACGCGAGAATGAAAGGAGAGCAGCCGAGGCACGCGAAGCTCAGAA
>WXFE01000118.1 GCA_009881065.1 Bacteroidales bacterium | reverse complement strand
GCGGTACGGCAAACAGATTCTGACCTCCGGGCTGGCTGATGCGGCGGAAGAGGCGGGCATCAGGAAGGAGACCGTTGCGGTACTCACGGTAATGAAGCAGGTATGGGGAGTGGTATTGCCTGAAGGCATGGCCGTCAGCTCTGATGCCGAAAATGCAGTCGTGGCCCTGTTCATGAACAGGCTGGCTCATCCGGAATCAGTCGGATCGATCACTCAGCGCGAGATGTTCATGAAAAACCTGAGGGCGCTGAAGAGTCCGCTAAAAAAGTTTATCTTCATTCTTGGCGATATTTTTCCCTCCATCGGATTCATGAAAAGAAGGTATAATTGCCGATCCAAAATGGCAGCTTTTCTTTTTTACCCACACAGGTTGGGTAAAATTCTGTGGATTTTAGGTCTTCTGCGGACAGAAAAATACGACACTTAATAAAAAGTATAAAAAACTGCTAAATTATTTCAGTTTTTGTTGGAGCGAACCGGATTAATTATTAAATTTATCTCAGTCAACTTTTCTTTTAGTCAATGTCATGTCTGGGCTTATTCAGATAATGGGTTATTGAACATAAAAGACGGGAGATATGTGTCTGCAATTTCGTTTTTATAGGTATTAATGGGCAAGGCGCTTCATCTGCGCAGTCTCGCTGCATGAACCGTGCTTTGCTAATGCTGCCGTCATGTGTATGTCAGCTCTGCCCCGGGTTCCACTGGCCCGGGGCAGTTTTTTGTAAGCCTTTTGATATTGTCAGCACCCCCACGGCAGTTTTTTTGTGTGCCCGTCGTGGACGATAACTATAGGGTGGAAGTCCCGAACGCACCCTGACAGTGAGAAGCCTGTTGATATTTCCGGCATCCTGACACTGTTTCCTGGCAGTGTCAATGCAATTCTCAGTGCATTTCGGGCACCCTGACACTGCATCATGGTCATATCAATGCAATGCTTGATGAACTTCGGGCAGGTGGTTTTGTGACGGCATTATGCGGCAAAAAGCATTACTTTTGCATAAACAGCTGATGAGATGAAAAGTGCACTCTACCTATACAACACCCTTACACGCAGGAAGGAACTGTTCGAACCCCTGGCTCCACCGTTTGTCGGCATGTATGTCTGCGGACCCACCGTCTACAGCGAGGCCCATCTCGGCCACGCCCGTCCGGCGGTGACTTTTGACGTGCTCTACAGGTACCTGATGCACCTGGGCTACAATGTGAGGTATGTGCGTAACATAACCGATGTGGGGCATCTTGAGAATGAAGCTGATGACACGGGAGAGGACAAGATCAGCCGTCGTGCCCGCCAGGAGCGCCTCGAGCCGATGGAGGTGGTTCAGAAGTACATGAACAGCTTCCACCAGGCAATGGAGAAGCTGAATACGCTGGCTCCCTCAATAGAGCCGCGCGCCACCGGCCACATCATAGAGCAGCAACAGCTGACAGAAAAGCTTATTAAGAGTGGTTACGCCTATGAGGTGAACGGTTCGGTCTATTTTGACGTGGAGAAGTATAACAGCAGGCACAGGTACGGTATCCTTTCCGGACGTCTTCTTGATGAGATGCGTGCCGGCAGCAGGGCACTGGAGGGGCAGGATGAAAAGCGGGGCCAGTTTGATTTCGCCCTGTGGAAGAAGGCTTCACCGGGGCATATAATGAAGTGGCCCTCAAAATGGAGCGACGGTTTCCCGGGCTGGCACCTCGAGTGCTCGGTGATGAGTACGAAATATTTAGGAGAAACCTTCGATATCCACGGTGGTGGGATGGACCTCATCTTCCCGCACCATGAGTGCGAGATTGCCCAGAGCACCGCTGCCTGTGGAAAACAGCCGGTGCGATACTGGGTGCATAACAACATGGTGACAATCAACGGTCAGAAGATGGCACGCTCACTCGGCAACTTCATCACCCTCGAGGAGATGTTCTCCGGTTCGCACAAGCTGCTGACAAGGGCATACTCGCCCATGACCATCCGCTTCTTCATGCTTCAGGCTCAATACCGCAGCACGCTCGACTTCAGCAATGAGGCGCTGCTGGCTGCCTCGCTGGGGCTGCAGAAACTGATGAATGCGGAGAAAACGTTGTCCGGGCTCGTGCCTGGCGGGGAGTCTTCTGTTGATATAAGCGGCATCGCCGCGAAGTGTTATGAGGCCATGAGCGATGACCTCAACACACCGGTGGCAATAGCACACCTCTTCGACGCAGTCAGGATCATCAACCTTGTCAACGATGGGAAGGAGAAGCTGTCGGCAGAAGATATCAGGTCACTGCAGAAGCTCTTCCGGATCTTCATCCATGACCTTTTCGGCCTCCGCATGGAGGAGTCGGCCGGCAATGACAGGCTGGAGGGTGTGCTGAAACTGCTCCTCGACATCAGGCAGGATGCAAAAGCAAAGAAGGACTGGGCTGTTTCTGACCGCATCCGCGACAGGCTGAACGAGCTGGGGATCACGGTCAAGGACCGCAAGGACGGGTACGACTGGGAGATAACGGCATGAGCCTTACCCCTTATAAATCAGATATTATACAGATAGGCAGCCTGACCATGGGGGGTGCTCTCCCCGTACGCGTTCAGAGCATGACCAACACAGACACCCTTGACACTGCTTCGAGTGTCAGTCAGTGCATCAGAATCATAGAGGCGGGAGGTGAGCTGGTGAGGCTTACGGCCCAGGGTGTCAGGGAGGCGGAGAACCTTGCTGCCATTAAGAAAGGAGTCAGGGCGGCAGGATTTGAAACGCCG
>WXFE01000117.1 GCA_009881065.1 Bacteroidales bacterium | reverse complement strand
CGGCGTCAAAAGATGCCGATGGCACGGTTCATATCTCCGTGGTAAATATTGAGCCGTCTGAAAAGATAAACCTGCTTATCGACCTGCGCGGCGGTGATTTTAAAGAAGTATCTGCAAGAATCCTGACGGCACCGGAACTTAACACACATAATACCTTTGAAAAGCCGGAAGAAGTGAAACCTGCAGAGTTCAAAGATGTTAAGCTCAAAAAGAATATCCTGAGCCTTGACATGCCGGCGAAGTCAATAATCGTGTTTGAAGTGAAGTAGATCATGTGAACAGGGGTGAGAGCAATGAAAAATTCCCTGCCAGGTCTTTAAAAATGATGATTGGGGAAATTGATAATTCAAGATAAAATCCATTATTTTCAAAAAAAAATCTGTATGCGTAAACTAAACCTATTCCTTGGCTCAGTGCTGGTACTGTTCATGTTCGGCATAAGCTCTTGCGGAAACAAAGCAAAAGAGATGGTAACTACTGAAAATTTCGGTTCATTTGATGGGAAGGAAGTATCCCTCTTCACACTCACAAACGCAAAGGGTGATGTGGTAAAACTTACCAATTATGGTGCTGCGATTGTAGAGGTCAATGTGCCTGACAGAAATGGCGACAAGGCAAATATTACCTTCGGGTACGAGACACTTGACGGCTATCTTGCCGGTGATGCCTATTTCGGGAAGGTTGTAGGCCAGTATGCAAACCGTATTGCAAAGGGCAAATTCACTCTTGACGAGGTTGAGTATACCCTTGCGCTCAACAATTTTCCAAATTCCCTTCACGGCGGACCTGCCGGCTGGCACAGCAGGGTCTGGACGGCCGAAGTGCTGAAGGGCACTGACTTTCCGGCTGTGAAGTTCACCTACAACAAGCCTGACATGGAAGAGGGTTACCCCGGAAATGTTGTTGCTGAGGTGGTCTACAACTGGACTGATGACAACGAGCTTATTATGGATTACAAGGTCACCACTGACCGGAGGAGTGTGATCAACATTACGAATCATGCCTATTTCAACCTGCACGGCTCGGGCAATGGTGACATCCTTGACCACGAGGTTCTCATCAGGGCGTCGGCATTCACACCGGTTGACCCCACCCTCATTCCCACCGGGGAGCTGAGGCCTGTGGAAGGTACTCCGTTTGATTTCCGCACTCCGCACCTGATTGGTGAGAGAATAGGTGAGGAGTATGATCAGCTTATCCTTGGCAGAGGCTATGACCATAACTTCGTCCTTGACAATGTTGAGGAGGTTGATGCTGAGGTTTATGATCCGTCAACCGGCAGGGTTCTGCAGGTTATCACGGATCAGCCCGGTGTGCAGCTTTACACCGGCAACTTCCTCGATGGCACCCAGACCGGCCGCGGTGGCAAGGTTTACCAGTACCGCTCGGGATTATGCCTCGAGACGCAGCATTTTCCTGACAGCCCCAACCAGGCATCCTTCCCGTCAGTCATCCTGACCCCGGAGGAGCCGTTCCTGTCAAGCACTACCTATAAGTTCGGAGTGAGGTAATTGGCATTGTAAAGTCTACAGTAAGTGCCGGCCGGCAGTCATCCGGTTTTTGAGTGACTGCCGGCTGCTTTTTACCGGGTGTTGAATAATTTCCGGCAGCTGACTACTGTCTTCAGGGTGCCGACTAACTGCCGGCTGCGGACTGCTTGCCGGCTGGTGGCTGCTATGCGCTGATTGCTGGTTACTGACTCCCGGACTCTGACTGACTGCCCGCTGCTGTTTGCCGGGTGCCGCCTAACTCCCGGATGGCGACTGTTGTGCACTGATTTCCAGCTTCTGACTGACCGCCAGCTGACTACCGTGTGCTGACTGACTACTGGGGCCCCGACTGACTTATAACTCCCTGATCCTGATACTCCGGAACCAGACCTCATCGCCGTGATCCTGGAGCAGGATGTGCCCCTGTTCCGCTTCGCCGAAGCCTTCGAAAATCTTGTATTTGCTCTCGCTGACCAGGCGGCGGTATTCATCGCTGCCCCTCTCGTATTCCAGCACCTTGAAACCATTCAGCCAGTGCTCCACATGACCATTCAATGATACTATTTGTGCTGCATTCCACTGACCCACGCCGTTGAAACGTTTGTTGCGCGCAGGAATGAGATCATAGAGTGAGGCTACCGTACGGTTGCCGTCACGGCCCAGCAAGGCATCCGGGTGACGCTGATCATCCAGAATCTGGTACTCGAGGCCAATGGCAGACCCCTCCGTGGGATAAGCTTCCGTCACGAAATATTTCACACCGCTGTTTGCCCCTTCAGTGATCATGAATTCAAAAAAGAGATCAAAGTTACCATACTGGCCAACAGTCACAATATCACCGCCGGCCTGTGACTCGGCACCACCGGAGGCAAGCACTTTAAGGCAGCCGTTCTCAATTACCCACCCAAAGTCCGGGAAAGCATCCTTATGAGCTCCTCTCCATCCGGTCGGAGAAGTACCGTCAAACAACAGCTTCCAGCCATCTGCTTTTTGCCGTTCGGTGAGGGTGTTGGGGATGAAGTTCGCCTGGTAGATTTCTGGTGTGTCAGGCAATGCAAGTTTTTCCAGGTTTTCGGTGGCAATCCTTATGTTCTTCCACATCACCCGTGTACCGGCCAGCTCACTGTTCACGGCATGCACCTGGAAGGCTATGAACCCTGAGGCATCGGCATCATCAACCAGATCAGCAACAGGGATGCCGTTGATCCATGTCCTGATCCTGTTGCCGATTGCCTCCACACGGTAGCTGTTCCAGCCGTGCCGGTCAAATGATCTGACTGCCGCAACATTGTTGGGTGTGACAGGGTAGAGCCATCCCCGTCTGGCCTCGTCATAGATGCCACCACTCCAGCCCCTGTCGGTGGGATCAATCTCCACCTGGTATCCGTACACCAGGGTCCTCTCTCCGTTTTCGGTGCTGTGGCTCCTGATCTGCACGCCCGAGTTGAGCAGGGTATCCACCTTCACTTCAAACTCAAGGATAAAGTCGGAGTATTCTTCTGTAGTGCACATGAAGCTGTTCGGCGTGTCAGGGGTTGAGATTCCGGTCATCACACCATCTTCAACCGTGAATTGAGCCTCTCCGCCTTTTTGGACGAATCCGGTAAAGTCTTTACCGTTGAAGAGGTCATGCCAGTCAGAGTGCCGGCATCCTGTCAGGATAAGTGTCATAAGCATGGCAGAAAGGATAATTCTTGATTTCATAGCTGTTTGATTAGTATTTGGGGAATTTCCACGGTTCATTGTAATAAGGCGTTATCAGGGCATTGGCATCAGCTTCGCCAAACATATTTGATGCATTGTCCCAGGTCACCGGTTTGCCCAGTCTGCACGAGATGTTTGCCAGGTGTGTCATCTTGGCAACGCGGGCTCCTATCTCAACATCAGCGTTTGGCAGATTGCGGGTCGACATGCATTCAAGGAAATTTGCCACATGTGATGCGAGTCCGCCTCCGGCCACAGCCTGCCCTTCGATCTGCTCAGATTTCTTCGTGAGGGGTACAGCTTCCATTCGCGGAGCGGAATCAACCTCCGGGATGACCTCCCAGCCGTTGCGGTCAAGCAGCAGGGTGCCGTTCTCGCCGATGAATGCCAGACCATGTTCCCGGCCGTAAGGGCCGTCATTGATTCCGCAGGCGTGGTCCCAGCTTATGGTGAAATCATCATAGACATAAGAGGCCAGGAGGGTATCAGGTGTCTCCATGGCATCATCCGGATAGGCAAATTTGCCACCGGCGGTATAAACGGCTTTCGGGAGGTCAGCCT
>WXFE01000116.1 GCA_009881065.1 Bacteroidales bacterium | reverse complement strand
TAACGCTCTGTCAGCAGTTTTTCACAGACAAAGATATCAGTGAATCCCAATCCTGCAAGCCCGGAGCAGTATGGATATCTTTCTTCCCTGATGAACAATATAGCGGCCTTTGCCTGTTCTTCGGCAATTTAAAGTAGTATGGATATCTCTCCTCCCTGATAAACCCGTGATACTGTCAGAAGCTGCTGCTGCAACAATTACTATTTGCGCTTGATGCTGTATATCAGAATCGGTTTGTCGAGGTACTGTGCAGGGGCCTCAATGCTGTGAATCTTCATGACCACATCCATCCCCTTCGTTACCTGACCGAAGGCGGCAAAGCCCTGACCGTCAGGATTCCTTTTGGCTCCGTAGTCAAGTTCAGGCTGATCACCCACGCAGATAAAGAACTCCGATGTGGCTGTTCCGGGAGTCCACCTTGCCATTGAGATTGTACCGTTGAGGTGCCTGATTCCGGTCATCTCCGTTGTTTCATGGGCTATCGGAGGGAACCCGCCGGTTTCTTCCTGATTGTACCGCCCGCCCTGGATAACTGCAATGCGTATCGAATCATTCTGCTGGTTGTCAGTTCTGACAACCCTGTAAAAGCATGCACTGTCAAACAGGCCGGCATCAACATACCTTAGAAAATTGGCGGAAGTGACAGGGGCATTCTGCAGATCCAGAGCAACGTGTATCTCACCAAACCCGGTATTGATAATCACCTCTTTCTTTCCATCGCAGGAGCTTAATGCCATAATGGCGCTGGTAATCAGCAAAAAGATAATGTTTCTTACTTTATTCATTTTATGTTGGTATTTATTAGCTGGAACAGCAGGCAGGAGACTCCCAGGGTAAATATTATGTTGAAGGTCTGTGCTATCAGGAAGCTATAGAAGGGCTTCCTGCTTTCCATTTGTTTGAAATCGGCAAATCTGGTTTCCAGCCCGATACTTATAAATGCCAGGTTAAACCAGAAGGTGCTGAATGATTTGATGACCTTTCCTGACGACTCTGCCATCCCGGGACTGAGGATGAATGAGAAGACCAGTGAAGCCAGGATAAAACCGAGAACGAACTTCGGGAAACGATCCCAGATGATTTTCACCGGCACATGCTGGCCTTTTTCACCGGCACCCCTGCTTCTGTATGCCCAGAAGATTGAGATTGCAAACGCAGCCAGCCCCAATAGTACGTTCTGTGAGAACTTGACTATTGTTGCATATTTGAGCCCCGTCTCACCCGCTATGGTTCCTGCGGCAACAACAGCACCCGTGGTGTCTATCGTACCTCCCAGCCAGGCGCCTGTGACAACCTCGGAGAGTCCCATCCATTTGGCAATGACAGGCAGGAAAATCATCATCGGGATGGCTATGATGAGTACCAGGGAGATTATGAATGAGAGTTTTTTCTTGTCGCCGTTGATGGCCCCTGCAGTGGCAATGGCTGCCGACACCCCGCATATTGAGACGGCACTGGCGAGCATGGTGGAGAACTCATCGTCAACCTTCATTTTTCGCGACAGCCAGAAGGCAAAATACCACACAACCGTCACCACAATCACAGCCTGGATCAGCCCGAATGCTCCGGCCGTGAGGATATCCCTGAACAGGATGGTGGCGCCAAGCAGTACCAGTCCTATTTTTACGTAAAGCTCCGTTTGCACACCTGACCGAAGCCATTCCGGCAGCCTGATAAAGTTACCTATCAGAAGGCCTATGATAAGGGAGAAGAGCACTGTCTCCAGTCCGAGATTTTTGAAACCGGCAAATGACGAGACAAACTGTGCAAGGATGACAAGCAGGAAAATGGCGACGAAACCGGTAAAGTAGTTCCTGATCTTCTCGCCGCTCAACAGCATCCCTATTGTTGCCGTAACCACAGAAATCATCAGGGTAAAAAGAAGGGAGGTCCAGAGTGACGAAGCTCCGAACATACCTGTGAAGTCATGATCAAAGTTCCATCCTGCCTTTCCTCCGAATGACGGGGTGGCAACAGCATAACCTGTAATCACCACGAAAAGGATAAGCACGAAACCTGTAACCACTGAGGCCCAGTCCTGTCCTATGTTGAACCTGTCAGAGAGGGGTGCGTTGTTGTTTTTAGTCATGCCTTGAACAGTTTTCTCTCCTCCTGTTGAGGGTGGGGTTAAACGCTTATTATCAATGATTACAAATATGAGGACAATTCAGGAGTGACAAATAAGCATAAAATGGTATTCTTAT
>WXFE01000115.1 GCA_009881065.1 Bacteroidales bacterium | reverse complement strand
TGCCAGTCAGGTCTTCTCCGGTTCCGGATTACTGTCAATTCTCAGCCTCAAACGGCAGTGTCGGCAGGAACTGTGGCGCCCGGCGGTATTTTGTACCCTGTTCGTAGGAATAAGCAATCTCAATAAGAAGCGGCTCGCTCCATGCCCTGCCGAAGAAGGAGATTCCAACCGGAAGGCCGTCAACATAACCCATCGGCACGGTGACATTAGGATAACCGGCCACGGCTGCCGGTGATGAACTGCTGACAGTGTAAGAGTCGCCGTTGACCAGGTCGGTCTTCCAGGCCGGTGAGCCTGTCGGGGCAATGAACGCATCAAGGTTATACTCTTTCATTACCTTGTCTATTCCCTCATCTCTCACGAGCCGGTTCATCTTCTCCAATGCATCCAGGTATTCCCTGGAGGTGAGGTCACCTTTGTTCTGCGCTTCAATCAGCAGTTCCTGATCATAATATCTTAACTCAATGCTGTCATTTCTATTGAACTCTATCAGCTCCTCCACGCTCTTTACCGGGGCATTGTCGCCCAGGGAGGCAAAGTATTTGTTCAGCCCGTCCTTGAATTCGTAGAGCATTACCTGAAATGAAAGGGAGCCCACCTCGCGACTATATATGTTATCTATCTCTATCACCTCTGCTCCCTGGCTTTTGAGAAAGTCAACCGCATGCTGCATCAGGGTGTCAACCTTGAAGTGTGTTCCCCTGGCCGATGTGTACCAGCCCAGTCGTTTGCCCTCCAGTCCCCCTTCCTTCAGAAAAGGAGTATAGTCAGTAAGATATTTGCCCTCAGAAGCTGCTGTCTTGCTGTCGTTCGGATCAATTCCCGTCATTGCACCGAGGGCTGCAGCTGCGTCACTCACTGTCCGGCCCATGGGGCCCGGTGTATCCTGGGTGAATGAGATGGGAATTATTCCGCTGCGGCTAAGCAGACCCACTGTAGGTTTGATACCAACGATGCCGTTGGCGGTTGAGGGGCATACTATGGAGCCATTGGTTTCAGTGCCTATGGATATCATGCAGAGGTTTGCTGAGACGGCCACACCTGATCCGGAGCTTGATCCGCACGGATTGCGGTCAAGGACATAGGGATTCTTTGTCTGTCCGCCCACGCCGCTCCAGCCGCTTGAGGAAAGGTTGCCGCGGAAGTTGGCCCACTCGCTGAGGTTAGCCTTGCCTATGATGACGGCTCCTGCCTTGCGCAGCTTCATAGCCACATAGCTGTCCTGCAGCGGGCGCGAGCCGCTCAGTGCGCGTGAGCCTGCAGTGGTTGACATCTGGTCATGGGTGTCGATGTTGTCTTTAAGCAGCACCGGCACTCCATGCATGGGACCGCGCTTCCTGCCCTCCTTCAGCTCCGCGTCAAGCTGTGCTGCTATGGCCAGTGCATCAGGATTGACCTCAATCACAGCATTGAGGGTTGGTCCGTTGTCATCAATGGCGCTGATCCGGTCAAGGTAAGCCTGTACCACATCGGTAACGGTGTATTCACCCTTGTCATAGCCCTGCTGAAGCTGCACTATTGTGTATTCCTCGAAACGGAACGAATTTGCTAATCCTGTTCCCTTTTTTTCTCCTCTGCTGCACGAGAAGACCGTAATTAATACTAACAGGAAAATTTTGGGTAGTAAATAATTCTTCATGTCCGATAGCTTGATAATTAAATGCATCACATAAAGCAAAGTAATAAAAAAATATAAAAGTGAATGTTTGTATAATTTCTCATCAAGCCAGGAGTAATTATTATTCGTTGTTTTTACTGGTAGTGTTCCAATTAGTGTGTCTGGG
>WXFE01000114.1 GCA_009881065.1 Bacteroidales bacterium | reverse complement strand
AGATCAAGCACGCTCTGTGAACCGCTCAGGTTTCCTGATAGCAGGAAACTGAGATCATTAACAGCGGCCTGCATATCTGACTCATGATCAGTATAATTCACCCGTCCGTTGTTAATCGCAAATTTTCGAAGCATCAGCTTCAGGTCGGAAGGTTCCTCGCTATCAGTATCTTCTCCGGTTGTGACGTCGGTAACGGTCTGATCACCTGAGTCTTCTTCCGGGAATTCCCTGACAATATCCCAATTGGCTTTCCCGGCATTGTTAATAATGGCATTGACAAATGGTTTATCAATGATGACAGACTTGATTTCATAACCGCCGTCACCGAAGAGACTCCTGAGGTTTATTACTATTCCTGCCGACTTCACTGAGGCGAGGGTATCTCCCTCGAAGTCGCCGGTTCCGGTCACACTCAGGTCAACAAGAGAGAAGGAGGCGTTTGGAAAGGCTCTGAACAGGTTCAGCCTGTAATTGTCAAAAGTGACTTTTGCAGTGAGTTTCCCATTCAGGACATTTTCAACCTTCTCCTTTATTTTGTCCTTAAAAACTACAGGAATTATGATTGCCGCTGCCATTACTGTCAGCAGCAGTGTCACGAGTATGATTACAGTAATTTTAACTCCTTTTTTCATCATAGTATAGTTTTGATTTTAAGAGTTTGATGTCTGTCCAGCTCAAGCAGGGGAACCCGGATGACTGAAAATTGGATAAACAGGTGTTTCTGTATTTGATACATATTGGGTTCACGCCAGTCATAACTGATATTGTTGTTTAACGGAAAAGCTGTCAGAATAGTTCTGTGTGTATGAAAGTACCTTACAAAATACAGGCCGGTCACAAAAGTAGGCAAAATTGCAATTGCACTGACATCCCGGGCAAATAAGCAACAGGCTGCTTCACAAGCAGGTGATAACCACCAGCATCTTCAGGTACTGTACAATAAGCTAATAAGCAACAGGCTACTTCATAAGCCTCTCTATTTCATTGGGCTCCTTCGGGATGGATGCCGAAAGTACAGTGTTGCCTGTGGCAGTGATAAGCACATCATCCTCTATCCTGACACCTATATTACTGTATCTTTCGTAAACGGGCCTCACTTTCCCGATGAAATCGGCTATCTCCCCCTCTCCGGCTTCTCTGCCATAAAGCAACTCAAGCTGATCAAGCCCGTTTGCCCGGAGATAGATGCCAGGTTCCACCGTAAGCACCATCCCTGCTTGAAGAGGTCTTCCCACTGCCGTATCAGCTGTGAGATAACTGCCAATCATTGACTGTGGTATTCCCTGGTTTCCGGTATCATGTACGTCAAGTCCCAGAAAATGGCAGATGTGATAGATAGTATAGAATTTGCGCTGCCACTGGCAGTCAGGATCCGTTACCAGCCCCAGAGCATGGAGACCGTCAATAATAGTGTTGGTTGCGATTCTGTGTGCAGCGGTGATCGGCGCTCCCGGCTTCATCTCACCTATCGCGGCCTTCTGTGCCCGCAATACCAGATCATAAATGTCCCTCTGCTCCTCTGTGAACCTTCCGCTCACGGGAATGGTACGGGTAATGTCAGCAGCGTAGTATCCGTATTCAGCACCAACATCCATCAGCAGCAGGTCGCCCTCTTCCATCATCCTGTTGTTAGCCGAATAATGGAGGGTAACGGTATTCTCACCTGAACCGACTATCGACCCGAAAGCAGGCATCGGGGATCCGTTCCGCCGCCACTCATATTCCAGAAGGGCCTCTATTTCAAACTCATACATTCCCGGGGCGCACTCTGCCAGAACTGTCTCAAAACCCTTGCCGGTAATGTCAATCGCCTTCTGCAGCATCATTACCTCATATTCATCCTTGTCGACCCTCATCTCTGACAGCGCCGGATTGATATCCCTGAGTAATGCACCGGCATTTCCCCCGGCTCCCAGCAGCTCCAGCACATGATCCCTGAAAACGCGGTCGCGAAAGTCAAGATAGATGTGCCTTCCCGCCCTTGCCGCTTTGGCAATTATCTTATCAGCCTCACGATAGTCAAGCAGGGTATCAGGAGCCCATGTTCCTATAAGTTCACGAGGGTCAGGGAGATTCCCTGAATAGATGATATCACGAACACTCCTCTCCCTTGTATAAAGGGCATAAGGGCGGGAATCCCCGCCTGACAGAGACATAATGGTCCCCGGCTGCCCGTATCCCGTCAGGTACCAGAAATTGCTTGCTGCCCTGTATCCATGCCTGCCTCCGTTAAATCCATAGTCTGACCGGAGTACAAGCAGACCGTCACCGATAGTATCTAGTATAGCTTCCCGCCTGAGAGAAAAGAATTTCTGAAGCCCGGCACCCATGGTCAGGTCACCTGTATCAGGTGTTTCAGGAGCCGCATCATACTGCTGCCCGCCCCGGTTGCAGGCAGACACGAAAACAGTGATAAGAAAGAGAATGATAAACCTTTTCATGGAACAAATGTTGTATCCCCAAAGATATTACAAATCAATCCGGAATAATTGGTTTAATTTGCTTTCAATTGCTAATAAATCTTAATTATCAACCCTTACAATCCACAATAATGCACAGAACAGCCATCATATTCACCCTGATCTCCATAATGATCCTCTCCTTCAGGTCAGACAAGCCTGCATATAAACTGTATGATTCTGAGGGCAAGATAGTTAAATATGAAAAGATGCTTAACAGGCTCAGCTCGGCAGACGTCGTCTTTTTCGGGGAACTGCACGATAATCCCATTGCCCACTGGCTTGAATATGAGGTCACTGCAGGTCTCTATGAAATTATTAGAGATAGACTTGTGCTGGGCGCCGAGATGTTCGAGACCGACAACCAGTTATTGATTGATGAATACCTCCGATCAGAATATGAAGCTGACAAGTTCGAGGCTGAGGTTAAGCTCTGGAAGAATTACAGGACAGATTACAGACCGCTGGTTGAGTTTGCAAGGAAGAACAACCTGCCCTTCATTGCAACCAACGTGCCGCGCAGGTATGCCTCAATGGTATCACGTGGCGGATTTGAGGAGCTTGACTCACTTACTGCTGAGGCGAAGAGGTATCTTGCACCGTTGCCGGTTTCATATGATCCTGAGCTGAAGTGCTACAAGGATATGCTCTCAATGCAGGGCATGCCCGGGATGGGTGCCAGGCCAAACCAGAACCTCCCGAAGGCCCAGGCTGTCAAGGATGCCACAATGGCTCACTTCATTGCGGAAAACCTGCCGCCGGGAAAGGTCTTCATACATTACAACGGAGCATACCACTCTGACAACTACCTGGGGATAGTCCACTACCTGAAGCTTTACAGGCCGGAAGTAAAAGTTGCAACCATTACAACCGTACTGCAGGAGGATATAACTGACCTTGAAGAGGAAAACAGGGGTCTGGCTGATTTCATTGTAGCTGTGCCTGTGACCATGACACGGACATACTGAAACAGAATAAGTTTAAAATAAATATCTTTGGATTCTTATTCCAGAATCATGCAGACCAGAGTCAGACAGATACTTGACCAGGAGGCTGAAGCTGTCAGGAAGATACCTGTCACAGAGAGCTACAACCAGGCAATTGCACTGATACACAAACATGTACACCTGCTTAAAGGCAAACTGGTAACAAGCGGTATGGGTAAAGCGGGACAGATTGCCCAAAACATTGCCACTACATTCAGCTCCACCGGGACACCGGCGGTTTTCCTCCACCCCAGTGAAGCCCGGCACGGTGATCTTGGCGTGCTCCATGAAAATGACATTATGCTGGTCATCTCCAATTCAGGACGCACCCGGGAGATTCTCGAGCTCATTGAACTGAAAAACAATCTCTTCCCGGACATGCCTGTTGTGGTAATCACAGGCAATAATAGTTCGCCACTATGGAAAGGGGCCAGTGTGGGCCTTTATACAGGCGGCCCTGCCGAGGTGTGTCCGCTTGGACTGACACCCACCACCTCAACCACTGTCATGACCGTCATCGGTGACGTGCTGGTGGTCCTTATGATTGAAAAGACCGGCTTCACCGCTGCAGAATATGCCAAACGGCACCATGGCGGATACCTGGGTTACAAATCAAGGGAATGCTCCGGAAACTCCGGAGAGACTATCTACTGAACCAGTTCAGACACTCCCTCAAGTATGTATGAGGGTCTGTAGGCAAACTTTTCAGCCGTCTTCAGGGTTGAGATGCCCGACAGTACCAGCAGGGTGTCTATCTCTGACTCAATGCCGGCAATGATATCCGTATCCATCCTGTCGCCTATGATGATTGTCTCCTCATTTGAACACCCGATTTTTTTCAGGGCTATCCTCATCATCAAGGGATTAGGCTTGCCAACGAAGTATGCCTGCTTGCCGGTGGAGAGCTCTATCGGTGAGATGAGAGCCTTGGTGGCCGGAATAATGCCGTTCTCTACCGGACCTGTCAGGTCAGGATTTGTTCCGATCAGCTTGGCGCCCTTAAGCACCAGGTTGACAGCCTGTTCTATCTTTTCGAAACTGTAGCTGCGGGTATCACCAACAACCACATAATCAGGATTATAGTTATTCATTGTATATCCTGCATTGTACATTGCATTGATCAGACCGGCCTCTCCTATTATATAAGCCGTTCCTTCCGGTTTCTGTGAGGCCAGGAACTGGGCTGTGGCCAGCGCACTGGTATAGAAAGCATTCTCATCAATATCTATCCCGAGCCTGAGCATCTTTTCCTGTAGCTCCTTGGGGGTTCTTTCACTGCTATTGGTCAGGAATAGAAACTTCTTTCCCTCCTTCTTAAGCCACTCCACAAATTCCGGAACGCCCGGAAGAAGTCTGTTACCATGGTATATGACACCATCCATGTCACTGATAAAGGCCTTCTTGCTCTTTATCCTTTCAATAATCTCACTCTTTTTCATCATTCTGATTTCTGGTGCAAAATTAATACTTCGTTGCCATATTGCATTATAATAAGTTGTGTGGTCTTAAAAAGAGAGACATGGCGGGTCTTTTCTTATCCGGCCAGACTGCATATTGGTCAGGAGAGCCTCAAACAGGAAGGAATTGCCATAAATTAAAAGTGATATTGCAGTTTATTTCCAAAAAGCGTAGTTTTGATGCCTGACCGACGCAAATTTCACTGCAGCGGCAAAACTAACCACAACTTATTAATCATAATATAAACAAGATGACCCAAGGTGCAACATCGGCCCCCATGAGCCGCAAGAACTACATCGTTGGCATGACGGTAATTGCCATATTCTTTTTCATTTTTGGTTTTATTACCTGGCTCAACGGAATACTCATTCCATTTCTGCACACGGCCTGTGAGCTGACTGAATTCCAGGCATATTTTGTCACCACAGCTTTTTACATCTCATACTTTGTGATGTCACTGCCATCATCTGAGGTGCTGAAGAAAACCGGCTTCAAAAACGGCATGTCAATAGGCCTCTGGGTTATGGCCGTGGGTGCACTGATTTTCATTCCTGCTGCGCTTTCGCGAAGCTATGCCATCTTCCTCCTTGGCCTCTTCGTCCAGGGTACAGGGATGGCCCTGCTGCAGACCGCCTCCAACCCGTATGTGACTATCATAGGTCCGCGCGAGAGTGCTGCCAAGCGGATCAGCATGATGGGGATCGCCAACAAGTTCGCCGGCGCAATAGCCCCGATCATCCTCGGTGCACATATTATGAAGGATTCCCATGTGCTTGACAGGCAACTGGCCGAAGCCGCCGATGCAGTCATGCGGGCAGGCATCCTTGACCAGCTTGCCGCCAGGGTAATAAATCCATATATAATAATGGCTGTCATCCTCGTGGCGCTCGGACTGCTCCTTCGCTTTGCGCACCTGCCAGAGGTGGATACCGATTCTGAAGAACCCACTGTTGGTGAATCCAACGTCAATAAAACCAGTATATGGCATTTCCCGCATATGATTCTTGGAGCCATCGCACTCTTCTTCTATGTTGGCGTTGAGGTCATCGCCGGTGATACTATAATAAGATATGGACAGTCATTGCAGATTGACATGTCATCAGCAAAATACTACACATCGCTTACCATGCTGGGAATGATCATCGGGTATATCTGTGGTATCATCTTCATACCCAGAATGCTTTCACAGGTAAATGCCCTGCGCATATCCGCCGTCCTTGGAATTATCTTCACCTTCGGCGCTGTTCTCACCCCTGCAGGGCAGCAGATCACCATGCCCTTCAGGGATCTTGTAACCTTCCAGGCTGTCACGCTCACAATCCCGGTTACTGTGTTGTTTGTTGCACTTCTCGGACTGGCCAATGCACTTGTCTGGCCCTCTGTGTGGCCACTGGCCCTTAACGGTGTGGGCCGTTTCACCAAAACAGCCTCAGCGCTGCTTGTGATGGCCGTGGTAGGAGGCGCAATCATACCTCTCATCTACGGCAAACTGGCCGACATCTTCAACACCCAGTCTGCTTACTGGGTCTGCCTGCCCTGCTACCTTATCCTGCTCTACTACTCACTGCACGGATACAGGCTGAAGGGAAGATAGAGAGCCACTATGGGAACCGATCTTAAAAGCATATTCAGCCGCTTCCGCGGCGAAGGTACATTCCTTGAAGGAAAGTCTTTCGGCCCGGGACATATACATGACACCTTCCGGATCATAACCGCTGAGCAGGAGTGTGACAACTACATTCTCCAGCGGCTTAACAGCAACGTCTTCCGTGACATTCCAGGCCTCCAGGAGAACATGGAGAGGGTTACCGGCCACCTGAGGAATAAAATTGCAGCCATTCCCGGGAGCGACCTGAAACGGGAGTGTCTTACCCTGGTTCCTGACAGGGAGACAGGAAGGTCTTTCATCACTGACAGTGAGGGCCGATTCTGGAGAATGTTCATATTCATCTCTGACCACAGGTCATATGAAAAGGTTGACTCCGAACATAAAGCCTTTGAAGGTGGAAGAATCATAGGAAGGTTCCAGGCCATGCTGGCCGATCTGCCCGGAAAGCCTCTGCATGAAACAATACCTGATTTTCATAATATTGCCAGCCGCCTTGATGCCTTTCACAGGGTAATTAGTCTGGATCCGGCCGGCAGGGTGGCATCGGTCAGATCAGAGATTGCAGAGATCACCAGCCGGGAGGAGGAGATGAAAACCATCATCAGACTGGGTGCCGCCGGAAAAATTCCGATCAGGATAACCCATAATGATACCAAGTTCAACAATATCCTCTTCGACAGAGATGACAGGGCGCTGCTGATAATCGATCTTGATACGGTGATGCCGGGATATGTCCATTACGACTTCGGAGACGCCATTCGCACAGCCGCCAACCGGGCAGAGGAAGATGCAGAAGACCTTTCGACGGTCTCAATGGATATCAATATCTACCGGGCATACGCCGAAGGCTTCCTTTCGGAAACCAGGAATACACTCAATGCCGCTGAGATCGAATATCTCCCCTTCGCGCCTAAGCTGCTCACTTACATAATGGCAACGCGGTTCCTGACTGACTTTATTGACGGCGACAACTACTACAAGATCAGGCATCCCCTCCATAACCTGCAGCGTACAAGGGCCCAGATCGCCCTTCTCCGCAGCATGGAGGCCCAGTACGGGGATATGGTTCAGATAATCAAAAACATAACAAAATAAAGAAATTCATCACACACGGAAGTATACGTCCAGAGTGTTCTCCCTGTCAACCCGGCCACCGGGTTGTCAAAGGGCCACACCAACAAAACTCCTCAGTTCATGGAGCTGAATAGTCTTCTGCTTTAAAAGAACTATCGTATTCCGTGCAGTGTCAGCATATCAAGCCTTTGGTGCATTCTTGAGAGTTGTCACCAGGAAATTCCAGAACTTGACAACCGATTCGATTTCCACCTTCTCATCAGGACTGTGCGGGTGACGGATGGTCGGGCCAAAGCTGATTGCGTCAAGCTTCGGATAAACACCCATGATTATGCCGCACTCGAGACCTGCATGAATTGCTTTTATCTCGGGTATCCTGCCATAAAGCTTATTGTAGGTATCTTTCATGGTACTGAGGATGGCGCTGTTCATGTCAGGTTTCCAGCCCGGATAGCTTCCCGATAGTTCAACCTCACAGCCTGCCAGCTGAAATCCTGCAGCAATCTTCCATGCTGTTGCTTCCTTGGCTGAATCAACGGAGCTTCTGCAGAGACAGTAAGCCTCAAACTTGCCATTTCCTATCCTGACAATGGAGAGATTGTTTGATGTCTCAACCACGCCCGGCATACTGGTGCTCATCCTCTGAACGCCGTTGGGGCAAACAAATACTCCCCTTATGATGCGGTACTGGTCTGCTTCATTCATCACCTTCGCGGGCGCATCGGCAACCTTGAAGATCAGCTTGATATCAGGATCAGCCTCCTTGAATTCAGCTACATACATCTTTTCATAACCCTTCATGAACTTCTCGAACTGGGCTTTTTTAATGGAGGGAACAAC
>WXFE01000113.1 GCA_009881065.1 Bacteroidales bacterium | reverse complement strand
AGGGTGACGATGTCAGTACCCTTCTCCGGGTGGTTGACCTTGCGAAGGGCGTTCAGAATATCTTCCTTTTTGTACATGTTATTTTGTTATGATTAATGATCTGGTCTGTAATGCTGAATCCTTTCCCTGGCGCTCTGCGGCTGCCGGGTCAGGCTCTGCGGGCAATATAAATTCTCCTCCTTTGGTTTGCAATGTCTTATGTTCTCCTGCCCTGCCACAGCTGCCGGGTCAGGCTCTGCAGGCAATTTGAATTCTTGTCATTAGGCCTGCGATACATTATGTTCTCCCTGGCTACGTCACTGCTCCCTGCTTCTTTCATTATCAACACAATCTGTCATCTATAGTTCAACAGAGGGATCCCAGAACCGCTCCCTGAATTCAACCACCCTGTCGTCTATCACCGTAAAGTTTTCATTCTCCAATAATTGCTGCATCGTTGATGAGTTGCCGAAGTGATGCTTACCGGTGAGAATACCGTTGCGGTTTACCACACGGTGTGCCGGGATATACCCGTTAGCGGTGTGCGATGAATTGAGGGCCCATCCCACCATTCTGGCGGAGCCCTCCACGCCCAGATATCTGGCAATGGCGCCGTATGACGTAATCCGGCCATAGGGCACCAGCTTCGTTACTTCGTACACACGCTCGAAGAAGCCTTTGTTATCACCCACCCGGGCTGACGATCTCTTTTTCATTTGGCAGTCTGAATGACAGATATGTTATCGGGATACCCTGGTTAAGGAAAATCTCTTCGTAATGTGTCCTGATTGAGAGCAGCGGATCACCCGGCATCTCCCGGTGAAGGTCGGTGACGGATGTGATTATTGCAAGGCCGTTTGCCTTTGCAAGCGCGAGTGTATAATCATACAGTTCACGGCAGTCGGTCTTCAGATGCACTATGCCCCCGTCTTTCAGGTATTGCCTGTACAGATTCAGGAAATGCGGGCCTGAAAGCCTCTTCTTTTCCCCTGCCCTCTTCATCCGGGGGTCAGGGAAGGTCAGCCATATTTCGTCTATTTCGCCGGGGGCGAAGAGCGAGCCTGTAAACTCTATGCGCGTACGGATGAATGTGGAATTAGGAAGACCCATGAGATGGGCATCCCTGGCGCCCCGCCACATACGCGCCCCCTTGATGTCTATGCCGATTATATTCTTCGCGGGGTAGAGGCCTGCAAGCCCCACAGTGTATTCTCCCCTGCCGCATCCGAGCTCCAGGGTAATGGGATTGCTGTTGCCGAACCATTCCGCGTGCCACTTTCCCTTAAGTTCGTGGTCACACCTGAACACCTCCTCAAAAGAGGGCTCGATAACACGGTCGAACCCTTTCATCTCCGCCCACCGGGCGTGTTTGTTCTTGCCCAAAATCCAGGTTATTTTGCTTTCCCGCCTGTCAGCGAAATCTTCATCCCCATGTCATAGACACCATTCAGGAGTGTGTCCCTCATACCGTGGATAACCCTGAAATGATATTCGCCCGGCTCAGGAAAATATACATTTGACTTGAAGGGGATGGTCAGTTCACGCAGGTCACCCGTCCCCCTGCCCAGCCACCTGCCTTTTTCATCGGTCACCATGGCCTGGATGGTGTCAGTTACAAACGTGCCTGAAGGGAAGGATGTAACAACAAAGAGGTAGATGTTCCGGTACGGGTAGTCGGTCGAGGTACGCAGTGACAACTGTATGTTGTATATCTTTAATGTGTCATCAATGGCACATGTGTATTTTGCCGGATCAAACATGCTCCATCTGCCTTTCTCCAGACTATAGTTCTCCGAGTATTGAATGCTCCGGTCGCATGCCATGGCAGCCACTGCAATCATCAGCACGGCTGCTATGATCTTACTTTTGCCTCCTTTCATTTTTCCTGTGATATGGTCTGTTTCTGCTCTTGCCTTCACGCGGACGGCTCTTTGACTCAAACCTGTCAAGCCCGCTGTTCTGCAGCAGCAGATCATTGCCTCTTTCCATGCGGTTGTTTGCCGGTTTGGCCAGCAGGGTGTCAGGCTTGATCCCTTTACGGTTCAGCCTGATTATCTCGCGTACCCGTGCCACAGGCACTGCCGTCATGTTGGCGGTAATCCGCGGATCAGTCGAATACCAGTAAATGCCGGCGTGCACCTCCATCTTTATGAAGTGGGCTGTGCCTCCGGCAAGTTCCAGGGGTATCTCCTTCGAGGGAAATTCCTTTTGCGCATCAATATAGCAGTCAAGCTCATAGTTCAGGCAGCACTTGAGTTTGCCACACTGCCCGGCAAGCTTCTGCGGATTGAGGGAGAGGTCCTGGTAGCGTGCATGTGATGTGGTCACCGAGATGAAATTCGTCACATAGGTTGAACAGCACAACTCCCTGCCACAGGTGCCAATACCTCCGATGCGCCCTGCCTCCTGCCGGGCACCTATCTGCCTCATCTCTATTCTTATATGAAACTCCTCGGCAAGGACCTTGATAAGCTGGCGGAAATCAACCCTCTCATCGGCAAGGTAGTAGAAGATGGCCTTTGTCTTGTCACCCTGGTACTCAACATCACCGATCTTCATATCCAGACCAAGATTTTCTGCAATCTTCCTCGAGCGAAGCATGGTGGAAACCTCAAGACTCTTTGCCTCCTCCCATTTCTGAAGGTCAACAGGCCTGGCCTTACGGTAGACCTTCTTCAGCTCATCGATGACAGGCCTTGTCTTCATCTTCTTAAGCTGCTGATTGACAAGAAAACCGGTCATTGACACATAACCGATATCATGTCCGGGTGAGGCCTCCACTGCAACAATGTCACCAACTTCCAGTTTCAGGTTGTTCACATTGCGGTAGAAACCCTTTCTTGTGTTCTTGAAGCGGACTTCAACCACCTCATTGTGGCGTTCGTCGAAGGGCAGGTCGGAAAGCCAGTTGTACTCATTCAGCTTGTTTGCCCCCCCGATTGCCTGTTTTATTTCATTCTTTGGCTGCTCTTCACCGGGCTGGGCCTGTATATCATCGTTTATCATAACATCTTGTTAACCGCTGGCGGAAGTAAAGATCAATTTCATCCTTTCCGTAAAGGTGAATACAAAATTAGGAATAAAAGAGCTATTGTCAAGTGATTCCTTTCAGTTACCTGATATGTCTCATGGTCTTCAGGGCCAGATCAAGGAAGATCATTTTGGCATTGCCGTTGCTCTCAACGTGGGCGTATGCAAGGTTGAACTCATGGTTAAAGGCAGCGATGTTCTTCTCGTTGATGAAGGGGTGGAATTTTTCAGAAAAGTCATCCTCGGCGCGGGTGAGGTAAACAAGACCGTTTTCCTTACCGTTGTAATTTAGTATGAAATTTTCACGCATCATTCTCAGGGAATAGGAGAGAAAGCTCTTCTGTCTCTCCCTTCCCAGCGCTGCAGTCTCCTCTGACCAGTTCACAAGCGAGTGGATGTCACGGGTCCACGCCGTACGCATCAGTTTTATGAACCGGTCAAGGTGTACCGTGGTGTTGTCATCTTCGCGGGCAAGTTCCATGGCCCTGACCATGTTGCCGTTCGCAATGGCGGCTGTCTCCGAGGCCCTGACATGATCCATGCCCATGGTCTTTACCAGGTATGCACTCAGTTCATCTGCTGGTATTGAAGGAATCCTGATGTGCTGGCATCGCGAGGTGATCGTCGGAAGCAGCCTGTCATCCTCTTCGGAAACAAGTATGAAGAGGGTGCGGGCAGGGGGCTCCTCTATCATCTTGAGAAGCTTGTTCGCCGTCTCGGCATTCATCTTTTCGGGAAGCCAGATGATCATTATCTTGAAGTCAGACTCAAATGCCTTGAGGCTGAGCTTTCGGATTATCTCCGCTGCTTCGGCCACGTATATCACGGCCTGTTCGTTGGCCACCTCCATCGCCTCTGTCCATGTGCTGAGCGAGAACCATGGTGACCGGAGCACCATTTCGCGCCATTGCGCGATATAGTTATCACTGACATACTCCATGTTTTGTTTCTTTTTAATGACCGGGAAGACAAAGTGGAGGTCAGGATGTATCAGCTTATCATACTTGACGCATGACGGGCAAACGCCGCAGGCATCTTCAGCGGTGCGCTTCTCGCAGCTGATATACCTTGCAAACGCCAGCGCCAGGGCGAACTTGCCGCTTCCCTCGGGACCATAAAAGAGCAGGGCATGACTGACGCGGTTCTCCGCCACGGAGCTCCGCAGCCTGTCAATCACTGCCTGCTGTCCCGGTATCTGTGAAAAGTTCATATTGCCTTTCGGATGACGAAGAGCAAATTTATACAAAAATCAGAAAATATCTGCCTTTCAGAGCGCCGCGGGTGAACTGTCATGGTCAGGCTCCTGCACGAAGATTCCCGTATTTAACAAATCACCGTGGTATTTGTTAAATAAAAAATAAATTGCCATTATTAACCCTCCTGCATGCGAGGAACGCTTCAACTTCTTATTTTTGCACAATACAAACGAACAGTTAATTTATAAGTATAAATTCTATGAAAACCATTGACAATTTTAGTTTTAAGGGCCTCAGGGCAATAGTACGTGTTGATTTCAATGTGCCCCTTGACAAAACCACAGGCGTGGTTACAGATGACACCCGCATACGCGGAGCTCTCAAGACGATAAGGAAGATTATCGCTGACGGCGGAAGTGTCATTCTCATGTCACACCTGGGCCGGCCGCAGGGAGTAATGGAGAAGTATTCCCTTAAACCAGTTCTCCCGGTTCTGGAGAAACACCTGGGGATGAAGGTTGCTTTTGCTCCTGACGCCCTTGGCGAAGAGGCCGCAGCGATGGCTGCCGCCCTCAAGCCGGGCGAAGTGATGATGCTCGAAAATGTCAGGTTCTATCCTGAGGAGGAGGGCAAGCCGATACTCCCGGAAACCGCCACGGATGAGGAAAAGAAAACTGCAAAGGCAGCCCTGAAGGTGAAACAGAAGGAGATGGCTGAGAAGCTTTCGACCTATGCTGACATATATGTCAACGATGCGTTTGGCACGGCTCACAGGGCCCACGCTACCACCGCCGTTATAGCCGGCTTTTTCCCGGAAGATAAAAGGATGTTCGGCTTCCTTATAAACAGCGAGCTTGCTGCAATGGACAAGGTGCTGAAGAGCGCCGGCAAACCGTTTACTGCAGTTATGGGTGGAGCCAAGGTGTCAGACAAGATACTCATCATCGAGAACCTGCTTGACAGGGTCGATAACCTGATTATCGGCGGAGGCATGACATACACCTTCATAAAGGCTATGGGAGGAAACATAGGCAATTCCCTGTGTGAGGCCGACAAGCTTGATGTGGCAAAGGCGGTCATCGAAAAGGCAAAGGCAAAAGGGGTCAGCCTGCTCCTCCCGGTTGACGGGGTCAATGCTGATAAGTTTGATGCTGAGGCTAATACATATATTTCGGCAATTGATGATGTGAGGGACGGATGGATGGGCCTTGACATCGGACCGAAGAGCATTGAGCTTTTTGAAAAGGTGATTATGGATTCAAAAACCATCCTCTGGAACGGCCCGATGGGGGTGTTTGAGATGGCTAAGTTTGCCGCCGGAACCACAGCAATAGCAAAGGCAGTGGCAAAAGCCACCGAAAACGGAGCATTCTCACTGATAGGCGGGGGCGACTCGGTTGCAGCAATCAACAAGGCCGGCCTGGCCGACAAGGTGAGCTATGTCTCAACCGGCGGAGGCGCTATGCTTGAATATATGGAGGGTAAAAAGCTGCCGGGCATCACAGCAATCAGGGGTGAATAATGACCAGACGGGTCATACCGGTCGTGGCCCTGATGATGATGTTTGCAGGGTGCGGAGGTAACGACCAGAAAACCTCGGGAACAATCACTCTTTCGAGTGACCTGTACGATGGAGGGTCTTATTATTATGCCATGGGACTCTCCTTTGATGAGGCCGGCGAGGTGCCCACGCTTCCTGATCAGTACCGGGCTGATATAATACTGGGCGCTGGTCCGGTTGAAGGCGGGCCGGTGGTTGCATACCTTACGGCAAATACATACAAGCCCCCATTCGCCCTGGCGGGAACATATGATAGCGAGAGCCTCGCGAAGAGTGCCTTCAGCGAACTGAAGAGCGTGGGGAGTTATTCGTGGGTGGAATTTGCATCACCGCTTGCCGCCAACCAGATATGGGTGGTAAAGACACGCGACTCGAGATATGCCAAGCTCAGGATTATCAGCGTGACACTCAATACATCGGTCACTCCTGCAGCTGCCACCTGCACCCTTGAGTGGGTGTGGCAGCCTGACGGATCATCAACCTTCCCGGCGAAATGATGGAATTCCCGGAAGAGATATTCAGGATCTCCGGCGCCAGCTCATTTGAAAAGCTGGCACTGGAGATCTTTCGCTTCCAGGCTGCCGGGTGCCCGGTCTACAGTGAATATATAAGCCTTCTCGGAATCAAACCGGAAGAGGTTGATTCAATCCTTTCAATCCCCTTCATGCCAATATCGTTCTTCAGGGATCATCTGGTCATGACCGGAGGAGGGGAAGCTGAACGGATTTTTCTGAGCAGCGGCACGACGGCGATTCGTGGCGACACCGGAGACATGAAGAATCAGGCAGACACAGAAGTGAGGAATCAATCCGGTGCTGTCAACCCCAAACGCAGCCGCCATGAGGTAAAAAGCCTTACCCTTTACAATGAAAGCCTGGAAAGAACATTCAGGATGTTTTACGGCGATCCTGGCGGGTATGCAATCACCGGGCTTTTACCATCATATCTTGAGAGGGAGGATTCGTCGCTCATATACATGGTTAACAGACTTATGCAGCTCTCGGGCAATGATGCCGGCGGTTTTTTCCCGGATGACCATACGGCTCTTCTGCAGACCATTGAAAAGGCCAGGGCAGCACGACTGAAAGTGCTGCTGATGGGAGTCACCTTTGCGTTGCTTGACCTGGCGGAAAAGCATCCGGTTGATCTCAGCGATGTCATCATTATGGAAACCGGCGGCATGAAGGGCCGGAGGCGTGAGATGATCAGGGAAGAGGTACATGAGATAATCAAGAAAGCCTTTGGTGTCAGCTCGGTACACTCGGAATACGGGATGACCGAACTGCTCAGTCAGGCTTATTCCCGGGGGGATGGGATATTCCGTACCCCGCCATGGATGAAGGTGCTGATACGTGACAGCCATGATCCGATGTCACACTCTTCAGAAGCCGGAGCGGCCGGAGGTATAAGCATCATTGACCTTGCCAACCTCTGGTCATGTTCATTCCTGGCAACTGACGATCTTGGCCGGATGCACCCGGGCGGACTCTTTGAGGTTCAGGGCAGGTTTGACGAGGCTGATATCAGGGGATGCAATTTACTGGTGAGTTGAAGTATTGGGTCAGGTGAGTTGAAACGATGGATCAGGTGAGTTGAAACGATGGATCAGGTGAGTTGAGGAAGTGCATCAGGAGGATTGCTCTCCGGCATTGCCCGTTTCCTTTTAAGGTTGACAATCTGGACTTAATCCTCAATCCTTGAAAAATTACCAGCTGTTTCTGACCACATTACCATAAAAAAAGTGCTCATGAATTGATCATGAGCACTGTTTCTAAAAAAAGGTTCCTCAGGTTTTTCCGGGGCTCAGATTCCCATTTTGGACCTGATATCTTCCGGGACAGCGTCCTTATGAACAAGGATAAAGACCGTCTTGGCCCTCACGTAGCTCTCAGACATGTTCAGGTAACCGCCATGAGGATTCCTGTCAGTGCCCCATGAGTTCTTCGTGATGTAATACTTCGTGCCGTTCTGGTCTTTTACAATACCGGTGACGTGCATCAGGTGGTCATCGGAGGTTACGTATGTTTCGTATCCGTTCTGACGGATTTCCTGGGTGACATTTATTTCAGGACCTGGTTTTTCAAACAATGCCTGGTTGGCGGCAGGGGCACCCTGAGCTGCCTCGAAACGGGCCCTGTCTGTGCCGGCTAACGATTCCACCCTTGCGAGGTCAGGGTTGATGGCAACGCCATTGGCATGAGAGAAGCCCCTCTCGCTTACATCGCCGTCCCAGGCAACAGTATAACCGTTGTTAAGTGCGTAGTCCATTATCTGGATCAGTTCGTCGAGGGGCACATTGTGAAACCGGTTCATCTCCCAGTTGTCAGGCACCTCAAGAAGTCCTTCGGTATAGAAGGGGAAGTGCGAAAAGGAGGTGATGTGAACATAATCATCCATGTTCAGTCCCAGACTGGCTGCAAATGTCTTCGGAGTGTAGCTCTGGCCCTTATAGGTAAAGGTGGCAGGCACTTCTCCCATGTAAATGTCGAGAACAGCGTTTGCCACTTCGTTCGACTCCTCGCTGAGGCGCCTCATTTTTACCGGAACAGTCGCAATGGCGTCTATGTAAGACTGTAATTCACTGTGGTTATGAAGCTGTGAATCATAGTTGATGCCGCTGTAAACCTCCTGCGGGACAATCCCGTTTTCTCTGAAAACGCGAAGCCATGAAGGAGACAGGCTGCCCTGACCCAGGTTTCCTTTTCCCCGGCGGAGATAATTGTCAAATAACCGGTTCTCGTAAGTTTTCCTTACCACGTACATCTCCGCGAGATCATATTCGCCCTTGCCCATCCTCAGGAGCTCCGACTCCATGAATGAAGTGGTTGCAAAGCACCAGCATGTGCCTGTGGCTGACTGGTTCTTCACCGGAGTGACGGGAAGGGAGACCACTGTGGTAAATTTATATCCCTCAGGCTCGGGAGCGGCCTGTTTCTTGCTCTTCTGGGCGTACATCGGCATGGCTGCAACAGCTATTGCCATGAGAATCAAAACTGTCTTTTTCATCATAGTATTATTTAGAATTTAAAGGTATGATGGAACCCGCATGACTGAAAATAATATACAGTTGTTTGTCTGTTTGATACATGTGGGTTTCATCTATGTCTGTTTTGGTTTGTTAATTTCAGTAATCCGGTATATTTTTCAAATGAATGCTCATAACTACCTGACTATCAGGATTGATCATCTTTTTAAATGAACACGCCAATTAATTGATTATGTGACTGTTAAATAAAAACTTGCCGGCCCGTTACATTTGGGACAAATCAAAAATATACAATAATATTCAAAAGGGAAATGTTTTAGAGCAGCAGCGCCGTGTGGAGGAAATCACATGGTGGGATAGTAGGCGCCCTCAATCTGGTCAATCTCATGACCATTCTCTCCGATTATTACAGATATGATATCAAACCTGGCCTCTTTGGTGATGCCGTAAGTATCTATGTAGTTGGAAGCTGCGAAGATGATTCTCCTCTGTTTGGGCACGTTTACAGCTTCGGAAGGGTGAACCTGATAACCTTCAAATCTTGTTTTTACTTCGGCGAATACGATGAAGGTGCTGTTTTCGGCTATAATGTCTATTTCAGTGCGTCCCGAATGCCAGTTCCGGTGGCGGATTGAATAGCCCTTCCCTTCCAGCCACGAAGCGGCTAGCTCTTCACCAATGGGTCCCAGTCCTTTGCGGTCACTCATATCATACTTGCCCTGGCGGGGGAGGAGAGCTTATTCAGGCTGCTCACGGATTGCTTTACGGAGAGGTCAGACTTCTATCAGCCTGTTCTTTATTGCGTAGAGGATCAGGCTGGCGGTGTTCTTGGAACCGGTTTTGGCCAGCAGGTTGGCCCGGTGCTTGTCTACCGTCCGCTTGCTGATGAACAGTTCCTCGGCAATCTCGTGGTTGGAGAGTCCTTCGCAGATCTTGAAAAGTATCTCCTTCTCGCGTCTCGACAGGTTTGAACTCTTCTCCTCCTGTTCCCTGTTCTTGATACGCCTGATGACATGATATAGCAGTTCCTGCGAGAAGTAGTTGCCTCCGCGGTGTACCGCGATAATTGCATCATGCACATCAGAGATGTCGGAATCCTTCAGAATGAATCCCTTCGCTCCGGCCTCAACCATTCTGTAATAATACTCCTCCTCACCGTACATTGACAGTGCAATAACGAATACCTCCGGGATCTGGCGGGAAATGCGCGATGTGGCTTCCACCCCGTCCATCTCAGGCATGTTGATATCCATAAGGACAATATCAGTGGGACAGTTTTCGAGCACCTTCAGCAGTTCGGTGCCGTTTGATGCCTCAGCTACCACCTCGAATTCGGGATAGCCGCCAAGTAGGATTTTCAGTCCGTTCCGGAAGAGCTGGTGGTCATCAGCAAGAGCTATTCTGATCTTTTCCATACAATGCTTAATGCCCTGCGGGCATGTTATTTTTTACAATGCTTTCCTCCCTCGGGGATATTACCTGTGTCATTCTTCTGTCATGTCTTACCCCTTCAGGGAATATTATCTATGCTATTTCTCTACACTGTTTCGCCCCTTCGGGGGAATATTATCTATATTATTCTTCTGCAATGCTTAATCCCGGGGACAAATCCTGCTACTGCCAACTTCCGGTTTCACTGGTCCACCTTTATCAGCGCGCTGGTTCCCTTGCCTCGCGAGCTTTCAATGACAAAGACCCCGTCGACAGATCTCACGCGGGTTTCTATGTTCGGAATACCCATTCCCACCGCCTCTTCCGATGACAGCTTTTCCATGTCAAATCCGCGGCCGTTGTCAAGATACTGCAAGGTAATTATTTTTTTGTGGCGGTGAAGATCTATTTCTATTCTGGAAGCGCCGGAGTGCTTCATGCCGTTGTTGATAAGCTCGCATGCCGCACGGTAAATAACCACCTCCTTATCAGTGTCAAACCGCTCCCCCTCCATGTTTGTCCGGAAGTCTATCACTACGCCCCGCATCATGTTCACCTTTGCCGCGAAGGCGCTGATGGCGCTTGCCACCCCCAGGTTAGTCAGCACATGAGGACTCATGTTGTTGGATATCTCCTTGATGGCATTCAGGGCTTCATTCACAATATGGTTCGTGTTCTGAAGAATCTCCTGTCCCACCGGATCGGTGACCCTGCTGTTGAGTGCTGAGAGAGACATTTTTACGGTAGAGAGCAGCGGACCCAGTCCGTCGTGCAAATCCTTTGCGAACCGCTTTTTTTCAGTCTCTTCCGTATTGATTACAGCATTAAGGAGCCTTCTGTCATATCTTGCCCTGTCAATTTCCGCACGTTTCAGTGAATAAAAGATCTCCCTGATAAGTACCACACCCGTAATTATCATCACCGAGATCAGCACGTTCATCCACTCATCAACCATCATCAGTTCAAACGAGGGTTTGCCCTGGAAATACTCAATGAGCTGGATGAGAGTGCGGACTGCCATCAGCACGAATGATGTGGAAAGAAGAATCCATGAGAGGCGGTAACGTGTTATCTTCATGAATCTTATGGCTATGCTTGCAGCAACTATCTGCAACACAACCGATATGAACAGGGCTACCAGGCGTACCATTGCAACAAAAATTTAATATATACAAAAGTATGAGTTTATTACCTTTGGGGCGTCAAAACCAGGAATGAAAACTTTCTATACAGGCCTCATCGCTCTTTACTCTGTCATGGCACGGGCAGCGATACCTTTCAGCGCCAAAGCCCGCAGATGGGTGAGAGGCAGGCGTGGATGGAGGGAACGGCTCAGTTCATTCAGCAGGGGAGAAGGGAAAGTGGCATGGGTTCACTGTGCATCACTCGGTGAGTTTGAACAGGGCAGGCCTGTTATTGAAAAGATAAGGAGGGAGCGTCCGGACTGGAAGATGGTTGTGACCTTTTTCTCTCCATCGGGGTACGAAGTGAGAAAGGATTACACAGGAGCTGACATGGTCATGTACCTTCCGACTGATCTGCCTGCCAATGTCAGGTTTTTTCTTGATCTCCTGAGACCTGACCTTGTGCTGTTTGTCAAGTATGAGTTCTGGTACAATTACCTTGGTGAGCTCAAGAGGAGAAATATCCTGACCTGTCTCGTCTCCGGAATATTCAGGCCTGACCAGTATTTCTTCAGGTGGTACGGCAGACCGGCAAGAGGAATGTTTTCGGTGTTCAACCGCATGTTCCTCCAGGATGAGCAGTCGGGCCGGCTTCTTGAAAGCATAGGATATCATAATTACAGTGTGACCGGTGACACCCGTTTCGACAGGGTCAGCCAGATTGCCGCTGCCGCGAAGGAGCTTCCGGTAATTGAAAAATTCCGGGGCGGAGAGTCACTTTTCGTTGCAGGCTCAAGCTGGGATGAAGATGAAGATATAATTGCCAGGTACATAAATGCAAACAGCGGCACAATGAAGTGGATCATCGCTCCGCATGAGATAGACGAGAGTCACCTGTGCCGTATAGAGAAGAGGCTTGCCCCCAAAAGCGTCCGCTATTCGCGATACGACGATGAGGCCGGAGATTGCCGGGTAATGATTATTGACAACATCGGCATGCTCTCATCGGTCTACCGGTATGCATCCATTGCCGCCGTGGGCGGAGGGTTCGGAAGGGGGATACACAACATTCTCGAGCCTGCATGCTGGGGCATACCGGTGCTCTTCGGCCCGAACCACCTGAAGTTCCGTGAGGCAGTGCAGCTGAAGGAGCGGGGCGGGGCCGTCTCATTCAATAATTTTGAGACATTTGCAACAATTGTTGAAAAGTATCTCTCGGATCCGGCGGCGATTGAGACAGCCGGAAATGCCAGTGCTGCATATATAGCTGAAAACAAGGGCTCTACAGATAAAGTATATAAAGAAATTTTTGAAGGCCAGGCCGCTGAAAACTTGTTGAAAAAGTGATAAAAAGTTGTTTATAATTCCCAAATGCCATTTCTGACTTATTATGCTCATAACTGTAATTTAACCCTTCACCCAATGAGAACCGAAACTTGACCCGAACCAATTGAAATTCAATACATTTAACAGAATACAACAACCATAACTTATTCAACTATGCGAAAACTAAAAATTACACTCATGCTGTTGTCCCTGATTATAGGGTCAGCCACCCTTATGGGTCAGGTGACAACCTCGTCTCTCACCGGTACAATATCCGATGAGAATGGTGATCCGATGGCAGGAGCTACTATTGTAGCCACCCACGTGCCATCAGGTACCGTCTATGGTGCAATTGCCAACAGTGTGGGTCTCTATTCGATCCAGGGCATGCGCCCGGGCGGCCCTTATACGGTCAATGTAACTTTCATCGGCTACAAAACCCAGAGTTACACAGAGATTACCCTGTTGCTCGGGGAAAACACAATCATGAACTCAACCATGGTACCAACCACCACCGAGATGACGGAGATTACCGTGGTTGGTTACGCCACATCAAAATTCAGTACCACGAAAACAGGTGCGGTGACGAATATCTCAAATACACAGATAGCTAATCTGCCAACAGTTAGCCGCAGTATTATGGATGTTACCCGCCTTTCACCCTACGGAGGGAATGGTATGAGCTTTGTCGGCTCTGATGGCCGTACCGCAAACTTTACAGTGGATGGTGCGAATTTCAACAACAACTTCGGTTTGAGTTCTGCCCTGCCCGGTGGAGGCAGCCCGATCTCTCTTGAGTCTATCGAAGAATTGCAGGTTGTCATTGCTCCATATGATGTCAGGCAGACTAACTTTATTGGTGGTGGTGTAAACGCTATTACCAAATCAGGTACAAATACCTTTAAAGGCAGTCTCTATACTTTTCACAGGAATGAAAACATGCGCGGTGATGCTGTCTATGGTAACCCAATAGCAGGTGCGCGCAATATTGACCGCAATACAACCTATGGTTTTACTTTTGGCGGGCCACTTATCAAAAACAAACTGTTCTTGTTTGCAAACGGTGAAATGGCTAAAACACCAACCGTTGTCAACCGTTGGAGAGCTTCAACGGACGGTGTTGCCGATCCTGACAACTATATTTCCCGCACAACAATAAACGATCTCAGAACGGTTTCTGATTATGTTAAAAGCAAGTATGGTTATGATACGGGATCATTTACCGACTTCCCTGCTGATGAAAACAACTACAAGCTTCTTGTGCGTCTTGACTGGAATATGACAGACAAGCATCGTGTGGCCCTGCGTTATAACTACACGAAAAACCTTTACTGGAGCTCTCCGAATGCTTCATCAATGGACGGAGGCACCCGCATGTCTGAGGCAAGAATGTCACAGGCCTCAATGTCGTATGCAAACTCGATGTATTCAATGAACAATCTTGTTCATTCATTCTCCCTTGACCTGAACAGCCGGTTGTCAGATAACTTATCAAACCAGTTCCTGGCAACATTCTCAAAACTTGACGATGTACGCGGATCTACTTCAAATGAATTCCCTTTCATTGATATTCTGAAAGACGGACAAGCCTATCTCTCTCTGGGATATGAACTCTTTACATGGAACAATGCTGTTCACAACAACGTCTGGAATATCAAGGACGAACTGACATACTATTCAGGCAATCATAAAATTATCGGAGGAATAGCTTACGAATACAAGATGGCAGATAATGCCTATATGCGTAACGGTACAGGATACTATCGCTACAGGAGTCTTGACGACTTCCTGAACGAAGGAACACCTGAAATTGTAAACCTGACTTATGGTTATGATGGAGAGAGCAATCCTGCAGCCCGCATAAGAACAAACAAAATTGGAATTTACGGGCAGGATGACTGGAGCGTTACCCCGAATTTCAAACTTTCGTACGGACTTCGTATCGACGGACTTTTCTTCAATAATGATGATTTGATGACAAACAAGGCCATTTATGACCTGAATTATTCCGATCGTCATATTGATACAGGGAAATGGCCCACAGCTAATCTCATTGTTTCTCCCCGCGTAGGTTTTGTGTGGGATGCATATGGCGACAAGAGCCTGAAGCTTCGTGGAGGCACCGGTCTTTTTGCGGGTAATTTGCCGCTTGTATTCTTTACCAATATGCCTACCAACGGTGGAATGGTACAGTATCAGGCACAGATAAATGCAGCGAACGCAGCAAAAAGAGGTTTCTCAATGGATGAATTTGCCGGCGGTCTTGTAACTGATGCAAGCGGACAAGCTACTACTGCCGCACTTTATAACAGGTTAATATCATTGGGATATCCTTCAACTATTTCTCCTGAAGATGGGACAGTTCCCTCTGCTGTCAATGGTGTGGATCCAAATTTCAAAATGCCCCAGGTATGGAAAACATCACTTGCCGTTGATTATGCATTCAAGACATCCTTCCCGCTCTCTGTAACGCTGGAAGGAATCTTCAACAAAACCATCAACGGTGTTTCCATTTCTGACTGGAGTATTCCAGATGTTGGTGGTTTCGCCCGTTTCAACGGCGTTGACAATCGTCCGGTTTATCCTGCCGGTTATCGTACTAAAACAAAAGCCTTTGTGCTGGAAAACACGAAACTCGGTTATGGCTGGTCAGGTAACATTACTATCAATGCTCAGCCGGCAGAATGGCTTAATGTGATGGCTGCCTATGCACACACGGTAGCCAAAGATGTTACCGGGATGCCCGGATCAGCTGCAGAATCTGCATTTACATACGTACCCACCGTGGAAGGCCCCAACTTCATCAGATTGCACAATTCACAGTACAACACACCTGATCGTCTGGTGGCTTCGCTCACCGCACATGACAACAGCGGCAATCACTTCAGCCTTATCTATGAATCATGGCTTGGTGGAGCAAACTACTCATTCATGATGCTTAACGACATCAACAGTGACGGTTACAACTACGATGTAATCTATGTTCCCACCGACGCTGAGGTGCAGAGCAATCAATTCAGGTTTGTTTCGGCAGATGACAAAACCCGCTTTATGGACTATGTTCATGCCAATAGTTATCTGAAAAATCGTCAGGGGAAATATGCAGAGCCCTACAGCGTCTACTCTCCCTGGGTTCATCGCATTGACTTTGGATACAAACATGATTTTGTCTTTAATGCAAACAATACCAAACATACGCTGCAGCTTAGCCTTGATCTCAAAAACGTTCTGAACCTGTTCAACTCTGAGTGGGGCGTCGCCAAATATCTGAATCCGGCAATCGGTTCGGAAGCTCGTATCCTCAAATTTGAAGGTGTGGATGCTGAAGGTGTGGCTACATTCTCAACACCCTCTGCTATCAATGGTGATACCAAAACATTCACACCAAGCCACTCATTGGGTCAGTGCTGGTATGCTTTGATCGGTGTCAAATATATTTTCAACTAATTAAAGTACAGGCAATATGAAATTGAAATACTTTTTTCCATTAATCATCGCGGCAGTTGCCTTTATGGCAAGCTGTGACGATGAATTCTCTGTGACGTTGCTTGATGAAATCCAGGTATCGTCGTCTTATGTGTCTATCCCGGTAGAGGGTGGCTCTTCATCCATTACCGTAACAGCTACTGAGAGCTGGACAGTAGTGAACAATTTATCATGGCTGACTATCTCTTCAGCCTCCGGCAGTGCAGGTGAATCAACACTTTCGTTTTCAGCTTCAGCTACCCTGGATGGCCGTACCGGAGAGGTGAAACTTCAATGTGGAGACAAAACCCAGAGAATAATCGTTATCCAGGGCGTGCCAGTAGTTGCAACTGCCACCTGTGCGGAAGTAATTGCCGGACCAAACGACAAGACCTATAAGGTAACCGGGGTTTGTACGGCAATAACCAACACCACCTACGGCAACTGGTATTTACAGGATGCAACAGGGACTATTTATATCTATGGTACTCTTGATGCGAAGGGTGGTACGAAGAACTTTCTAAGCTGGGGACTTGAAGTGGGTGATGAAGTAACTGTTCAGGGACCAAAAACAACCTACGGCACAACGGTGGAACTGGTAGATGTAACAGTTCTCAAAATCAACAAATCACTTGTGAAGGTTGATTCGGTGGAAAACGCATTACTTCCGGTTGAGGGTGGTGAGTTTATTGCATACCTTACCTGCAAAGGACAAGGCGTATCGGTAGAAATTCCTGAAGATGCCGAGTCATGGTTGTCAATTTCCTCCATCCAGTCGGAAGGAACCTCTGTTGTTGTGAAATTCAAAGCCGCTCCCAATGAAGGAGGAGACCGCTCAACCACAATCACATTCTATACCACTGACGGTACAAAAGACTACTCTTCACAAACAAAACTTTCCCAGACAGGAGCGATTATAAAGGCCTCTATTGCCGAGTTTCTTGCGGCTCCAGTTGGTGATGTTCAGTACCGCCTGGCAGGTGTGATAACCAATATTGCCAATCCCACACGTGGCAATTTAACCCTGAGAGATTTCTCAGGCGAGGTGTTTGTGTATGGTATACAGGATTTCAGTACCAAAGATTTGAAAGTGGGTGACATCATCACAATTGTCGGAAAACGTGCCGAGTATAATGGGAATCCACAGGTTGGCTCTTCTGTATTGGAAAGCTCGATTCCGGTAACACCGGCAACCATCGCAGAGGTGCTGGCCAAGCCAGACGATCCTAATACATACTTTATGGTAACCGGCGAAATCATATCAATTGCAAATGCCGAATACGGTAATCTTACTTTGAAAGATGGCGATAGTGAAATCTATTCTTATGGTTGCTATCCGGGTTATGGCGCAACCGGCGACGCCAGGAAAAACCTGTTGGCTGACAAGGGGATTAAAGTGGGAGACCAGCTGACGGTTATTGCACCGAAGACCACTTATAAAGGAACCCCACAGCTTTCAAACAGTATTTATTTCAGCCACACAAGTGCGAAGTAAGTAATGTGACACGCAGCATAAGTTGCGTGAGAGATAATAAAAGGAGCTGCCTCATAGCGGAGCAGCTCTCTTTTTCAGGCTGGTATAGATCCCTCTACCCTTTTGTAAGAGCTGCTTCATAGCGGAGCAGCTCTCTTTTTTCAGACTTGATATAGATTCTTCCACCCTTTTATGGGGGCTGTCTCAAAGCGGGGCAACTCTCTTATTATCAGCATGTCAGGCGTGGCAGACGGAGGGAGGTCGGGTTGGCGGGCAAGAAGAGTGTTTTGTAAGAGACAGAGAGATGGTATCAACAAAGTTCATAAAAGTTAATATGTATGTTAATAAAAGAGAACTTTTATCCTTGACTGCTCTGACCCGCTTGCCTATTTTAGCAAAACCCGTTCATATTTACGGAAGGTAGACTAACTAACTTATTTTCAAACTTTAATTTTTTTTACGATCAATGGGAGATTCAATTGTCCATTCGGCTACCGTCGCCTCTAATGAAAAGGAAATGGTAAGGAAAGAGGAGAAGAAAATCAAAAAGGAAGAGCCGGTGATGGGTAAACCCAGCAAAACTCAGGGTGAAACGTCAAAAAAGACTTTCACCTATGATGAGGCTTTGGAGGCTACCCGTCAGTACTTCGGCGGTGACGACCTGGCAGCCAAGGTATGGACAAGCAAGTATGCTCTTAAAGACTCATTCGGCAACCTATATGAAAAGACACCTGATGACATGCACAGGCGTCTTGCTTCCGAGGTTCACCGGATTGAGATGAAATATCCCAACCCTGTTTCGTTTGAGGCTATTTATGAAGCATTCAAGGATTTCAGGTACATCCTTCCGCAGGGCAGCCCCATGACCGGTATAGGCAATGATTTCCAGATTGCCTCACTCTCAAACTGTTTCGTGATTGGCAACAAGGGTGACTCTGACTCATACGGGGGCATCATGAAGATTGACCAGGAGCAGGTTCAGCTGATGAAGCGCCGCGGCGGTGTGGGTCATGACCTCTCGCACATCCGCCCGAAAGGCTCACCGGTGCTTAACAGCGCCCTCACCTCTACAGGAGTGGTACCCTTCATGGAGCGCTATTCAAACTCCACCCGCGAAGTGGCCCAGGATGGCCGCCGCGGAGCGCTGATGCTCTCCATCTCAATCAAGCACCCTGACGCCGGGAGCTTCATAGATGCCAAGCTCGAAGCCGGAAAGGTCACCGGCGCAAACGTCTCGGTGAAGATTACCGATGAATTCATGCAGGCGGTGATTGACGGAAAGAGTTTCCGCCAGCAATACCCCATCAATTCGGATGATCCAAAGTATGTCAAGGATATAGATGCCCGCAAGCTCTGGAACAAAATTGTCCACAATGCATGGAAATCAGCCGAACCGGGAGTGCTCTTCTGGGATACCATAAAGAAAGAAAGCGTACCCGACTGCTATGCTGACCTGGGTTATGAGACTGTATCAACCAACCCGTGCGGCGAGATACCTCTTTGTCCGTATGACAGCTGCAGGCTCATTGCAATTAACCTCTTCAGCTATGTGAAGGACCCCTTCACACCGAAGGCAAGTTTCGACTATGATCTCTTCCGCAGGCATGTGCATCTCTCACAACGCATAATGGATGATATCATCGACCTCGAGCAGGAGAAGATTGATGCTATTATTGAGAAGATAAAAGCTGACCCGGAGGACGATGAGCTCAAGAGGGTGGAGCAGAAAATGTGGGAAAATATCAGGCACAAAACCGGTGAAGGCCGGCGTACCGGCATCGGCATCACGGCCGAGGGCGACATGCTTGCTGCACTGGGTCTCCGTTACGGGAGTGATGAGGCAACGGAATTCTCGGTGAATGTACACCGTACCCTGGCAATCGAGGCCTACAGGTCGTCAACCAAAATGGCAACTGAAAGAGGGGCATTCCCCATCTACAACGCTGAAAGGGAAAAGAATAATCCCTTTATCAACCGCATGCGTAAAGCAGACCCGGAGATGGTTGCCGAAATGGAAAAATCCGGCAGGCGCAACATCGCACTGCTGACCATAGCTCCTACAGGTTCAACCAGCCTTTTGAGCCAGACAACCTCGGGCATTGAACCGGTGTTCATGCCCTTCTACAAGCGTCGCCGCAAGGTTAACCCAAGTGACAAGGACGTGAAGGTGACCTTCATTGATGAGGTGGGAGACCACTGGGAGGAGTTTACCGTATTCCACCATAAGTTCATTGACTGGATGAAGGTGAACGGCTACAACTATGATGAGGTGAAGGATATGTCAGAAGCACGGATAAATGACATTGTCGCTGCCTCTCCCTATTATAAGGCAACAGCAAATGATGTAGACTGGGTTGCAAAGGTGCGGATGCAGGGAGCCATACAGAAATGGGTTGACCACTCTATAAGCGTCACCATCAACCTTCCCTCAGGGGTGAAGGAAGATCTGGTATCTGAACTCTATCTGACAGCCTGGAAGGAGGGTTGCAAGGGAGCAACCGTCTACCGTGACGGATCCAGGGCAGGTGTGCTTGTCTCCAACAGCAGGGAGGAGAAGAAGAGCAACTGGTCGCCTTTAAGACCCAAGGTGCTCGAGGCCGATGTCATCCGCTTCCAGAACAACGAGGAAAAATGGATTGCTTTTGTCGGTATCAAGGACCACGTACCATACGAAATATTCACCGGTCTCCAGGATGATGAGATGTTCCCCATTCCCAAAAGTATTATCAAGGGTAAGATCATCAAGAACAAGGATGATGCGGGCAATACGCGGTACGACTTCCAGTACACGGACAAATACGGTTATAAGAACACTCTTGGCGGCCTGTCACACATGTTCAAGCCGGAATTCTGGAACTATGCCCGCCTGATATCGGGTGTACTCCGCTACGGGATGCCGGTGAGTGACGTGGTTGACCTCGTCTCGTCGATGAAGCTTGACAGCGAATCAATCAACACATGGAAGAACGGTGTTGAGCGTTCGCTCAAGCGTTATATCCCGAATGGCACGAAGGCAAAGGGCAAGTGCGAAAACTGCGGCTCAACCTCACTTGTCTACCAGGAGGGTTGCCTGATATGCACTGACTGCGGAACCTCGAAGTGCAACTGAGCACTTATTAAGCATCATATCACATTTAAGGAAGAGTGTCTCAAAATATAAATGGGGCACTCTTTTTTTTGGTAATGTGGTTAAAAAGAGCTGGTGATTTTCAGGGAGTAAGGACAATCATCAGCGGCCGGTGGTCAGAGATGACCACTTCATAATCGGGGTAGCAGGTACTGGCCTTTATAACCATTGTGGTATCGATGGATTCGAACAGTTCATCAGTCACCAGTATATGGTCTATATGGCTTGGCCACGACGGATAGGACCACCATAGTTTGCTTCCCAGGGCGATTTCCATATCGGCAAACCTGTATGATGAATCATCATTGATGAAGTTAAGGAAGGGGTTTACAGTTGCTGAACCGGATGCAATCTCATCATTGTAATCGCCCAGCATCACGACGGCGTCATCAGGTCTTTGCTGGTCAAGGTATTCCTTCAGCTTTTCCGATGCTGAGCGGCGGCGGTTTTCGTTATCCTCGCCCTCGCAGCACTTCAGGTGGAGGTTGATAAGGATTATTTCCCTTCCTGATTTCCTGTGCCTGACCATTATCTCCATCGGAGGGCGGGGGAAGGCATAGCGGTCACCTTCGAAAAGGGTCCGCAGCGAACCGGCTACTGTTTCCAGTTCACTTACCCTGATCAGGTATGCCAGGTTCCATTCTGCATTGTTTATCGGATAGAAGACTCCGCTCCATCCCGGCATCAGTTCCACGAGCCTGTTGAATTCAGTTTCGGAGGCAACCTCCTGGAGTGCCACCACATCAGGGTCCATGGCCTCTAACAGGTCTGCCAGTGTTGTGATGCTTAAATATCCTTCTTTCGGGAATCCCTGAACGTTGAAGGATACGATGTCCAGGGTGTTATCCGTGCCGGGGATAACGCAGGCGGCAAAGGGGTTGCTGTCATCGGGTAACGGAGGATCCTGTATCCTGCGGCAGGAAATTACAACGGTCAGTGCAGCAAGGGTGACCAGTAATATCAGTTTATGAAAATGATTTCCCAACATACCCTGTAAAGTTGGCAATTTTTAATTCATCAGGCAATAGCAGTCATGGGCGACAGGGAAAAAAAGCTGTCCCAATGCGGAAAACAGGAAGAAATGAAGAGTCATCCCCCAAAAAATGACACCCTCTTCCAGAACGGAAGTCCGCAGGCGGAAGTCGACAACCGGTATTCAGGAGCCTGCAGTCTGCAGTCGGTATCCTGTAGCCTGCAACCGGCAGTCAGCAACCTGCACTTCCGGATATGAAGTACCGGGGCAGCAATAATGATCATCAGCCAATCATGGGGATAGCTGAATTCTGGAGTGACTGATTGATCTCCTCCGGTGTGGCCTCATGATCGGGAAGGTTCCCTTCGAAGAACTTTTCATAGGCGGTGATGTCAAAATGACCGTGACCGCTGAGGTTGAAGAGAATAGTCTTCGAAACTCCTTCCAGGTCAGCTCTCCTTGCTTCATCAAGGGCTCCGGCGATGGCATAGGATGATTCGGGAGCGGGGAGGATTCCTTCTGCGCGGGCAAACAGAATAGCACCCTCGAAACACTCGCGCTGAAACTTGGCCTTCGCCTCAATGAACCCATCTTTCCGAAGCTGGCTTACCAGTACCCCGGCGCCATGATAGCGCAGTCCGCCGGCATGAATTTTATCAGGCATGAAATTGTGGCCGAGGGTGTACATCGGCAGCAGCGGCGTCATGCCCGACTGGTCACCAAAGTCATAGGTGAATTCGCCTTTGGTCAGCTTGGGGCATGATGCCGGCTCTACTGCCACCAGCCTTGTTTTTTTACCGTTGATAAGGTTCTCCCTGAGGAAAGGAAAGGCAATCCCTGAAAAATTGGAACCTCCACCGAAGCAGCCGATAACCACATCAGGATAGTCTCCTGCCTTTTCAAGCTGTATCATCGCCTCCTGGCCAATGATTGTCTGGTGAAGGATGACATGGTTAAGCACGCTGCCCAGTGCATACTTTGTATAGGGGTCCTGTGTTGCTATCTCCATGGCTTCGGAGATTGCTATTCCCAGGCTTCCGGGAGAATCCGGATCTTTATCGAGTATCTTCCTGCCAGCGGTAGTCATGGTGCTGGGTGAGGGTACCACCCTGGCGTTGTAGGCGTTCATCATCAGTTTGCGCCCCGGTTTATGGTTATAGCTTACTCTGACCATGAAGACCAGCAGCTCGAGTCCGAAGTGGTTGCAGGCGAAGCTCATGGCACTACCCCACTGTCCGGCACCGGTCTCGGTGGTGATGCGGCGCACACCCTCCTGCTTGTTGTAGTATGCCTGCGGGATGGCAGTGTTGGCCTTGTGTGAGCCTGAATAGTTGCCACCCTCATACTTGTAATAGATTCTGCTCCTTGTCCCCAGCGCCTTCTCAAGGCTACGGGCCCGGAACAGTGGCGACGGGCGGTAGGTGTGGTAAAGGTGGGCTACCTCATCAGGGATATCAATATATCTCCCGGTTGATACTTCCTGCCTTATCAGTTCCATGGGGAAGATAAGCGACAGCTCTTCCGGGCCAACCGGTTTACCCGTGGCAGGATTAAGCGGCGGCATCGGTTTGTTGGGCATGTCTGCCATGATGTTATACCATTGACGGGGCATTTCATTTTCAGTCAGCAGAATCTTTGTCATCTTTTCCATTGTCATTGTTTGTTTAAGGGAGTTATAAAAACAAGAAGCACGCTGTGATCAGCGTGCCTCTTTGTACAATTATCCTGTTCGGGTTACATAATGGCGTGATTCACAGCTTCATTCTATGAACTGCACCAGCGCCAGTTGTTTAACCTCATTGTCTTCATCAATGCAAACATAATGATTGTTTCCGTTTGTAACCTGGTCAGGAGTGATTTTTTAAAACATATCCCCGAAAAAACTTTCAACCCTGTTTATGATCTCTTCCAGTTGCCGGATAAAACCCGTGGGTTGAGGTTCGCTTCCCGGTTTTCCGGGAAGCTTTCAGGCATTATGATTTATTTAATAATATCAAGTTCTTTACCGACCTTTATGAATGCAGTTATGGCCTTGTCAAGGTGTTCTGTCTCGTGGGCCGCCGAAAGCTGTACCCTGATGCGTGCCTCACCTTTCGGCACCACCGGATAATAGAAGCCGATGACATAGATACCCTCCCTGAGGAGTCTGGCAGCCATCTCCTGTGACAGTTTGGCGTCATAGAGCATCACGGCGCAGATGGCTGACTCTGTCGGTTTGATATCAAAGCCTGCCTTCATCATCTTCTCCATGAAGTATTTGGTGTTGAAGTGCAGCTTGTCCTGCAGCTCGTTGGTCTCTGTCATCATCTCTACCATCTTTATTCCTGCTGCTGCCACCAGCGGGGGAATGGAGTTGGAGAAGAGGTATGGCCTGGACCGCTGACGGAGCATATCAATGATCTCCTTTTTGCCGGTTGTGAATCCTCCTATCGCACCGCCAAAGGCTTTGCCAAGGGTGCCGGTGATAATCTCTATTTTCCCCTTGAGATTATAGAGTTCCGTGACTCCACGGCCTGTTTCTCCAACCACACCTGCTGAGTGAGATTCGTCTACCATGATCATGGCATTGTATTTATTGGCCAGCTCATATATCCTGTCAAGCGGCGCCACATTGCCGTCCATTGAAAAGACGCCGTCAGTGACTATAAGCCTGAAGCGCTGTGCCTGTGCCTCTTTCAGCTTCTCCTCAAGGTCATTCATGTCAGCGTTGGCATAACGGTAGCGCTGTGCCTTGCAGAGCCTGACACCGTCAATGATTGAAGCATGATTGAGTGAGTCACTGATTATGGCATCGTCACTGGTGAGCAGCGGTTCAAACACTCCGCCGTTGGCATCGAAGCAGGAGGCATAGAGGATAGTATCCTCTGTTCCGAAGAAGTGTGCAAGCTTCTGTTCCAGCTCCTTGTGAAGATCACCCGTACCACAGATGAAACGGACCGATGACATGCCGTAACCGTGAGTGTCAAGTGCCTGCCTGGCTGCCTCAACAAGCTTTTTGTTTGCCGAGAGGCCAAGGTAGTTGTTGGCACAGAAATTAAGCACCTTCTGCCCTGTATTCAGGGTTATCTCCGCCCCCTGGGGCGAGACAATGATTCTTTCGTCCTTGTAAAGACCAGCCTCTTTGATAGCACTGAGCTCACCGGTCAGAAATTCCTGAAAATTTGTGTACATGGATATGTGATTATTGATTAACTATGTGAATGGTTATTAGACGAGCAAATATATCAACTTTGTTTCATAGGCCCTATTTTATCCGGATAACAATGAGATGATTTTTATCAGAACAAGTTACCGAAAAAATCATGAAGTTTGTGTGCCTGTTCTGATGATCAGACATGAACAGAAAACCATAACTCATACAGATAAGAATGAAGAACATACTGGTAACCGGCTCGGTAGGTCAGATAGGATCTGAGCTTACCCTGGAACTGAGAAGGCGGTACGGCAACGGCAACGTGATAGCAGGCATTAACAGGACCCAGCCCACCGGAGCGCTGGCCGAAACTGGTCCTTTTATGAAGGTTGACGCCACCAACAGGGAGGAGCTTGCCGCCGCAGTGAAAAAATATAACATTGACACCATCTACCACCTTGCAGCCGTACTCTCTGCCGTGGGAGAAAAGAACCCCGGGCTGGCATGGAACATAGGGGTCAACGGGCTCTATAATGTACTTGAGGTAGCCCGTGAGTTCAACTGCGCAGTTTTCTTCCCAAGTTCCATCGGAGCCTTCGGGCCTACCACCCCCCTTGACAATACCCCGCAGGATACCATTCAGAGGCCAACTTCAATGTACGGCATCACAAAGGTAACCGGCGAGATGCTGTGTGATTATTACCATCTTCGCTTTGGCGTTGACACAAGGGGTGTCAGGTTTCCCGGCATCATCTCAAACGTTACTCTCCCGGGCGGAGGAACCACTGACTACGCCGTGGAAATTTATTATGAGGCAGTGAAACATCAGAGGTTTACCTGTCCCCTCTCAAAGGGAACCTTCCTTGATATGATGTACATGCCTGATGCAATTAATGCCGCCGTCAACATCATGGAGGCAGATCCTTCCAGACTGAAGCACAGAAATGCATTCAATGTCAGCTCTATGAGCTTTGATCCCGAGATCATTGCAGCTGAGATCAGAAAACATATCCCCGGCTTCATCATGGAATATGATGTTGACCCCATAAAGCAGAAGATTGCTGACTCATGGCCAAACTACATGGATGATTCTGCAGCCCGTGAGGAGTGGGGATGGAACCCGGTTTACAACCTTGAGTCGATGACCAGGGACATGCTTGCGGTGATAACCGAAAAGCACAGAAAAGGGCTGATCTGATCAGAAACAATGGTTTATCGTTCAGGAGGCTGTCATCCGCGACAGCCTCTTTTTTAATTTTATATCTTTATCGCCGGCAATTAACCAGCAGACCATAATGACGAAAAAAAACATTCGCGTACGCTTTGCCCCTAGTCCTACCGGACCTCTCCATATAGGAGGCGTGCGCACGGCACTTTATAACTATCTCTTTGCAAGGCATCATGGCGGGACCTTCATCCTCCGGATAGAAGACACCGACCAGGCACGCTACGTTGACGGGGCGGAGGAGTATATAATGGACTCACTGGAGTGGGTTGGCATAAAGGTCGATGAGGGTGTTCGCGAAGGCGGCCCCTTCGCACCCTACAGGCAGAGCGAAAGAAAGGATATCTACCACCACTATGCCGGTGAGCTTCTCAGAAGCGGTGACGCCTACTACTCTTTTGACACTCCTGAAGAGCTTGAGAGGCTCAGGCAGGAATATGAATCACGCGGTGAGACGTTCAACTATGGCTGCACCACCAGGATGAGCATGTGCAATTCCCTTACCCTCCCTGCAGCGGAGACAGAACGACGCATCGCCTCAGGGGAGAATTATGTGGTAAGATACCGTATGCCTGAAAATGAGGACATTCACTTCAATGACCTGATCAGGGGTGACATCGTGGTCAACAGCTCCACGCTCGATGACAAGGTGCTGTACAAGTCTGATGGTATGCCAACCTATCACCTTGCCAACATCGTTGATGATCATCTGATGGAGATCTCGCACGTGATCAGGGGCGAGGAGTGGCTTCCGTCGCTGCCGCTGCACGTGATGCTTTACCGCAGCTTCGGCTGGGAAGCTCCCCTCTTCGCGCACCTGCCGCTGTTGCTCAAGCCTACAGGCAAGGGTAAGCTGAGCAAGCGTGACGGCGACAAAATGGGGTTCCCGGTATTTCCACTCTACTGGCCATACGGCGAAACGGCTACCGGATACCGTGAGGAGGGCTACTTCCCTGAAGCATTTGTCAACATGCTCGCCCTCCTGGGATGGAATCCGGGAACAGAACAGGAGATATTCTCGATGGATGAGCTGATTGCAGCCTTCACCATTGACAGGGTCGGAAAGTCAGGTTCGCGCTTTGACCCTGACAAGGCGAAGTGGTTCAATGCCCGTTATCTCCAGATGAAAAGCAATGAGGAGTTGGCTGACCTCTTCATGCCTGTGGTGAATCAGAAGGGGTTCAGCCCTGACCGGGCTATTCTCGTCAGGATAGTATCACTGGTGAAGGAGAGAGTCGGGTTTGTAAAGGATCTATGGAATGAGTCGGATTTCTTCTTCGTGGCTCCGGAGAGCTATGATCCCGAGGTTGTCAGGAAGCGCTGGAATGCTGACTCGCCGGGGCAGATGAGCGAGCTTCGCGCGAAGGTTGCGGAAGTACAGCCATTCGCACCGGAGGTGCTGGAGCCGAGCGTGAAGGAGTGGATTGACTCGAAGGGATACAAGACAGGGGCGATACTCAATCTCTTCAGGCTCCTGCTGGTGGGCGCTTCCAGGGGCCCGCACCTTTTTGACATTGCTGCACTGATAGGAAGGGAGGAGACGCTGCGACGGCTTGATGACGGCATCAGGCGGCTTTCACAATAAACCTGATGAAACCCCGCGGGGAGATAAGATATATTGACTTTCACACCCATTCACAGGGGGGCGGAAGTGACGCAATTGCTGTCAGGAACCTGATGGCAGGTGACGAGGTGCCTGGAGATTTTCCTGCAAACACACTCTTTTCTGCAGGCATCCATCCGTGGCAGCTGACCGGTGACAATACCGAAGAGTTACAGACAGAGTTGCTGTTAACTGCAGCGCATCCCCATGTGGTGATGATTGGAGAGGCCGGGTTTGACCGGCTTCGTGGGGCGCAGGGAGAGGTGCAATACCGTGTTTTTCTTTTCCAGGCACACATAGCCGCTGAGATGGGGAAGCCGATGGTAATACATTGCGTTAAGGGGTGGGATGAACTGAGGCGTGCGCTGAGGGAGGTCAAACCCGGCCGGCCATGGGTCATACACGGATTCCGGGGTAGCGGCAGACTGGCAGCATCACTGGCAGGGGAGGGATTCTGGTTTTCACTGGGAGCAAAGGGATTGACAACTGAAGTGCTTCAGTCGGTTCACCATGAAAAACTGCTTCTTGAGACTGATGAATCAGGTCAGTCAATAGCTGAGGTGTACCGCCTCTTTGAAGCTGCCACGGGGTATGACGGGCAGAAGGCGGAAAGCCTGATACGGAATAATTTCAGATTATTAATGAATTACAGCCTGTAATGGAAGGTTGGCTTGCACGCACGGAGATGCTGCTGGGCCCTGAGGCACTGAAGAGACTGAAGGAGTCGCATGTGCTGGTGGCAGGGCTGGGAGGTGTGGGATCATGGGCCGCAGAGATGATCTGCAGGGCGGGGACAGGCGCCATGACAATCATTGATGGCGATGTGGTTACGGCAGCAAACAGGAACAGGCAGCTGCCGGCGCTTATATCTACCACGGGCAGAAAGAAAGCCGATGTTATGGGAGAGAGGCTGCTTGACATCAACCCCGGCCTGCAGCTCCGGATTATTGACGAGTTTATTCGTGACCAGAGGATGGTTGACATTCTGGAAGCAGAGAAATATGACTTTGTGGTTGACGCCATAGACACCCTCTCGCCCAAGGTTTTCCTCATATATCATTCCTTGAGACTGAAGCTGAGGGTGGTAAGCTCTATGGGTGCCGGAGGCAGATTTGATCCAACGGCCATAAGGGTGTCTGATATCTCTGAAACGAATTTCTGCAACCTGGCACGCATGCTTCGCAAGAAGCTGCACAAGCTGGGTGTGTATGAGGGGTTCACTGCTGTTTACAGCCCGGAGGTAGTTGACAAGAGTCTCATTGTCAGGGGCTCTGACGAGAGCAACAAGGCATCCTCTGTAGGAACCATCTCATATATGCCCGCTGCGTTCGGCATTGCCTGTGCCTCGGTGGTCATCAGGGAACTCGCCGGTGTAACCGGTGCAGATTAAACGGCTCTCCGTATCAAGTCATCGGCTGATACGGGGATATCATTTGGTAACCGGGGCAGATCAGACTGATCTCCGTCCGGCCACGGGAAGCATCCTATTCTTCCATTACTGCCTTTACCTGCGGTGTGTCCAGGCCCGGGGGAGGACTGAGCCTCATATTCATGATCAGGGTGTCAGCTTCAAAGGTGAAGTTAAACATGATACTGTGAGGGCTCTCGATATACCTGGCAGTCAACACGAGGGTGCTGTCGTCTTTCCATTCGTAAGCTGCTGCAATCCGATGTGAAGTGAACCCGAGCGGCCGGCTGAGGAGGCTTGGTCCTGGAAATCCGGTCTCAGATTCGATCCATCTGCCTCTCCCGAAAGCTATTGAAGCTTCCTCTCCATTCATCTCCAGTGAGAGGTGGCATGTGTCACCGCTGAAGCGGAAGTTGAAATATCCCTGGCTGCCATGATCACTTATTATTTTGAAACTCTTGCCTGAGATTGCGGAAGCAAGCGGCGAGTCCGGTTTTTCTACAGGAACCGGCAGTGCAAGGTTCGCGAACCGCTCCTTCAGCACTGTCAGCGTCTCTTTATCCTCTTGCAGCGGGCCCTCTTTCATGGCAGGAAGTATATGATCCCATACCAGGTTAATCTCATCCTGCAAGTCAGGTGATTCACATGTGATGGCTACAACGGCATCCTTTTCAGGCATTACAATAATATATTGCCCGAAGGCTCCGTCAGCTCTGTAGGCGTTGTTGCGGCAGCGCCAGAACTGGTAGCAGTATCCCTGCTTCCAGTCGCTCATTGCCTTTTCTTCGGGCAGCTCGCCCGGCGCCTGGTCAATCTTGAAGGTGGTGGCTTCCTCAATCCATGCTGCCGGGATTATCTGCTTACCGTTCCACATCCCTTTCTGAAGATACAGAAGGCCGAATTTGGCCATGTCCTCAGTTTTCACCCTCAGTCCCCATCCGCCGGAGGTGATTCCGCCGGGACTCTCTTCCCAGTCATATCCCTCAATTCCCAGTGGCTCAAAGAGACGTGGCCGGAGATAATCGGCTATCTTCTCACCTGTTACCTTCTGTACGATTGCCGAGAGCATGAATGTAGCCATTGAGTTATACAGGAACTCCGTACCCGGCTCTTTAAGCACCGGCGTGGCCAGGAATTCCTTCACCCAGTCACCGGATGAGGTAGAGATTCTCCCTGTAGGATCGGGTACCTGTCCGGCCGACATTGTCAGCAGGTCCTTTACCGTCATCATGGCCAGGAAGGGAGAGACGGTATCAGGCAACTGGTCCGGAAAGAATGATATCACAGTGTCATCAACACTCAGCAGTTTTTCCGTAACGGCAAATCCCACTGCCGTGGAGGTGAAGCTCTTGCTGGTGGAGTACATGGTATGCCTCAGTTCACGGCTGTAGGGGGCCCACCACCCCTCGGCAACAACCTTTCCGTGGCGGATGATCATTATACTGTGAAATTCATGCCTGCCTGCAGCGACAGAATCAAGAAAGGTTATCAGTTCTGCTGATGCCACTCCTTCAGCCTCAGGGGTGCTTCGGGGCAGTGACGTGGATACCGGTGCTCTGTTTTTACAGCTGCCTGACAGTATCAGAAGAACAAAGAGGAAACTGATGGTAATAACTCTCGGTGTTTTCATGGAACTGTGATTATAGTTAATAGTTTGGTATAGTTTAAAATGGCAATGTGGTCAAAAATAATTATTCATAATCACCTCATTATCAGAGTTGATCATCTTTCCTGAAATGAGCACTCAAATTAATTGCCAATATTTGGCAGCAAAAACCAACCGCCCCGTTATATGGCAACAGAGGTTTGGATACCAATATTCAAAAGTATAACAATAATCCGGTTCCCGGCAACCTTACTGCCTGCTTCCCTGCGGGGACACTTCCTCCTTTTTCTTTTCAGTCACCTCCTTTGCGGTGAAGCCAAGCTTTTCAATTGATCTCTTCAGTGTTTCCGGAGAGGTCTTGTCCTTCTGGTACTGCACGGTGACCTCTTTTGTTTCGAGATCACATTTCACGTCCTTTACGCCCTTTTCAAAGGGGATGTTCTTCATGATAGTGTTGACACAGTTCTCACAATCAATGCTTGTCTCGAACCTGACCGTTGAGAGATTCTTTTTGTTCTTCACCTGGGCGCTGAGAGTGAGTGAGGAGAAGAGGAAGAGAAGAGCTGCTGTGATTAAAAGATTGGTTTTCATTATAATATAATTTTGATTTTTAAGGTATTATGGAACCCGCATGACTGAAAATTCTACAAACAGGTGTTTTTGAATTTGGTACATGTGGGCTCCATCGTGTTGTTTTTTTGATTGTTATTAATTCTGCGGTCTGTCAAGTGCGAATCTGAAGCCGGCAAATAATTTCCGGCCGTGCACCGGACCGTAGATCATTGAACCGTCATAATATGGGCCAAATGGATCATTGGCTGCGATTATCGCGTCATGCTGTCTTGAACCGGTGATGTTTTCGGCGCCGATATAGACGCTCCATTTTCTGAAATACTTCGTTATCTGGGCATTCAATACCGGGTAGGCGCTGAAATGATCAGCTCTCCGGTAAGGCTCCGGATTTGCCATAGTGGAGGGTATCCTGCCGGGGCCGTTGTACTGCAGTGTGCAGTCAACCTGCCACTTCCTCATGCGTGTTGTGTATGAGGCGGTGAGAAGTCCCTTGTAGCGTGAGGCAAGAGGCTTCTCGCGAAGCTCACCTCCGATAGTCTGTTTGACATCGTTCCAGCGCCATGCGGCTGTGATATCCAGCCCTGTCACCGGTTCTATCTGCGCTTCAAGCTGGTAAACATTCGAGTATGATTTTCCGTCGAGGTTGTAGAATGATACCCTGTCAATATCGGAGTCGAGATCAATCACTATCTGCTTTACGAAGCTGGTACGGTAGGCTTCGCCGGTAACCCTGAGTTCCCGTTTGCCGATATGGAGATACCCTGTCATGTTGATGCCCGCGTTCCATGCCTCTTCGATGTCAAGATTGTCTGCTATTACCATCTGCCTGCTGCTTGAGAGGAAGTACATGTTTTCAGCAAGGACGTGGACTGTACGATAACCTTTTCCTGCTGAAGCCCTGAGGGTTATATGGGGTGTGATTTCATATCTCAGGTGAAGGCGGGGGGTGAACTGTGCACCGTGGTTACGGTAGAAGTCGTACCTCACTCCGGCCAGTAGTGTCACTTTTGCAGAATCAGTGTAAGTGTACTGCATGAATACTCCCGGCACTGATTCCACTGTTTCCGAATTGATGTTGGTTGTGATATGTCCGGTCAGCGGCCTGTATATGCCCTGCAGCTCGTCATAATGGTCGAAGCGGTAGCTGACGCCTGCGTCAACAGTGTGTTTCTCCCCCGGGAAGTACTGGTAGAGAAGGTTGGTGTAGTAGCTCTTCTGGGTTGCATCGTACTTGTTGTATCCCAGCCAGGCGTTCATCTCATGGAAGGCGAAACTCTGGATCCAGCCCAACGACATATTGTCATCAGGGCCGAACATGCCGCCCAGCTTGGTGAAGGCTTCAGCCCTCTCTGTGGCCATGTTTATCCCGTAGCCGCTGTCCCAGGTGTTTGGAGAGTTGCGGTTATAGTCAAACTGGCCGCCGATTCTCTCCTCATTCATGTACTTGATGCCTGTGCGGAAGGTGAGATTATCGCTGAGGTAGTCCCACCGGTTCATGAAACTGTATTGCCTGACGTCGGGCTCATCGCGGAAGCCGTCTTTGTTATGGTCGCTGGCGCCTGACTGTGTTTCGCCGTGACCAAGCAGCATCGTGCTCCAGTATGTATTAAGCCTGAGTGAAGCATTGGCATTGCTTTCTATCTTGCCTGCATCACTCACGAATCCATTGACAAACAGTATCTCACTTGTTACCGGCTTCTTGTATTCGACGTTAATCTGCCCGGTGATAGACTCATTTCCGTTTCGCACCGAGGAGGTGCCTTTGGAGACCTGTATTGATTCCATCCACGGGCCGGGGATGTAGCTCAGTCCATAAGCCGCTCCCAGCCCGTACATTGACGGGATATTCTCAGTAAGTATCTGAACGTATGAGCCGGCAAGGCCAAGAAGCTGTATCTGTTTCGCACCGGTGGCGGCATCAGCATAGTTGACATCAACGGAGGCGTTTGTGACAAAACTTTCCGAGAGGTTGCAGCATGCCGCTTTGCATAGCTCCGCGCCGGTGATGTTTACTGTGGCAATGGTGGCCTTGCGGTCAATGTGGGTACCCGTGGCCCGGCCAATTACCCTGATCTCATCAAGCATGCTGCTTTCCTCAAGGATGATCTCAATGTAATCAGTGTCCGGATCAACCACAACGGTGTCAGTTGTATAACCTACGAAACTGGCTACAAGCAGATTGTGATCCTTTACTTTTTTGATGGTAAAGTAGCCGGCTGCATTGGCGGAAGCGCCAACGGTTGTTCCGGCCCAGACTACGTTTGCACCGGGAAGGCCTTCTCCGTCAGGCGCATCGTCATTGCCGGCGACCATGACCTTGCCCTCCAGACGACCCTGGGCCACAACGAAGGCAGGGATGAGAAGAATAGTTATCAGTATTGTTAAATGCTTCATCATAATCTTGATTTTAAAGGTATGAGGAACCCACATGACTGATGATCATATAAGCAGGTGTCTGTCTGTTTGAAACATGTGGGTTTCATAGGGAATATTTTGAAAATTAATTAAATGGCATCTGTGCAGTGGTTTTTGAAAACCATCACGCATGCAGCGTCAACAACAAAGGCCGGGTAAAGGAGTCATCCTTTCCGGTGTCAGTTGTTTCCCTATGAAAGCATCAGGAGCGGATACAGCAGAGCATTGTAGTCAGGTCGCGTCCGCAGTGAAACGGCTGCTCTTCTGAAAAATGATTGTAATTATTGGTTTGATATTCTTCCATGACAGCAATGATCGTTGCTGCAAGGAAATAAGGAAGAATCTCATTCTGTGCCTCTGTACGCACCAGTTCATCCGTCACAATCCTCTCTGCCTCGTGTGTGCAGCAGTCATCTGACAGTACCATGTCACCGGTGCTGTGGCGGTGTTGTACGTCACAATCATCATGACTGCAGCAGGTTGCTTTCCGGTCACCGAAGCACTTGTTCCCGACCGGGTCACCGCAGAGGGAGGCGATTGTCTCGTTGGTCCCGCAGTGGAGACAGGTATGATGAATAAGGGTAAAACCGAAGCTGCCTGAAAGAATGAGTGTAATCAGGAAGACGGAGATGAATGGCGATATGATGCGTATCTTTCTCACTGGCCCAAATATAACAACATTTATAAACAAATATTATGACGAGAATTTCTGAGGCAGGCTTATGACCTGCCTCAGAGATGAACAGTAAGCCAAAAGAAAAAGGGCGCCCTTTTGAGGCACCCTCTGCACATATCGAATGCAAAATTTTCCTATTTGAGTGGAGGGATAACCAGAACCTGCCCGGGATAGATCAGATCAGGATCCTTGAGCATGGGTTTGTTGGCTTCGAAGATGATCGGGTATTTCCTGGCGTCACCATAAACCTCCTTGGCGATCTTTGAGAGGTAATCACCTTTCTTGACCGTGTAGAACTGTTTCTCCGGCTCGGGAGGAGCAACAGGTTCGGGTGTTATGACCAGGAGATGATCTTCAACCACCGAGATGCCTTCAACGTTACCTGCGGTAACGATAATCTTGTTCTTGTTCTGGTGGGTGTCAACAGATCCGGTAAGAATCACCTTCTCGTCATCAACAGCAACCTTGACCTTGCTTACGTCAAAACCAAATTTTTTGATATGCCCGGTGATCAGATTTGCCTTTTCCTCTTCGCGCTTCTCTTCTGATTTGAAGATCTTTGCACCTGCATTCTTGATAAATGAAATAAGTCCCATAATCCTGTTTTTAATTAAACTACTTCAAAGGTAATTTTTACATTAACACGGTATTCTGTGATCTTGTCCTTGTTTACCACAGCGCTCTGGTCCTGTACATATACAGAACGTATTTCCCGGACTGTTTTTGCTGCCATCTTCACGGCAGAGGCTGTTGCATCCTCCCAGCTGACCGGTGATGATGCAAGAACCTCGATAACTTTAAGTACTGCCATAGTCATTCTTTTTAAAAGGTTAATATTTAATATGTTGACAATTCCGTCTGATTTGGACGGTAAGCTTCGTAAGTTAATTAAAATAATCGGGTTTAATGAATCACGGAGTGGTAAATCAAAGTCACCGTTAAACTGAATATCTCCTGCCTTTTTGTATATTTGATATCAGTTAACCTGTTTGTATTAACAAACCAAAAACCTGAAAGAGTATGGGAATAGTAAAGGAATTCAAGGAGTTTGCCGTGAAGGGCAACATGCTTGACATGGCTGTTGGTATCATTATCGGCGGAGCATTCGGAAAGATTATCACATCACTTGTAAATGACGTTCTTATGCCGCCACTGGGCTTGCTGTTGGGAAAGGTGGACTTCAGCAGCCTTAAAGCAATACTTCAGAAAGGCTCCGATGCCGTGATGGACGGAGCTGTAGTCGTACAGCCTGCAGTCAGCGAAGTGTCAATCAACTATGGGATATTCCTCAACAATATCATTGACTTTCTGATTGTGGCGCTTTGTATCTTCTTCGTGATAAAAGGAATGAACACCCTGAAGAAGAAGGAAGAGGCAGCTCCTGAAACTCCTCCTCCACCGAGTGAAGAGGCAGTTCTTCTGAAGGAGATACGTGACCTGCTGAAAAAATAGTTAGTGGTACAATAATTGCTGTCAATAATTGTTTGCATATTTGCAGGCGATTTAACTATGGCAAGAATAAGGATATTTTTCTGGTGGCACAGGTTCTTTCCTGACAGGGGTTAGAGCGGCTCACCGCAATAGACCTGGAACAGAGGCTGCATTCGCAAGAGTGCGGCCTTTTCTGCAGTTGGCTGTCTGCCGTCAGCAGCAGGCAGTCATCTCAGTGAACAGCAGTCATTAAAGCATTGATATAAAAAAACCGACCCTTGACGGGTCGGTCTCATTACACCGGAAAAACCATTAAACAGAACCTTATCGTGAGATATTACCTGACGTAAAAAACGTATTCGTAGGGCATTCCATTTTCGCGTAACCACCTGCGAAGTGCCTTGGCAATTTTTCTTTTCCGGAGCAGTACAATACCTATTTCTTCTGCTGTTATCTGATAGTACGTTTTCATCTTTTCCGTGGTTGAATTCTATACTAATATACGATCGAAAAGAGCTTTTGTCCAGTCTCTTTTGACGGACAATGGACAGGTATTGACCAACAGGTCTTCTGTCATGATAACTGGTTTTGATCGATTGTTCTCTTGGGGCAGGGGTGAAGGAAAACACAGCGGCCCCTGTCCGCGCCCCGGCGCGCACCTCGGCCCGAAACCTGGCCCGGGGAATCACTTAATTATATGCCAATGTCAGTTCTGTGTCTGCGCCTATTCACCGATAATCTTGATGTACCTGCCTGCCTGCACCGTCTCATTAAGCTCTATGTTGTTGAGGAGAGAAAGCTCTTCCATCATGTTCTGGGGCATGTTGAAGGAGCTGAGTACGCTGGCCATGGTCCCTGTACGCTGGACCTTTCTGACATGGATTCTTTTCGGCTTGACATTGATCTTTGACTGGTCAGTGAGCTGTGCGAAGGTCTTCATCGATGCTTCCATTGTGGGGGCATAGCTTTCGAAGTCAGCTTCGGTGGAGACACCATGGAATACATATATCAATGATCCATACTGAACGAAATAGGTGAGGACGACATTTGTTCCCGTTGCTCCGGTCGACTGGTCCTGAACCGGCTGTTTGGCAAGGGTGACGATAGCCTGCAGTCCGTTGACACTCTTTTTCTCGCTGCGCTGCAGCTGGAGCCCGTACATTGCCATCGTGGTGTCAACAGCTGACTGAAGGGTTTTCTGGTTGGAGAGGGTGAAGAGCATCAGTGCCTTTCCGTCAGAAGGCTGAATGGTTACCTGGGTAGGTGCATTTGTCAGTTGCCATCCGGCAGGGAATGAGAACCTGAACCTGAGTTCGGGGTGATAGAAGATGTTGTCGATAGTGTATCCCTGCTTCGGGTCCTCGCCATAGACCATCCCGTCAATCATCTGGAGATATGAATCTGCATTCACCTTGTAGGAGGGAAGCTGCAGTTTGTCCTGCCATGCTTTGGTGTTCCTGAGCACAGCATTGTACCTGTCACCCGGATCAGGGTGGGTTGACAGGAACGTGGGAACCCCGCCTTCAGCTTCAGAGAGGTTCATTCTGATGAGCACCTTGTAGAAATCGGCCATTTTGGTACCGTCATATCCCATTTTTGTGGCATATTCTGATCCGAGGGCGTCAGCTTCACGTTCATCCTCGCGGCTGAAGCTCAGGAAGAGTAGCCCAAGACCCTGCATTGCCTGCTCGGCATAGTTGGCAAACTTTGGCGAGGCTACCATTCCGCCTATCAGAATAAGCGTTCCCAACTGCTGCTTGGTTTGCTGGCTGACTGAGTGGCGGGCGGCAATGTGGCCCATCTCATGGCCGAGAACACCAATGAATTCAGCTTCGTTATTGAGATTTGCCATTATACCTCTGGTAAGGTATATGTAACCTCCTGGAACCGCAAAAGCGTTTACCACCGGCGAGTCAACCACTTTGACATGATATTGGAGGTTCGGCCGGTGTGAAATCTTTCCCATCTCTGTCCCCTTTGCCTGTACCCACGACTGAAGTGCCGGATTATTGTATTCACCGAAACTGGCAAGTACCTGTGGGTCATATGATAACCCAAGCTGAATCTCCTGTGCTTCTGACATAAGCATAATCTGCTTCCTGCCGGTAACCGGGTTGACTGCGCAGGATATAACCGTAATCACTGCTGTGCTGATAAGCGCTGCATAGATAAGTGCACTTTTTGTTTTCATCATATCAGGTAAATGGTTTCTTTGCAAGGATTTGGTTCATCGCCATAAACATGGCTGCAATCTTTCAAATCTAGATATTAATTATACAAAATCAAAAGCCGTGCCGGAGAGGCACGGCTCAAATTTAAGCCATATTAAAACTATTCAGCCTGTTATTTTTTGGTAAGTACGAAATTCTGAACAGTTTTATTACCTGCGATGACATTTATGCCGTCATAACGGACCGTATCATAGCCTTCTTTGGTTGCTGAAACTGACCATATGCCGGTTGGCACACCGATAATCGCATAAAAGCCCCGGGTATCAGTGAATGTTGTGGCAGTAACGGTGTCCTGCTCAATCCAGACACTTGCCCCGCTTATCTCCGTTCCTTCAGTATCAGTAACCACTCCTCTTATACAACCAGCCTTCGCCATATTGGCTGCCCTTACCACAGGCTTGAAGATAAAGCCGTTATTGTGAGCGGGGTTACCCCTGAGGATAAATGACCTGGAGAGGTCTATATCAAGCAGGATTTCCTCAAGGCTTCCCTCAGCCACTTCAAGAACCGGGCGAAGGAAAACCTTAATTCCTGACTGGCTGCCACCTGGTACTTTCAAGCGGTGAATTAATTCGGAGTCTTTCAGCTTCAGGCCGGCTTCGTAAATGTAGAGGCGTACCATATCATACCTCCCGGCCGGAATCTCCATATCAAGGAGTGTTTCGGTAACACCATTCCTGAGATCGATCAGGTCAAGGGTCACGGTATCTTCCGAAAGTGTGATGAACTCACATGCATCGCTGATGCCGTCACATTCTTCTCTCAGCTCTACTTTTGTGATGGTCACAAGTGCTGATTCGATACTGTTGATGTCAAACGGGGCGTCAGTAACCTTCAGAATCACTCGTCCTGTTCCATCTCCGTTCCTTATTTCGTTGCATGCTCCTGAGATAAGGATTAATGCCGCTGCTAACAGCAGGATTGCGTTCTTTTTCATCATAATTCAATTCTTTAATTTTAAAGGTATGATGGAACCCACATAGCTGAAAATCAGATAATCAGGTGTTTGTACACATGCAGGTTTCATCTTGCTTCTGTTTAATGGTTTTAACTACTCATGCAAAAGTAGGATATGTATAATGAAGGAATGATGAATTTCAGATTCTGAAAATCCGGCCGCGGAAGATTCTCCTCCGCCGGGTCTCTTTCTGATAGTCAATATTATTGTCCCTGAAGATGTCAAACAACCTGTCGAAGAAGCTCTTCTCCCTGAAGTCGGGGCAGTCAAGCGCCATCTCCAGTTCCGGGGGCAGGGGAGCGAAAGGGGTGTTGATCACACTCATTATTTCTTTATTCTTCTCCACCTTTTTAAGAGTCAAAGCCACCAGCGGCAGGGCCAGGGCGCTTCCCGAACCGTAGGAGCCGCTGTTGAAATGTATTGAAGGTGTTGAAGCGCCCACACGGCTTACAATAACCATCGCCGGGTTGAAAGCAGCGAACCAGGCATCAGCATAATTCTGTGAGGTGCCTGTCTTGCCAGCCAGCGGTACCTTCACACCGTAGGCACTGTGAACAGAGGCTCCTGTTCCTTCCCTGATGGCCTTTTCGAGCATGGCAGCCATGAGTGTGGCTGAACGTTCGGAAAGAACCCGGTCTGATCGGCGTGGTGGCATGTACTGCCAGAGTATTCTGCCGTCAGGCGCCTTCACCGATTCGATAAGATACGGAGTGACAAGCATCCCGCCGTTGGCGAAGGCGGCATATGCCCTGGCAACCTCCAGTATGCTGGCCTCCGCAGTACCCATTGCCAGTGACGGCATGTTCACCAGAGGGAAGGAGAATCCCATCTCCTGCCACAGCCTGTCAACCTTATCGAACCCTATCATAAGGAAGAGGCTGAAGGTGGGTATGTTCATACTCTGTGCCAGTGCTCCTGCCAGGGAATACTTGCCACCGTATGAGTGGTTATAGTTTTCAGGACTCCAGTCGTTGAATCCTGACAGGGTGACAGAGTCGTTGTCAAGATACCTGCATGGTTCCACCCCGTCTTCAAGTGCAGCAGCGAATATGAACGGTTTGAAGACTGAAGCGAGTTGCCGCCTGGCCAGAATCTGATCATAGGGCTGTGTTTTAAAGTCAATTCCGCCGTTCCATGCCATTATAGCTCCCGTAGCCGGGTCCATGGCCAGGAGGCCCGCGTGAAGTGTTGTCATCATCTTCTTCAGGCTGTCAGGTATCCCTTTCAGGGCCCGGCGTCCGGAGGATGTGCTGTACTGCTCATTGAGCCTCTTCTGCATCCTGGGCATATGGGCGGCAAATGCCTCACCGGCAGCCTGCTGCAGCGGCATCCTCAGGGTGGTGGTGATGATAAGGCCGTCACGCTCAATATCCCACTCCTTTCCCCGGAAAGATGATATCTCATTCAGAATACGATCTGTCTCAATCCTTACCCTGACCATGAAGTAATCAGCAGGCCCTGATAAATCCGTCTTGTTGTAGTCAAGCTTAATGGGCAGTGCGCTGAGCGAATCGGCGGCCCTGCCCTCCAGATAACCGTATTTCTCCATCTGCCCCAGCACCACATTGCGTCTCCTGACTGCATTCTGAGGATAGAGACGCGGATTGTACATGGTATTGGCCTTGAGCATACCGGTGAGCAGGGCCGCCTCCTCCACTTTCAGGTCAGCCGCCTTTTTGCTGAAATAACGCTGCGAGGCTGCTTCAATTCCGTAAATGTTCTCGCCGAACGAGACAGTGTTCAGGTAAAGCTCAAGTATCTTGTCCTTTGTAAAAACCTTTTCAATCCGCTTCGCGAGGATAACCTCCCTGGTCTTGTTCAGGATAACGGAAAACACCCGGTAATCCTTCCGTCCATACATATTTTTTGCCAGTTGCTGGGTTATGGTGCTCCCTCCGCCGGAACTGCGGTCACTGAACAGGATAGACTTGAAAACCACCCTGACCAGACTCCTTGAGTCTATCCCGGAATGCTCATAGAAGCGGGCATCCTCGGTGGCCACCAGCGAGTTGATCAAATGAGCAGGCATCTGGTCGAAGGGGATGGTGATACGGTTCTCTGAAAAGAACCTGCCAATTGTCTCTCCTTCGTGCGAAAGCACAACTGAAGCTGTGGCATTACGGAAACTGATAAGTTCCTTCTTCCCGGGCAGGCGGCCGAAGACTCCGATCTGAACGGAGCTGATGAAAAACAGCGGAATGAATATGATTATCCCGAGTACAACGATAACTATTTTCCATCCTTTTTTCATCAGCGGATTCAGCTATTTTTTATTTGACAAAACATTTTCAAAATGTGCAAATTTAACTTAAATTGTAGGTAAAAACAGAACAGTGGTTCATTCGCTCCATGACAAACTCCGATGAGGCATGGGACTTAAGGTTCATTACAGGATTCATGTCACCGGAATGGTGCAGGGTGTGGGTTTCCGCTGGAGCATCGCTATTGAGGCATGGAAGCGGGGAATCACCGGCTATGTTAAGAACATATCTGACGGAAGCGTGGTTATAGAGGCAGAAGGAGCCAGGGAACCTCTGGAGGAGTTTGCGGCATGGTGCAGACATGGCCCCGGAACCTGGCTCGTTGACAATGCCAGGGTGACAGAAGGGCCACTGGCAGGCTACAGGGAGTTCAGAATTGAACGCTGAAAATGATCTGAAAACGTACTAAACTATAAGATATAGAGCTAATTACACTGAAATAACTTATTGACAGGCTGAAAGTAACGGATCAGCTTTATGCTGATTATCCCCAGTTTGGCTCCGTTGGTCAACGGGTTGGGTTCAAATATCAAAATAGTTTGGTTCATATAGTGAAGAGTGAATATCTTCGGGATGAAAATCCAATTTATGGGATGCTGCCAAAACACCGTGGCATAAAAATTGCTTATAAGAAAAGGCATCTGGCGAGGACATGAATAAAGGAACCATAGGTTTGAATAAGGAAAAAACCAGGGATCAGGCCGTAGTAAGGAAGAGCCCGCGCAAGCTGTCGTTAAGGGACAGCGGGCTGATGCACCTGTTCGACGAGCTTGACCTCGAGGTGCGTCAGGGCCTGATAGACTACCTTGACCGCAAGGGCCTGGTGAAGGGATCAGGTATGCTTGTCATTCCTTCCTCGCGTCACTATTTTTACGATGCCGAAGATATGAAGGGCATCAGGACAGTCATCAACCTCAGGCAACTGAACTATATCAGGGAGATACGTGACTTCCTGAGGCAGATTACCGGCCTTCTCCCTGCAAAAAGTAATTTCATCGGCTGTTTTATTGACAACAGGTCACATGGCGCCGGGTCTGACAAAAATGCCGGTTCTTCAGGGCATGCATCTGACAAGGCCGATGCCTACGAGAACGGTATTGAGTCAAGGATTCCCTTTATCAACAGGATGTACAGCATCATTGACCTCAGGACGAACAGGTACCTGACCAGGAGGACCGTTGCCAACCTGCTGAAGGAGTCAGGGCTTGAGCTGGTAGGCATGACCGAAATAAACGGTTTCACTTATTTTCACGCACGCAAAAGCAATCCTGCTGCCTGAAGGTACAGATCAGGGCGTGTCAATCAATGAATTAAGCAATGTTTCAGAGGACGATGGTCTCCATCAGTCATCCGTCTGGTTATAGTCCGGCCTGATAATCTTAAGGAGACACATATTGCTATCGCCGGAACTTTCTAAGGAGATAAATTGTGGCATTCACGGAACTTTCTGATACAGGGCATCCGGTTCCTGAGTTAACGGATTTCAGATTGTGTCCCGGTTAAACAGCGACAGAACGTTCGGCAGGAAATGCGAGCCTGATGGTGGTTCCCTCACCCTGACCCGATTTTACGGTTATCGTTCCGTTGTGGATGTCGATGATCTTGCTGGCCAGGGAGAGCCCTATCCCGTGTCCCCTTACCGATGCGGTGGCTTTGCTGCGGTAAAAAGATTCGAAAACACGCTCAATCTCATCCTCTGCAATGCCGGGACCGTTATCTGTGAAGCTTACGAATATGTTATCCGCGTCATGTGACAGAAGAACCCTTACAGACTTGTCAGGGGAATACTTGCAGCCGTTCTCCATGACGTTGGTTACTGCTGAGATCAGCAGCTGCTCATCGCCTCTCATGGTAAGGTTTTCAATGTCTGAGATATTCTCGTCGAGGGCAACAGTTACCGTATATTCCTTTTCGTGTTTCAGCAGTTCCTCGCGTGCCTGCCACAGAATCTCATCAATTCGCACCTCCCTGAAACCCTCCCTGGCCCCCTCGGAGCTGGCGTGGGCCATCAGCAGAAGCCGGTCAAGCAGCTGGTTCAGCCTGCTGATATCCTCAAGTACGGCAGCAGTCGAATCCCTGTATTCCTTGTCTGTCCGCTCCTTCATAAGAAGCACTTCAAGCTGCCCCCTTATGGCTGTCAGCGGTGTCCGCAGTTCATGAGAGGCGTTTGAAATGAAATCCTTCTGCACCTCAAAGGCTGTCTCAAGCCTTTCAAGCATGCGGTTGAAGGTGTGTGCCAGATGAGCCAGTTCATCCTTCCCGTTGCCCTCATCAACCCTCAGGTCAAGACTGGCAATGGATATCTCCTCCACGCGGTCAACCACTTTCGATATCGGAGAGAGTGACCGTGCCGCGAAAAGCCATCCGGCGGGGTAAAACAGCAATAGAAAAATACCGGTGAGAAGTATCAGTGTTGTCCTCAGATTCTTCATCTTGTCAAATCCGTATATGTCACGGGCCGCACTGAGAACCACAAAACGATTAAACTCTTCCGTAAAAAGGATACCCATCAGCTCATACCTGCCGCTCTTCGTCTTTATCTGTCCCGATGCCCTGATCCGCGTCAGCAGATCACTGTCATACAGAATAACGTTCCTGGTATCAGTGGAATAAACAATTTCGTTCTTGTAGTTGAAGATTATGATCTTCTCATCGGGCAGTGAGACCGGGTTATCCTCTTCGATCTTGTTCAAAAGGTCGGTACCAATCTCATCCACCTCAATCAGCAGCCTGGCCGTGCTGATGGCCCTGCTCTCAAGCCGCTGGTAGAAATCATCACGACGGTAGGTGGCTGACACTATATAGACTGTCAGTGAGAAGAGCAGCAATATTACGCTGGCCATCAGAAAAAACTGAAGAGTAATTTTCAGCCGTATCTTCATCTATTCGTCTGTGAAAATGTATCCCAATCCTATCCGTGTGTGGATGAGCTTCGGCTCGAAGTCCCTGTCTATCTTCTTCCTGAGGATATTTACATAAACCTCCACGATATTGGTTCCGGTGTCATAGGTTATGTTCCACACCTTTTCCGATATGTCAGCGCGTGAGAGGACCCTTCCGCTGTTGCGCATGAAGTATTCAAGCAGTGCGAATTCCTTGGCGGTAAGCTCAATGACTTTGCCACCGCGGATTGCTACCTTCCTCATAAGGTCAAGCTCCAGGTCAGCCACCCGGAGCGATTGCGTCTGGTGCGTTGAATTCCTGCTTCTCTTGAGCAGTGATTTGATCCGTGCAAGGAGCTCCGGGAAGTCAAAAGGCTTAACCAGGTAATCATCTGCCCCTGCCTCAAAGCCCCTGACCTTGTCGACGGTAGTGCTGAGCGCCGTAAGCATCAGAATGGGAAGGTCAGGCCGGACTGCCTTAATCGACCGGCAGACGTCAATGCCGCTCTTGCCGGGGATGATAAGGTCAAGGATGACAAGGCTGATATCATCTTTCATTGCAGCCTCCTCTCCCGTGATCCCATCGTATGCCACAACCGTTTTATACGATTTCTCCTCCAGGCCTTCCTTTATGAAAGAGGCTACCCTCGATTCGTCTTCAATTATTAGTATCTTCATGGGGTACCAGTGATTTTGGTCTCTCTTGTTGAACCTGGTGTTTTATTAATGTAATCCTGCTTCCCAAAATTAGTAAAACTATTTCAGTGAGAAAGTATGACGGGAACTCTGCCGTTTTCTCTTCCGGTAGCTATCTTTGCTGTGGTTTTTTTGAAGACCACCGTTTAATGTAACATCATAAGGGATTTTAATGACTTCCGTTATTATACTCCGACAGATAGGCATACTGACAGCCATAGTTGTTATCGGGCTCATTGCCTGCCGTGCAGGGGTGATCACTGCCGGCACGAAGGATTTCCTTGCGAAGCTGATCTTCTATGTGACGCTTCCATCCATGCTCTTTACCAGCTTCAGCGCCATCGAGGTCACTCCGAGGCTCCTGGCCAACAGCCTGCAGGCATTGCTGCTTGCAGTGCTGGTCATCCTTTTTATGCTCTTCGCCGGATGGCTGACTACCGTGATCTTCGGAATAAAAGGGAGCCATGGTTCGATATTCAGGCTTCACAGTATGCTTGGCAACATAATCTACCTGGGGTTGCCTGTGATCTCGGCCCAGTTCGGGCAGGAGGGAGTGCTTTACGGCAGTATGTTCGTGCTGGTCTCAAACATCCTGATGTGGACGCTCGGGGTTGGTATATTAACCCCGGCGGGATCATTCAGCCTGAAATCAGGAATGAAAAAAATCTTCAATATCAATACGATAGCAATTATTGCAGGATTCCTGCTCTTTCTCCTTTCAGTGAAGCTCCCGCAGTTTATCCTTGATTCGGTTGGTGCACTTGGAAAAACCAACACCTGGCTTTCTATGATTTTCATTGCTTCGGTTATCTATTTTGCCGATGGCAGGAAGATGCTCCGCAACAGAAATGCCTACCTGCTCTCATTCAACAGGTTGCTGCTGGTGCCATTTATCCTTCTGGGTTTGTTCATTCTTTTCGACCTTCTGTTTCCGGGCATCATTCGCAAGGAGGTGGTCTCTGTCATGCTGATGCAGGCGGCGATGCCCTGCATGGTCAACGTGGTAATAATGGTGAGCATACTGGGCGAGGATGACGGCACGGCAACAGCCAATGTCTTTGTATCAACTATTTTCAGCGTAATAACGTTGCCAATCATACTACTGAGTCTGAGCCTGTTAGGATAGTGATTACAGGTCTGACGCGGCCTCTTTTACCGGAGAACATTGTATGACGAGAGTCAGTCATTGATTTCCGCATAGTTTGTAAATTTGGGGCCGTTGATTGACAGTGCCCCCTGCCTGAATGAGAGGGCGCCAGATACTACTAATGTGAAGAATTTCTATGGAGGCATTTAGAAGCCTGTTTGCCGGACCGGGGATCGCTACTACGATTCTTTACCTGAGCATCACTGCCTTTACCGGGATTCTCCTTGGCAGAATAAATGTGAAGAACCTCAGGCTTGGGGTTGCCGGCGTGCTGTTTTCCGGACTCCTGCTGGCACATTTCGGAGTGAGGGCTGACCTGCATGTGCTGACCTTTGTCCGCGATTTCGGCCTGATACTTTTTGTTTATGCCGTCGGTATTGATGTTGGTCCGCGGTTTTTCAGCAGTCTCCGGCGCGAGGGGTTGAAACTGAACCTGTTTGCCGTCGGGATAATTGTCTCCGGCTTTCTTATTGCATACCTCCTGCACCTCTGGCAGGATATACCACCGGCAGTGATATCAGGGATAATGAGTGGCTCCGTTACCAACACCCCCGGGCTGGGTGCTGTTCAGCAGGTATTGTCAGAGATGGGCAGAACGGCTGACACCGCGCAGGCAGGGATGGGATATGCGGTGGCATACCCGTTCGGTATACTGGGAGTGATATTGGTGATGATTCTTTACCGCTGGTTTTTCCGGGTTAAAATCTCTCATGAGGTGGAAGATTTCAACCGGAAATATCAACAGAACCGGGTGAAACTCGAGAGTGTGGAAATACAGATCACCAACCCGAACATCATCGGCAGGAAGATACAGTATGTCAAGCAGATGGTTGACAAGGAAATGGTGCTGTCACGTATTTTGCGAAATGGCACATATATGGTTGCCGCTGAGGATATCATACTGGAGGAGGGTGATATACTCTACGGAGTCTCTTCACATGAGTATGCCGATACTATCCGGAAGACAATGGGCGAAGTCAAGTTTGCTGATAAGCGAGAAATCTCCGGTGACCTGGCCATGTTCCATGTGCTGGTGACAAACAGGAAGTATGCAGGGAAAACCATTGAACAGATTGGCATCTACAGGAGGTATGAGGCCAATATCACACGTATTTTCAGGTCTGGTCTTGAGATATTGCCGACGCGCGACACTACGATTGAACTGGGTGATACCGTGAGGGTTGTGGGTAAGCGCAAACTGCTTCCCGATATCAGGCAGGAGCTGGGCAACTCCCTGATTGAGCTTTCCCGCCCCAATACAGTACCTATCTTCCTCGGGATTGTACTGGGCATACTTCTTGGCAGCATACCCGTTTACATACCCGGCCTGCCTGCTCCTGTCAAGCTGGGGCTTGCGGGAGGGCCGCTGATAGTGGCGCTTTTATTCGGGCACATGGGAAGGATAGGCAAATTTGATTTCTACATGACCCCGGGCGCAAACATGGTGCTAAGGGAGCTGGGCATCATACTATTCCTTGCCTGTGTGGGGCTGGGATCCGGCGCAGACCTTGGCAGTACTCTCGCAGGCGGAGGGTATATATGGCTCCTCTACGGTGCCGCGATCACCTTTATACCGGTGGCCCTTGCTGCCATCGCCGCCAGGCTCATAAAAATGAACTACCTTCAGTTCTGTGGCCTCATCTCAGGGGCAATGACAGACCCGCCTGCCCTTGAATTTGCCAGCAGCCTCGCTCCGGTACACGCACAGACAACTGCCTATGCTACAGTATATCCGCTTACAATGTTCCTCAGGATCATAC
>WXFE01000112.1 GCA_009881065.1 Bacteroidales bacterium | reverse complement strand
AGGATGAGGGCATATTCCGAATCAGGATATGATGACAGCAGTTCAGCTCTGCGCCTTTCAGCCCTGGACGGGTCGCTTTTACTCAGCAGCCGGTATAGTTCGTAGAGAGCTTCTGCCCTGATGTCGTCATCAGTTCCTGTTCTGGCAGCCTCTTCAAGTGAGGTGGCTGCAGAGAGAGTGTCGTTGAGCCTTGATGCAAGTATCTTGCCCTCACCAAGGAGCGCCTCCGCGCTCCGTGTCACAGAGACTTTGAGGAGCGAGTCTGTGAGAGGCAGGTTACGGAGATAGTACTCCTTTGTCCGTTCCGGAGCCACTCCGGCGCTGTCAGTCTTTTCCCCGTTGTTCTCAGCGTCCTGTATTGTTCCGGGGGCGAATGCTGATCTGGTCTTGTTTGCCCTCCTCCAGTTATCCTCGAGTCTTCTGTCTCCCCAGCGGCGCCTGAATTCAGTACGTCCGAAGGTCAGAGCCGCCTGGTTGTAGAAATACCATCCTCCTTCGGCCGAAATAGCTCCGCGGTATCGCTGTTCATTCTCATAATACTGCCCCATATTGTACCTGTCTCTGCCGTCACCGGTTCGCCCGCTGGTCAGCTCCTCCTCCACTTTTCTTATCATGCCTGCAATCAGGGCATCTCGCTCGGCAGTGCTCATGGCGGCCACCCTGCGGAGGCTGTCTTCGGTTATCACCACGGTGTGGAAGCCGGCATATTCGCCAAGGTCAGAGGTCCTGCGGCTGATCATCTCATAGTTCGGAAAACGGTTGTCTATGAGGTATGAGGCGCTGTCATAGTAGTACCATGACTTCAGGTAATCAGGCTTCTGGTATAAGTGTCCGGCGATGGCAAGGTATGAACGTGCCTTCTGCCTGGTGTTGACAGTGCTGCTGGCTGCTGCCTGTGACCATAGCTTCAGGGCTTCGTCAATGTTGCCCCGGCGCTGTTCAAGCTCACCCAGGGCAAAGTATATCTGATCAAGATAATCCTTGTTCCTGGAGTCGCGAAGCATCTTACGCAGTGATTTGAAAAGATCGTCAGCGTCACCATGCGAAATATCTGTCACTCCTGCCAGGTTGATGCCTGCATTGAACTCCAGGTCATAGGGCGGATTCATTTTCATCACCTTGCTGAAGTAATGTGTTGAGAGGTCATTGTCACCGGCAGCCCTGCAGACCTGGGCAAGGAGATAGGTCAGACGCACCTTTGTCCTGTTGTTCACGGCGTACTCCGTGGCGGCGGTGAGAGGTTCAAGAGCCTCGTTATACTTCTTCTGCCTGAGAATGATATCTGCCCTGGTGGAGTAATACATTGCCTTCATCTGACGTGACAGACTCTCTGGACTGGCTGTGACCTCCTGCAGCACGCGCAGCGCTTCAGTATAATTTCCCTCCTCCGTCTGAATGCGGGCCATCCATATACCGGCTTCGGTGACAAGGTCACGGTCAGTGGCAATGCTCACGGCAAATGAGAGTGATGAGCGGGCTGCCATAAAATTCTTCAGGTAGAACTGCGCCTTGCCCATAAGCAGGTAGGAGTCATCAACCCATTCATTGAATTCCCTCCTGTTGTAAAACTCCTCACTCCTGGAGGATGCATTCCTCCGGTTCTTTTCTTCAGGCTTTGCGGTGATGGAGTGGAGCGCTATCACTTTGGAGGCTTTCTGAACAGCACGTTCCATGTCGGAATTTGCCATGCGGGCCGACTCCGCATCGGAGTATTCGAAAACGGGAAGGAGGTCACTGTAGTCATCGCGGTGCGACTCTCTCACCTTCTTCACACCGGCCTTGTAGGCTTCATTGCCGTTGAACCAGATATTGTACCTGGAGATCAGTGAATTGTAAAAACGGCTCGCACCGGTGTTCTTTTCAGCAGAACACCCGGCAAGAATCAGAGCGATAATGACCATTACCGCCGCAGTGTATTCCCTATGCCGTAATTTCAACAAAAATGGTTTATACTCTAATAACTGATGAGGCACTCTGAAAGTATCCAAAGTTAAGAAAAAGAGGCGGGAAAAAAGGTGCCAGACTACCGGGGGCGGCAGCATGCTTACTTCATCTCAACCCTCTTCGTCGGGGCAAGCTCCGCGTTGCGTATCTCCACCTGTTTCACCACCATATCGGCAAGGTTCCTGAAAGCAGTTCCTGTTGCGTTGTCTTCCAGCGCCGCCGGCCTGCCGGAGTCACCTCCGTCACAGATGCTCTCCACAATGGGTATCTGCCCCAGCAGCAGGGTGCCGCTCTCTGTGGCAAGCCTGCTGCCGCCTTCCCTGCCGAAGATGTAGTATCTCCTGCCGGGAAGCTCGGGAGTTTCAAAGTAGGACATGTTTTCAACGAGACCCAGTACAGGCACGTTGATTGCCTCGCTGCGGAACATCGCTATCCCCTTCCGCGCATCTGCCAGCGCCACCTCCTGGGGTGTGGTCACCACAATGGCTCCTGTGACAGGCACCTCCTGAACAAGTGTCAGGTGTATGTCACTCGTCCCGGGCGGCAGGTCGAAGATGAGATAATCAAGCTCTCCCCAGTCGCCCTGGCTGATAAGCTGCTTCAGGAAACTGCTGGCCATGGGCCCCCGCCAGATGACAGCATCAGAATCCCTGACGAAGAAACCTATGGAGAGGATTTTTACGCCATACTTTGACATCGGGACAATCATGTCTGTTCCGTTCTCACTCCGTATATCGGGACGGTATTCGCCGGCATCGAACATTCTCGGCACCGAGGGGCCGAAGATATCGGCGTCAAGAAGTCCGGTGGCATAACCTTCCCGAGCCAGCGCCACTGCCAGGTTCACGGCCACCGTTGACTTGCCAACACCACCCTTGCCTGAGGAGACTGCTATGATGTTCTTCACGTCAGGCAGCACGTCTCTCTTCGGCTCTGCCATTTTTTCAACCACTATCCTCGGTTTGACATCTATTGATGCGATGACTGCGTCAGGGCCGAGAGATTCCTTCAGAGCCCTCACGCAGCTGCTCCTGAGGGATGCAATGAACGGGTCATTTGATTTTTCCGGCACAAGCACCAGGGAGATTCCCTCTCCGGATTGTGTAATGTCACCCACCATTCCGAGGGTGACGATGTCAGTACCCTTCTCCGGGTGGTTGACCTTGCGAAGGGCGTTCAGAATATCTTCCTTTTTGTACATGTTATTTTGTTATGATTAATGATCTGGTCTGTAATGCTGAATCCTTTCCC
>WXFE01000111.1 GCA_009881065.1 Bacteroidales bacterium | reverse complement strand
TCGTAAAAATGCATCTCCCGGATGTACTTCCAGACGGGAGCGGGAACGAACCATGAGACATCCTTCCCTTCGCGGATAGCGCTGCGGATGAAGGTGCCCGAGATTTCCATGATGGGTGCGTCAACATGCCGGACCGAAGCCATTGCCAGTATCTCCTGCAGCTTTTTGCTGCTTTTCCGGCCAGGGAAGAGCCTCGGATAGACCACAACAGGATACTGCTTTACCAGCATTTCAGCATTCTTCCACTTATGAAGGGTGGCGAGATTATCCTCGCCCATGATCAGCGTGAACCGCCGAGCCGGGTACTTCTCGGAAAGATATGTCAGGGTGTCAATTGTGTATGAAGGTCTGGGCAGAGTGAACTCAATGTCTGAAGCCCTGAAACGGGCATCATCACCTATTGCCAGCTGAGTCATATAGAGCCTGTCACGCTCACTGAGAAGCGACTCCTTCACCTTCAGCGGATTGTGCGGACTGACAATGAACCATACCTCCCTGAGAGGGGAGAATTCGGTGATATAGTTGGCAATGGCCATGTGACCTATATGCACCGGGTTGAATGATCCGAAGAACAGTCCTGTCTCAGTCATGGCCCTTCCACAAAGTCCCTCACAATGTTTACTATATCAATACGGGCTTGCTCAAGGTCGTCATTAATGACCACCCTGTCGAAATGTTCAGCCAGCAGTATCTCCGAAGAAGCTTTCTCCACCCTCATCGCAATCTTTTCCGGTGTGTCAGTTCCGCGCAGCACAAGCCTCCGTTCCAGTTCCTCCACAGAAGGGGGCATGATGAAGATTGACAGGGCATCATTGCCGAAGATCTTCTTCAGGTTCATTCCTCCCATTACATCCACGTCGAAGAGCGGAATTTTTTCTGCATCGCGTATGCGCTCAATCTCCCTGCGAAGTGTTCCGTAATAATGGTTTTCATAAACCTCCTGCCACTCTATGAATTCATCATTCCGGATTCTTTTCCTGAATTCCGCAGCAGTGATGAAGTAATACTCCCTGCCCTCTTTCTCCCTGCCGCGCGGCTTCCTGCTGGTGGCGGAAACTGAAAAGAGGAGGGGGAAGCCTGAGCCCATGAGATGGTTTATCAGTGTCGTTTTACCGGCACCTGAGGGAGCGGAAATGATAAGTACCTTTTTGTTGTCGGCCGGGCACATCTGTTTAAAGGATATTAAGTGTCTGTTCCTTGATCTTCTCCAGCTCGTCCTTCATCATCACCACCAGTTTCTGCATGGCAGCATCATTTACCTTGGAGCCGATGGTATTGATCTCGCGGCCCATCTCCTGCGAGATGAAGTTGAGCTTCTTCCCATGGTTGCCTTCTTCTTTCATCGTTTCCAGGAAGTAGTCGCAGTGTTTACGCAGCCTGACCTTTTCCTCGTTGATGTCAAGTTTTTCAAGGTAGAAAATAAGCTCCTGCTCAAACCTGTTCCTGTCAACGTTTTCTGATCCCACGGCCTCTGTCAGCAATGCTGTAAGCTTTTCGCGCATTCGTGAGATACGGTCACCCTCCATGGGTTCCAGGTTTTCAAGATAGCTGAGGATGGCAGCAACCGATTTGGCAAGGTCGTTTTCCATGGCTTTTCCCTCTTCCAGCCGGTAGAGGTCGGTCATTGCCAGGGCTTCATCGATGAGTCCGGAAATCCTGCCCCACTCTTCATCAGAGAGCTCCGCCTTCTCCGTGCGCAGTGTCTCGGGCAGGCGCATCACTATGGCCAGAAGTCCGGTGTCATCACTGATCCCCAGTTCATCGCTGATCTCCTTCAGCTGGCTGAAGTAGTTCTTTACGTTGTTTCTGTTGATCACCGGCACCTGCTCGCTCTCCATGGCGTCAAAGCTTACCGAGAGGTCGATCTTGCCCCTGTTGAGCTTCCTGATGACCATGTTACGGATCTCCAGCTCCTTCTCCTTGCATAACCAGGGGAACCTGGTGCTGATATCTGCCTGTTTGCTGTTGAGCGATTTAATCTCAACAGTGATTTTTCTTTGCGGAGTCTCCAGCATGGCTTTGCCATAGCCGGTCATCGATCTTATCATCGTGTTGCGGTAATTACATGGTCAAAGATAGGTTTTTATTCGCAGCGGAAGTGATCTGGTCCGGTGGCGAAGCTGTAACCTAACCCGGCAGCTCGAGCTCCACGGTGAAGTGCCTCATGATTGGCGCCTCCCACTTTATTGCAAATCCTCTTCTGACCTGGTCTCTTCTCTCCCAGACGTTCTGCACCGCTGCAGCCACGTAGTCCATGTGGTTGTCAGTGTAAACCCTTCGCGGTATTGCCAGCCTGACCAGCTCGAGCTCCGGATACCTGTTTTCACCTGTGACGGGGTCACGGTCGGCAAGCAGTGTACCTATCTCGGTTCCGCGGATGCCTCCCTCAATGTATATCTCCACCGCCAGCCTCTGGGCCGGGAACTCAGAAGCAGGGATGTGGGGGAAGAACCTGCCCGCATCAATAAAGACGGCATGGCCACCGATGGGTAGCTGCACCGGGATGCCGGCCTCGTGAATCTTTTCTCCCAGCCTTTTTACCTGGCCTATACGTGCCTCAAGGTAGTCTAACTCCGTTCCTTCGCGAAGCCCCTGTGCAAGTGCGTTCATGTCACGGCCTGACATGCCGCCGTAGGTGATATAGCCCTCGAATATAATGTTGAAGGTGGAGGCCTTCCTGAACAGTTCAGGGTCTTTCATGGCAATGAACCCGCCCATGTTGACTATGGCATCCTTCTTCGAACTCATGGTCATGGCATCAGCATATGAGAACATCTCGCGGACTATCTCCCTGATACTCTTGCCGGCATAACCCTCTTCGCGTCTCTTGATGAAGTAGGCGTTCTCTGCAAAGCGGGCAGAGTCCATCACCACAAGCACTCCATACCTGTCAGCCAGTTCCCTCACTCCCCGCAGGTTGGCCATGCTTACCGGCTGGCCGCCGGCAGTGTTGTTGGTTACGGTCATTACTATGCATCCCAGCTTTTCCCGCGGAGTCTCCCTGATAACCTGTTCCAGTCTTTCAAGGTCAACGTTTCCCTTGAACGGATCAATCACCTCAATGTCCCTGGCGTATGAGACGGTACAGTCTACCGCTTTTGCCTTGCGGAACTCTATATGGCCCTTGGTGGTGTCAAAGTGGGCATTGCCGGGGATCACATCACCCTCCTTTACCAGCACGGAGAAGAGTACATTTTCAGCAGCCCTTCCCTGGTGCGTGGGGAGGAAATGCTCAAAACCGGTGATATCCCTGATTGTCTCTTTAAGGGTGTAGTAGGATGAGGCTCCGGCATAGCTCTCGTCGCCCGTCATGATGGCGCCCCACTGCCTGTCGCTCATCGCGCCGGTACCCGAGTCTGTCAGGAGATCAATGAATACCTGCTCTGAACGCAGGTTAAACAGATTGTATGAGGCGTTCCTTATCCACTCCTCCCGCTCCTGGCGGGTGCTCTGGCGGATCGACTCAACTGTCTTTATCCTGTATGGTTCACAATATGGTAAGTTCATGGTTGTTTATGATTTATAATGCTATTAAGGTTTGTGATTATCTGTTGTTTTATTGTCTGTTTGCTGTAATTCTTACAATCTTCAGAAGCATTAGCTTCAGCTGATGTCCGGGTTTAATTGTCTGTTTTCTGCAATTTTTACTGGTTTGCGCCTAATATCCAACGTGTGCTGTCTGTCTGCAGTCAGATGCTGTTTTTGCCTGACAAAACCGACGCTTAAGAAAATTTAACAATTAACGGAAGATAATTGCTCCAAAGGAAGCAACCATGCCGGTCAGAACGCGTCCCTGTTCTTGATGTTGCGATAATTCAGCTTCCTGTTTGTGATGCTGTAGAAGCGGGATTTCATGGAATTAATGTAATTCGGCTATTTTTGCAAATATAACCATTTTGCTTTTGGGGGACAATCCAGAACTGTTAAACGTTTTGAAATGAAACCGGGAACCATAAAGATTCTTTTATTTTTTCTTTGCCTTGCCTTGACACCGGTACTGATTGCACAGGTTATTGATGCACCGGTGATTCCCGAGGAGCCGGAGGAGGAGGCTGATACACTGGCAGTGGCACAACCGGAGCCCAGAAAGATTAAGGCTGCTCCCGTGCCGGGTATCAACGGTCCGCAGGATATAAAACTTGACAGGGAGATGTCACTCAGGTTCCTTGAGCGTTTCAACTCCTCACCGGCAATGTGGAAAAGAAGCAATGACCCTCTTCGTGAAGCCATCAGAAACCTCATCTGGCTTGCTTCAAGGCCTCCGGAAGATACAGTAATCAGTTTCCTTTCCGGTTATCCGTTTGACAGGATAAAGGTACCGGCTGAAAGCTATTACCTGTTTGACTCGATAAGGATCATTCTTCCCATCCTTCAGCCTGACACAGTGCACTCTGACAGTGTTGCTGCCTCACGCGTTGATGAGGTGTTCATCAGAACCGGCAACAAGGTGGAAAAGGTAAGGCTGACCCCTGACTCCAGACCGGTAATGAAAAGTGATACACTCAAACTGAACGACTCTGTTTACGTCCTGATGAACGATTTCATACCGGCGCGGCTGCCTCAAAGCACCAATGACACAATTATGCTGGTAATCACCGATACCCTTCCGGAAGTCACCCTTACCCGCACTGATCTCCCTTTCAGATATCTCAGGAATCCGTATGTCAGTGATTCACTGGAAGCTGCTGTCAGTTCGCTCATCGGTTATCTCGAACAGCGTGATTCCACGAGGATACGCTTTGTCGGCGACGGGGCAAGAGGCGCTGATGTATGGCTCAACAGCCTCTCTGATAACATGGTACGGTTCTGGCTGCCGGACGGTCAGGGCGATTCGATAACGGTTTGGATAGGCAATCCGGTGCGCAACACCTTCTCACTCCGTGCAGAGGAGGGTGTGCTCTTCAGAAAACAGGCCTGGTATGACAGGCATGCCGACACCCGCGTGAATGTCATAACAGCGCAGGAGGAGGCGCTGAGGAGAGTTGCACTGAGCAAGATAAAACCTGAGATATGGAAGTTCAAGACAGACATCTCATACCTGCTCTCACAGGGTGTGGTCTCTAACTGGGCAAAGGGGGGAGAAAACAACATCTCCTCAGTGCTTGACATAACCACAACCCTGAACAACGACAGGAAGCTTTCAAAGGTGATCTCAACCAGCACGGGCAGATTCGCGCTGGGATTCCAGGCTTCCGGCAAATATGGCGGCATAAGGAAAAACCTTGATATCCTCGAGATTAACTCCAAAATCAATCACAAGGCATTCGGCAAATTCGACCTCTCGGGGATCTTCCAGTTCAAGTCGCAGTTCCTGCCGGGTTACACATACCCGAATGACACCACTTCAATAATGGTCTCCAAGTTTTTCAATCCGGCCACCTTTATTCTGGGTTACGGCCTTGAATACAAACCCGGCAAAAACACATCGATAAGCTTCTCCCCATTTTCATATAAGGGCACATTTGTTCCTGATACCGCAAACATCAACCAGGCCAAATATGGTATTCCTGCTGACAAGTGGTCAAAGAACGAGCTGGGTGCATACCTGACCGTCAACAGTAAAATTGTGCTCTTCGAAAAGATAAACATGAGCAACAGGTTACAGCTCTTCAGCAATTTCATTTCGAAGCCTCAGAATATAGACGTTGAGTGGGAGATGATATCCACGATGCCGCTCAACTGGTTCACTGACCTCAGGATAAACGTTCACCTGGTTTATGATGATGACACCATGCTCCCGGTATATAAAAGGGGAGAGCCGGTGCTTGACACCGATGGCAAGCAGAAGAAGGCGCCCATGGTGCAGTTCAAGGAGCTGCTTGGCGTCAGCTTCGTCTTCAAGTTTTAAAGGAGGAGCAGGTCAAGTACCACTGCAAGCCCGAAAATGACTCCGGATATTCCGTTGGTTGTGCCGAAGGCAAGGTTTACCCTGCTAAGGTCATCAGGCCTGACAATCATGTGCTGAAAAATGAGCAAGCCGGTGAATATGGCTGCACCTGTCCAGTATATGAATCCTGCCTGGCCGTATACTCCTGCCACCACCACCAGGGCTGCCGTAATCAGGTGAAGCACAACTGAAATGGCCAGCGCTTTGCCGCGCGACATCACCGCCGGGATTGAATAGAGTCCTGTGTCACGGTCAAACTGGTCATCCTGAAGGGAATAGATTATGTCAAAACCACTCACCCATGTCAGCACGATGAAGGAGTAGAGGAGCGGAAGCAGTGCAAAGGAGCCTGTCACCGCCAGGTATGCTCCTATGGGAGCAAGGGAGAGCCCCAGCCCCAGTACCAGGTGGCACAGCGGGGTGAACCGCTTGGTGTAACTGTACCCGAGAACAATTATCAGGGCCACAGGAGAGAGTATAAAGGTCAGTTTGTTGAGCAGGGCGGCGGAGAGAATGAATAAAAGTGAACTGGCTGTTACAAACAGCAGGGCCTGGCGGGGAGTGATCTTCCCTGACGGGATCTCACGCACTGCCGTCCGTGGATTGAGTGAATCAAAATACATGTCAGCCCACCGGTTGAAACCCATGGCTGCACTTCGTGCAAAGACCATGCATGCCAGAACAAGCAGGAAGGTCTTCAGTGTGAAGCCGTACCCCGGCCGGGTTGCCCCTATAAAGTAACCGGCAAGAGCAAAGGGCATCGCAAAGATAGTGTGACTGAACCTGATGAGCGACAGGTAATCGTGTGTTCTGCCCAAAAGCTTTTTCATCTCAGCGTGGCACCTAACTCACGCTCAAAGGCTTTGACCAGGGCGTTCATGGTCTTCTCTATATTCTTTTCGGTGAGCGTCTGTCTCTCATCATGTAGTATGAAGCTGACGGCGTACGACTTCTTGTCTGTCCCTATCTCTTTACTCTCATAAAGATCGAAGAGGTCTACCTCCCTGAGTATGTTTCTTTCAGTCCTGAAGGCAATATCACGTATCTGACTGAATTTTACTGACTTGTCAACAAGCAGGGCCAGGTCACGGCGCACCCACGGGTATCTGGGCAATTCCCTGAAACGGATGGTCCGGCTGCTGATAAGCCTGATAAGGTTCTCCCGGTCGATCTCGGCGTAAAATACCTCCTGCCTGATATCAAACATAGCCAGGTATTTTTTTGACACTTTGCCGAAGGAGGCTACTTCAAGACTTCCGGCAGTGTATCTCATCCCTTCGGTGAACCAGCCCCGGTTTTCTGCAGTTACAATGAGCTCCTTGCCGGTGATGCCGAAACGTGAAAGGATCATCTCCGTATAACCCTTGAGGTGAAAGAATCCTGATGACATTTCAGGGGCATTCCACCGTTTTTCGTTTATATTCCCGGTCAGTGCAAGGGCAAGTATCTGTTTTTCGCTGAAGTTGTCAGTGATCTCCAGGGTGCCTTTTCCTTCTTTCCGGGCGTAGACGAATCCGAGTTCAAACAGCCTCAGGTTGCTGTTCTGCCTGTTGATGTTCCAGGCAATGGCGTTCAGCATGCCCGGCAGCAGCGAGAGTCGCATGACGTTAAGGTCACTGCTGAGCGGATTGGCCAGTCTCACCATCGACTTCAAGTCAAAGTCACCCGTAGTTTCAAACCAGGCAGCAGGGGAGAGGGAGTTGCACATTATCTCGCAGAAGCCGTTGGCAGCGAGCATATCTGAGCAATTGGAGGCAATCTTTTCAGGGTCAGGCTTTTCAGTATGTGACAGCATGGAGCGCATCTCATGGCTTATCCCTATGTTGTCATAACCGTAAACCCTGAGCACCTCTTCAGTGACATCGGCCTCACGGGTGACATCAACACGGTATGACGGTATCTCAAGATGCAGGACGCCGGGTTCTTCGCCGGTGATATTGATATCCAGGCTGTAGAGAATGGTTTTGACTGTTTCTTCCGGTATTTCCTTCCCTATAAGTCTGGTCATCCGGTCAAGGGAATACTTCACAACTGCTTTTCTCACCGGCTTGGGGTAGAGATCAATGATATCTCCTGTTATCTCACCGCCGGCAAGCTCCTTAACCAGCATGGCAGCTCTCTTCAGGGCATAGATGGTCATCTCCGGATCAGTGCCTCTCTCAAACCTGTATGATGCGTCAGTGTGCAGGTCATGCCTCCGCGATGTGCGCCGTACTGACACCGGGTTGAAGGTGGCGCTCTCGAGGAAAAGGTCGGTGGTGGCTTCGGTGACACCTGATTTCAGTCCGCCGAAAACACCTGCAATACACATCCCCTCGTCACGGTTGCATATCATCAGGTCAGACGATGCAAGGGTGCGTTCCACTCCGTCAAGGGTAACGAATTTCGTTTTGTCAGGAAGGTGCCTTACCCTCACTATGTCTCCGGTAATGGCTGCAGCATCAAATGCATGCAGTGGCTGTCCTGTCTCGTGGAGGACGAAGTTGGTGATGTCAACGATGTTGTTGATGGGATGAAGTCCGATTGCCCTGAGCCTGGTCTGTAGCCATGCCGGGGAAGGTTCAACCCTGATACCGCGCACTGTCAGTCCGGAGTAACGTATGCATGCTTCCGGAGCCTCTACGGTGACCTCTATGGCACCACTCTCCCTCTCTTTCCTGAACCCTGAAATCTCAGGCAGCTTTGCCCTTACCGGTCTCCGGAGGTTGTAGAAGGCAGCAAGATCGCGTGCCACCCCGAAGTGTGAGCTGCAGTCAATCCTGTTCGGTGTCAGCCCTATCTCAAAGACCGTGTCGGTAGTAATTCCGAAATATTCAGCAGCAGGCATGCCGATGCGTGCGTTGCTGTCAAGCACCATTATCCCTTCATGGTCAGCGCCCAGGCCAAGCTCATCCTCTGCACAGATCATTCCTTCGGACAGCTGGCCCCGTATCTTTGATTTTTTAATCTCAAACTGTTCATCTCCGTGAAAGACCATCGTTCCTGGCAGGGCCACTGCCACCACCTGTCCTGCTGCTACGTTCGGAGCCCCGCATACAATATGCAACGGGTCAGGTCCCCCGGTATCCACTGTGGTGACACTCAGCCTGTCAGCATCAGGGTGCTTTTCACAGGTGAGTACCCTGCCAATAACCACTCCCTTCATTCCGCCCTTTACCGAAACCCACTCTTCAACATCCTCAACCTCAAGGCCCAGTGATGTCAGAACCGATGACAGCTCATCCGGCTGCGCATCAAAATCAAGATAATCCCTGAGCCAGTTGTAAGAAATCTTCATCGCGGTATTGTTATTAGGTTTTCAGAAATGCAAAAGTAAGGAAAAAAGGTTTGAGGCATCAAGCAGACGCGGCATTAAAAGCAGAGCCATTATCATTATATTTGCACTTCAACAAAAATTCAGATGAAAATAGAAGAAAACGATAAGCTTATTCTTTTGACAAATGATGACGGACTCTATGCAGGTGGCTTTAAAACCCTCATAAGGATCATGGAGGACTTCGGCAAGGTGGTGGTAATCTCAACCACCGAGGGCCGCAGTGCCATGTCACAGGCGCTGACTGTCAAGCAGCCCCTGAGGGTCAAGCTTCTCGTGGAGGATGACCGCAAGCGGATCTACGCCTGCAGCGGCACTCCTGCAGATGGAATCAAACTGGCGGTCAGCCAGCTGCTTGACCGCAAGCCTGACCTGGTTGTCTCAGGCATCAACCATGGCTCCAACGCCTCCGCCAGCATACTCTATTCAGGAACAATGGCAGCCGCTCTTGAAGGATGTCTGTATGGCATCACGTCAGTGGGATTCTCTCTTAACAGCTATTCGTCCTCAGCCGATTTCTCGGGGTGTGAAGAGTATATCAGAGATATATGTACGATGCTCCTTCGCGAGCCATTGCCGACAGGTGTATGCCTTAATGTCAACTTCCCGGCTGTGCCGGCTTCTGAGATAAAAGGGATGATGGTAGCCCGCCAGGCCCTGGGTAACTGGCAGGAGGAATTTGAAAAGAGAAAAGACCCTGCGGGAAAGACCTACTACTGGCTGACAGGCAGTTTTATCAACCATGAGCCGGAGGCATCAGATACTGACGACTGGGCCATTAATAACGGGTATGTCTCTGTAGTGCCGGTGACCATTGACATGACTGCCTACAGCTTTATGGAAACCCTCAAATCAAAACTCTGATATGTGGTTCAGACAAAGGTTCAATAACGTTATATCAGGTGTTGTGGGAGGATTGGTGATGCCTCTTCTGGGGTTCCTGATATTCTTTCTGCTGACACATCACGGGCTTTCAATGACAGATTATTTCAGGAAGATGGAAGTTGCCGGAAATATTTCGGAAATAATGAGTGTCTCCGTCTTTACCAATGTAGTCATCTATCTGCTTTTCAACCGCCTTGACATGCTGAGAGCCTGCAGGGGAGTGCTTGGAATAACCTTGGCGTGGGCCTTTGTTGTCTTCGCTATAAACCTGTTTTAGGATGAAGTACTTCATCATTGCAGGCGAGCCATCCGGTGATCTTCACGGTTCCAACCTGGTGAAGCACCTGCTGAAGAGTGATCCGGCAGCAGATATTGCATGCTGGGGAGGTGAGCTGATGCAGGGCGAAGGTGCACGGCTGCTGAAACACTACCGTGAGACTGCCTTCATGGGCGTTTTCGAGGTGCTTGTCAACATCCGGAAGGTGAAAGCCAACTTCAGCGAATGCAAAAGACAGATAATGGAGATGAAACCCGATGTGGTGATCCTTATAGACTATCCGGGATTCAATCTGCGTATGGCCAGGTTTGCAAAGGAGGCCGGCCTCAGGGTCTTCTACTACATTTCGCCGAAATTCTGGGCATGGCGTGAAGGAAGAGTAAGAAAGATAAAACGCTATACAGACAGGCTTTACATCATCTTCCCGTTTGAAAAGGAGTTTTACCGGAAGCATGATTTCCCGGCTATCTTCCTTGGCAATCCCCTCATTGACCATATAGATGCATGGAGGGCCACAGCGCCTGACAGGGAGATCATCAGAGCCTTACTGGGACTTGACGCCAGACCGGTGATTGCACTTCTCTCCGGCAGCAGGCTTCAGGAGGTGAGCAAAATTCTTCCAGTCATGGCAGAAGTCTCTGAAGACTTTCCTGATTACCAGTTCGTGGTGACGGCAATGGATCATCTGCCTGCCCGGCTTTATGAAGAGGTCTCTTCAGCATACCCTGTCAGGGTTATCACCGGCAGGACCTATGACCTCCTGGCTGTGGCTGAGGCCGCGCTTGTCACCTCCGGTACTGCAACCCTTGAGGCTGCGCTCTTTGATGTGCCTCAGGCGGTATGCTACAGTACCAGCAGGCTTACATACAGGCTGGCAAAATGGCTTATCAGGGTCAGGTTCATCTCACTGGTGAACCTCATCATGGACAGGGAAGTGGTGAGAGAGCTGATTCAGGAGGGGCTGAATAGTGCCAGCCTCCACAGGGAACTGGAGGAGATAGTTGCCACCGGTTACAGACATGAGAGGATAAAGGATGATTACCGGGAGTTGCGGACCATACTCGGAGGTGGCGGGGCATCAGCGAGGGTGGCAGCGGATATGATAGAAAGTCTGGTTAACAAGAAAGCAGGATGAGGATAATGAAACCCATGGTGGATGACGATATGGCAGACACTCCTGTTCAAATGAAAGGGAAATGAAAAGGATCTCACTTGTTGCCATACTGCTCGTTCTATTTCCGCTGGTCACATTCTCCCGGATCTCAATACGTATCTTCGCCCGGTCAAAGCCTTCCAGCCTGATTGTCAGCATGGTAAATGGCGACTGTATGCTTTTCGACGGAACGGCCGGAGAGGTGCGTCTCAGCCAGGGCGAAACCGTTGCCGTGACACGGTATGGTGACAGGGTAATATACAGCACAATGTCAGGCATAAGAGGTGTGTCTGATTCACTTGCCTTTACCCCGGCGGCATCAGGCACGCTCTTCACTGTCAGGGCACCCGGCAGCAGTGAGCCTGAGAAGAGCCTCAGCGGCACACTGACAGTCACTTCATTCCCAGGCTCACTCCGGATACTTAACATCACAACCGTTGAAGAGTGCCTTCCCGGAGTGGTACGTGCCGAGGCGGGCAGATACGGACCATCAGATTACTACAGGGCACAGGCCGTGGTAGCGCGAACCTATATCTACAGGAATATTGACAGGCATTCACTTGACGGGTACAATATGTGCGATGATGTTCATTGCCAGGTCTATCCGGGAGTGGTGACCGACAGCGTGATTGTCAACGCCTGCCGCTCAACATCCGGGCTGGTGCTTGCTGACCGCGACAGCATAATGATAGAAGCCGCGTTCCACGGTAACTGTGGCGGCGAGACGGCATCCTCAGCCGACGTGTGGCTTGCCGGTTATCCCTATCTCGTGAGCGTGACGGACCCCTGGTGCAGCTATTCCCCATCATCAACATGGAAGAAAAGCATAGCGCGAAGCGAATGGAACAGTTTCCTGAGATCGAAGGGTATAGCCCCGGGAACGGAGGGGGCCATCTATTCGGCGAACGCACCGGCGGCGGGAAGGATAACATACCGCACCGTACAGGGAAAGACTCTGTGGAGCGAAGAGATACGGCTCCGCTTCGGGCTCAGGTCAGCTTACTTTACTCTTTCAGACGCCGGTGACAGCATTCTTTTCAACGGGAGAGGATACGGTCATGGTGTGGGCCTGTGCCAGGACGGAGCAAAGCATATGGCCGAAAAAAAGATGAGTTATAACAGGATAATCGGCTTCTATTACCCGGGCACCATCATTACCGATGTCAAAAATGCCCGCAGGCCGGTCAGACCATGAAAGTTTTGGATATTTTTACAGCAAACTTGAAGTTATGTTTACTCTTTTCAGAAAAGAGACAGCAGCGTTTTTCAGCTCTCTTACGGGTTATATCGTAATGATTGTGTTTCTTCTGGCCAACAGCCTGATCATGTGGATCATGCCTGGCCAGTGGAACCTGCTTGACAGCGGCTATGCCGGCCTTGATCCCCTTTTTGTTCTCTCTCCGTGGATATTCCTTTTCCTGGTGCCGGCAATCACCATGAGGCTCTTTTCCGAAGAGAGAAAGTCGGGAACCATAGAACTGCTATGGTCGCGCCCGGTGAGTGACGGTGCCGTGATCTACGGCAAGTTCCTTGCAGCGCTCTTCCTGGTGATAATGGCCTTATTGCCTGCACTGGTGTTCGTCATCTCCGTGTGGGTGCTGGGTGAAAACCCCGGTAACCTTGACAGGGGAGGTACCGCCGGATCATTCACAGGCCTCCTGATGCTTGCAGCAGTCTACGCCGCCATCGGCCTCTTTGCCTCATCACTCACCTCAAACCAGGTGATCTCATTCATAATTGCAGCCGTTCTCTCCTTCCTGATGTTCAGGGGATTTGACTCGCTGGCAACCCTGCCCGCCCTCTCATCCGTTGCTGAGGAGGTTTCCCTGATGGGAATCAATGAACACTACCGCTCAATAAGCCGTGGGGTGCTTGATATCCGTGACATAGCCTACTTCGTATTCGTTGCCGTATTCTTTTGCGAGGCTGCCAGGGTATCACTCCGCCGCAGCAGCATCAGAAAACCTCTTATCGTGGTGACGGCAACCGGAGCGGTCTGCATACTTTTATCGCTCCTGCACATCAGGGCTGACCTGACGGAAGAGAAGCGCTTCACGCTGGCAGAACCGACAAAGAAGATACTCAGGGAACTCGGGAGCGATGTGACGGTGAATGTTTACCTCGACGGCGAACTGCCGATAGCTTTCAGGAAACTGCGGCGCAGCACGGAACAGTACCTCGATGAGTTCCGTGTTACATCAGGGAGGAAGGTGAAGTATGACTTCATCAATCCCTCAGCCTCTTCAGACAGGACTGAGCGCGACCGGGTCCACGCTGAACTCATGAACCGCGGCCTCAACCCGGTAAATGTCATGGCCTCCGACGGTGAGGGAGGAAGAACACAGAAACGGATCTTCCCTTCACTTACCGTCACCAGCGGCACTACGGTCATACCGGTGAACTTCCTCAGGAATAATCCCACCCTGCCTGCTGAGACAAATCTCCTTCATTCAACCGAAGGGCTTGAATATGAGATTATTCAGGCAGTTGCCGCGGCAACTGCCGATACGGTGCACACGGTGGCATTCATTGAAGGTCATGGTGAGCTCGATGAGATCTTCGTGGCTGATCTGACCCTGGAGCTGGCTAAGTTCTATAATATTGACAGGGGGGTGATCGGGGGCAGGAGGGGATCCATTGATAAATATGCCGCCATAATCATTGCCGCGCCGCAGAAACCGATGGATGAGAGGGATAAGTTTGTGATTGACCAGTATATCATGAACGGAGGAAAGGTGCTCTGGCTTGCAGAAGAGGTGAGGGTGGATGCAGACAGCCTGATTGCAGGATCGACGGTGGCGCTGTATGAGCCACTCTCGACAGCTGACATGCTCTTCAGGTACGGTGTCCGCATCAACCCGGTGATTGTGCAGGATGCCGATTGTATGCTGATTCCTCTTAAGGTTGTCAATCCCGGAGGCGAGGTGCAGTATGTGCCCACACCCTGGGTCTATTACCCGCTGCTGCGCCCTTCACAGACTCACCCCATCACACGTAACCTCAACAGGGTCAAGTCAGAGTTTGCCGGCACCATTGACACGGTGGGACGCGATCCGGGGGTGAAAAAGAGCATTCTCCTTACAACATCGCCCGAAGCCCGTACAGTAATGCCACCGCTGGTCATCTCACTGGAGGAGGCTGATGAGATGATCCCTGACGGGATGTTAAACGCCGGCCCCTTGAACGTGGCAGTGCTCCTTGAAGGAACCTTCAGCTCTGTCTTCGCCAACCGCATGGCAGGCAGCATAATGGGTGACCCTCAGCTGCTTACCGTGACGGAAAGCAGGCCCACTAAGATGATAGTGGTTGCTGACGGTGATATAATACGCAATGAGGTCTCATGGGGAGGCGGCAATCCCGAACCGCTGACACTCGGCCTTGACAGATACACCATGCAGACCTTCGGCAACAAGGACTTCCTTGTGAACTGCATCAATTACCTCGTTGATGAAAACGAACTCATCGGGATGCGTTCACGGGAACTGAAGCCCAGACTGCTCGATCAGACCCGTATAAAGGAGCAGAGAACACTCTGGCAGGTTGTGAACACGCTTCTGCCCATATTGCTGATTATTATCGCGGGAGTGATATGGAACGCACTCAGACGCAGGCGTTACATATCATTGAAATAAATGTTTGAGGGTAACACTTTTTTTTGTAATATTGATAATCCGGTTTTTAAAACAGATATTAATTAGTAATCAGTTGATTGCCGGTAAACTGAGATATATTGCCGAATAAATTAAACAGACCGAAATATGAAATTTGTTGTTTCAAGCACAGAACTTCTGGGTCACCTGCAGGCCATTGGCAGGGTGATCAGTTCAAAGAATACTCTTCCGATTCTTGACAACTTCCTTTTCAACATAAGCGGGAATGATCTGGAGATAACGGCTTCAGACCTCGAATCGACGCTTATCACACGCATGCATCTTGACAATATCTCAGGAAGCGGAATGATAGCCATTCCCGCCAGGATACTGCTTGACACCCTCAGGGAGTTCTCAGAGCAGCCGCTTACCTTTGATATCAATACTGACACCATGGCCATTGTCATCAATTCAGAGAACGGCCAGTTCAGCATTGTGGGTCAGAACGGGATTGACTTTCCCGTGCTGCCGGTCATCAAGCAGGAGAAGCGTTTTGGCTTCAACGTATCTGCAGAGGTGCTCCTGGCAGGTATCTCAAGAACACTGTTTGCAACAGCTGACGATGAGCTTCGTCCCGTAATGGGTGGCATACTTGTGGAGGCATCAACCGCCAACCTGACATTCGTTGCATCTGATGCGCATAAGCTGGTCAGATACCAGAGAAGTGACGCAAGAGCTGACGATAATGCATCATTCATCCTTCCCAAGAAGCCTGCCTCACTGCTGAAGAATATACTTCCCAGGGAGAGCGGCGTGGTATCGGTTGAGTTCGATGACAGAAACGCATTTTTCAATCTATCTGACTACAAGGTTGTATGCCGCCTGGTTGAAGGCAATTACCCCAACTACAACTCCGTCATCCCGAAGAATAATCCCAGGAGGGTCCGCATTGACAGGGTCGAGTTTTACAACATCCTGCGCAGGGTCTCCGTATTCTCGAACCAGGCAAGCAACCTGGTCAAGCTGCAGTTTACGCCTAACCAGATAACCGTCTCAGCCCAGGATGTCGACTTCTCAATCTCGGCATACGAGCGTCACAAGTGCCTCTATGAGGGTGATGACATGGAGATAGGCTTCAAGTCGGTCTTCCTGATTGAGATACTTTCAAACATCGCATCACAGGACGTGGTGATTGAGCTTGCCGACCCCACCAGGGCCGGGCTCTTCCTTCCCTCCGAGACGGCCAACGAGGATGAGGATCTCCTCATGCTCCTGATGCCGATGATGATAAACGCCTGAGTTTCAGTAAAAAAATGGAGCTTAACCTCAGAAAACCCCTGGTCGTTCTTGATCTTGAGACCACCGGGGTGAGTATCGCATCTGACCGTATCGTGGAGTTTTCTGCTCTTAAGGTTTCGCCGGGAGGCGCAGAAGAGTGGCTTAGCATGAGACTGAACCCGGGCATACCCATATCACCCGAGGCGACACGCGTTCACGGCATCACTGATGCCGATGTTGCCAATGAGCCTCACTTCAGGGATGTGGCAAGAAGAATTGCAGCTTTCCTCGAAGGTTGTGACCTTGCCGGATTCAACTCAATGAAGTTTGACATACCCATACTCTGCGAGGAGTTTCTCCGGGTGAATGTTGATTTCAACCCTGCCCGGCACAGGTATGTAGACGTGCAGGTTATTTTTCACAAGAAGGAGCAGAGGACCCTGAGCGCTGCCTACAAATTCTACTGTGACAAGGAGCTTGAGAATGCCCATAGCTCAAAGGCTGATGCTGCTGCCACATATGAGATACTGAAGGCGCAGCTCGACAGGTATCCTGACCTGGAAAATGATATTGGCAAGCTCTCTTCATACAGTGCATTCAATAACAACGCTGACCTTGCAGGAAGGATAATCTTCAACGAACAGGGACAGGAGGTTTTCAACTTCGGCAAGCACAGGGGCAAGCCCGTTGAACAGGTATTCAGGGAGGAGCCTTCATACTACTCCTGGATGATGAATGGCGATTTTCCCCTCAACACAAAGCAGGTGATAACTGCCATCAAGGTGCGTTCATTCGGTAAAGCTTAGTGTTTCATGAAAATAATATGCGTTGGACTTAACTACCGCAGGCATGCGGCAGAGATGGGTCGTCCGATACCCCCGGAGCCGATGATCTTCCTAAAGCCCGATTCGGCTCTGCTGAAAAAGAACAAGCCCTTCTTTATCCCTGACTTCTCAAATAACCTGCATTTTGAAGCAGAACTGGTACTCAGGATCTCGAAGCTCGGGAAGGGCATTGCTGCCAGGTATGCTTACCGCTATTATGATGCACTGACTGTAGGTATAGACTTCACCGCGCGCGACCTGCAGCACAGGTTCTCACAGGCCGGACACCCGTGGGAGCTCTCAAAGACGTTTGACGGCTCGGCGCCTGTTGGCACTTTCATCGCGGCAGAACGGTTCCCTGACCATTCGGATATCAGCTTTTCTCTGGAGATAAACGGGGAGCTGAGGCAGGAGGGGAACACATCCGATCTGATTTTCGGTTTTGCAGAGATAATTGAATATGTCTCGAAATATTACACTCTCAAGACGGGTGACCTGATTTTCACCGGCACACCCTCAGGTGTTGGCCCCGTCAAAAAGGGAGACAATCTTGTGGCCCGCCTGGCCGGTGAGACGGTGCTTGACTTTTTTGTCAGGTGAGCAGTTGATGCAGTTATATATGGGCCTGCAATTAATGCTTTTCCTGTCTGGCATGTTCTGGCTTCGTAAAAAGTCAACTATGTTTGTCTTTAGCAGGCATATAAAAGTTGTGCAACTTTAAGATTAGGACAGGCACGGTCTTTGTGCCATAAAACATAGTATAATTCACTTATAATAACCAAGCTCAAATGCTATGAAAAAACTATCTGTTACATTAATAATAGTTTTGTCTATCATCAGCTGTGAAAAAAATGA
>WXFE01000110.1 GCA_009881065.1 Bacteroidales bacterium | reverse complement strand
AGCGTGGCTCCCTCCTCCATCCTCACGCAATGCGGTGTGGCTCCCTCCTCCGCCAGTGGAATCTCTGGCTCATCCCATATTGTTATGGCAAGTTTTTTGCCTGTGGCTGCCTTGTCTGTCATGAAGTCCATCTTCAGATTCATATTCTTTTTGTCGAACTTTACAATGACCCGATCCTTCATTATCTCCTTATGCCTGGTGGCATTAATGAAATACCCTGTTGCAGTATGCGGTTCGCCTTTCACAGCTACCATGAGGAGGTAGTTATGCGTGTGCCACAGGTGATTGGAACACTTGCCGCAGACAATCATGTTCTCCTCATCGCTGAGCTCAGGGCGGAACATTCTGTGCGCGGCACTGTATTGCTCTCTTCTCGTCAGGCAGGTCATATCCGCTAAATCAGATGGTGTACCTGGTCAGGAAATTTTTTGTTCAAAAATAATATATTTATCGCTCCAACTTGTCTTACCTATGAACGATGCATTCAGGAACATTCTCATTGCGGTGGCTCACCCATCCGAGGAGCAGGTGGTAAGTGTCGCAGCGTCGCATGCCGGCATGAGCTGTGAGATAATTGTTACCGGGGTTGGAGGGGCTGCTATGTCATGGGCGCTGCAAAAGAGATTTGCTTCCGGCGATCACCCCTCACTGGTGATGGGAGCCGGCCTTGCAGGCAGCTACGTGGAGTCAATCCGGCCGGGAGCTGTTGTCACCACAGTCTCTGACTGCTTCGCCGACATGGGTATTGATGACAATGGCAGGTTCGTTCCCCTGTTTGGTGCAGGTCTTGCTGATCCTGACATGCCACCGTTTAGTGGCGGGCGGATCCACTGCAGCGGCAGAGGGTTTGATCTGGCTGCCGGACTGATGCCCGCTGTCAGGGGTGCAACCGTCAACATGGTCTCTGGCTCACAGTCAGTCATAGATCGGATCTGCCGTGCATGGGACCCGGATATAGAGACAATGGAGGGCGCCTGGCTGGCTTATACCTGTGTAATGTCAGGGATACCATGGATAGCGGTAAAAGCCATATCAAACATGGTGGAGCCCCGGAACATGAAGAACTGGAAGATCAGAATGGCTCTTGGCAGACTGCAGGAGAAAATGACCCTGCTCTTTGAACTGATGGTAAAATCATGAAACTGACACTTGGTTTTTCCCCATGCCCCAATGACACCTTCATCTTCGAGGCAATGGTGCACGGGAGGGTAGATACGGAGGGGCTGGAATTCGACTGGTTTCTGGCTGATGTCGAAGAACTTAATCGCAGGGCTGTGGAGGGCAGCGTTGACATCACCAAGATGAGCTTCCACGCTTATGCCCGCACGGCCCACAAATACCTGATACTTGATTCCGGCAGTGCCCTGGGACGCAGCAACGGCCCGTTAGTGGTGAGCCGCAGAGCTGTCAGGCCTGATGAGCTTGACCATGCCCTCATTGCCATTCCCGGGAAATACACCACAGCAAACCTCCTCTTCAGTATCTTCTGGCCCGGAGCCACTCGCAAACAGGAATACCTCTTTTCGGATATCCCCGGGGCGGTGCTCTCCGGAGAAGCCGATGCAGGGCTGATCATTCACGAGACCCGTTTCACCTACAGTTCCATGGGTCTGACAATGGTGGCTGACACCGGCGCCATGTGGGAGAAGATGACCGGTCTGCCGGTCCCGCTGGGCGGGATAGTGATCAGCCGAAGCATTGATCATCTTGTTGCGTCAAAAGTTGAGAGGGCCATACGGCGAAGCATCGAATATGCCCGATCCGCCCCGCAGGAATCGGTTGATTTCATCAGGCATCACGCCCGCGAGACTGACACTGAGGTCACCCGCGAACACATAAAGTTATATGTCAATGATTTCAGCCTGTCACTGGGAGAGGAGGGGCGCCGGGCCATTGAAAAGCTGTTTGCCATGGCCGTGGAAAAAGGCGTTGCAAACCCGCTTCCGGCAAGCATATTTCTGAAATAGCAGAAAAAATCAACCTATTTTAGTATCTTTACAGACAAATCTAAAATTTGTCCGGATTATGAAATTTGAACTACCTCCGTTGAAGTATGAAGCAGGTGACCTTGCGCCGAAGCTGAGTGCGGAAACGCTTGATTATCATCATGGCAGGCATCATCTTGCCTATGTCAATAACCTTAATAACCTTCTTCCCGGCTCCCCCTTTGAGGAGGCTACACTCGAGACGATGATCCGAAAGGCTGAAGGCGGTATTTTCAATAACGCCGCACAGGTTTGGAATCATACTTTTTATTTTGCATCACTATCGCCGACAGGCAAACGAACACCTTCGGGAACCATCGCCAAAGCCATTGATGCCGAATATGGTTCTTTTGAGGGTTTCAGGGAAGCTTTCACCAAGGCCGCTACAACGCTCTTTGGGTCGGGGTGGGCATGGCTCTGTATGAAGCCTGATGGCCGCCTGTTGATAACCCAGGAATCAAATGCCGGAAACCCGATCAGATCAGGACTGGTGCCGCTTATGACGTGCGACGTGTGGGAGCATGCCTATTATATTGACTACAGGAACAGGCGTCCTGACTACATCAAGGCATTCTGGGAACTGCTCGACTGGAAGGTGATAGGAGAGCGGTACGATGAAGCACTGAAGAAATAGACTCCGGTCAGGCTGCTGTCAATTTATAATCAGGCAGTCTGTTGCAGGTGATATTATCTGGCAGCCCCGGCAAGGGGCTGTTTTGTTGAATCAACATTTTCTTTTTCTCTATCTTTATTCAAAAATCCGACTATGAACTTCCATGACCTGATTGAAAAGACACGTTCCTACAGACGGTTTGACGGTCAACATGAGATCACTGCCGACACCCTGGTCTCTCTTGTCAATCTGGCCCGCCTGTCGGCCTCCGCTGCCAATCGTCAGCCACTTAAGTACATTCTCGTTACCGATCCTGCACAACGAGAAGCTCTGTTCCCATGCCTTGCGTGGGCCGGCTATCTGACCACCTGGGAGGGACCTGGCAGCGGAGAGAGGCCAACGGCATACATTGTGATACTGGGTGACAGGGAGATATCAGAATCTTTTGGCGTTGACCATGGTATTGCAGCACAGAGCATTATGCTCGGAGCCACGGAGGCAGGCCTGGGAGGTTGCATCATTGCAGCCATAAAGAAAGAGAGACTGCGAACTGCCTTTGATATCCCGGAGCAGTATGAGATACTGCTTGTTCTGGCTCTAGGCAAACCGGCAGAAGAGGTGGTAATCGAGACCATGCGCAATAATGATGTGAAATACTGGAGAGATGACAAAAGCGTTCACCATGTCCCGAAGAGGACACTTGACGGGATCATTTTCCGCAGGTAGATCCGCCAGGCCAATACTGTTGCCTGCCGGCTATTGTCTTTTCTGACAATCAGCCTTTCACAAAAATTGCCTTCATTATGTGGCTTGCCATCTTCGGATTTTCCTTCAGCCTCCTGGTTGAATAGCTGAACCATTTTTCTCCGAACGGGACGTAGACTCTCATATCATGACCGGCGTCAACAATGCTCTGGCGCAGCTTCGGGGTTACTCCGTAGAGCATCTGGAATTCATACATGTTTTTGGGCACATTGTATTTCTTTATCAGCTCATATGCTCCCTCAATCAGCGGCTTGTCATGAGTAGCAATGCCGACAAATATCTTGTTCCGGAACATGAACTCGAGGTCTTCAAGATAGTGTTTGTTGATCTCCTCGTACTTCTTGTAGGAGATCTCAGCCGGTTCCACGTAGATGCCCTTGCAGAGACGGTAGTTGGTGGGTATCTCCGGTGTGTTCATGTCAAGCATCTTCTCCAGGTCACTGTATGTCCGCTTCAGGTATGCCTGCAGCACCAGCCCCACATTACGCGGGAATTCGGCATGAAGACGCCTGTAAAGCTCGATCTCCAGGTCAGTGCAGGGAGAGTCTTCCATGTCAATCCTGCAGAAGTTGTTGTATGATGCTGCCTTTGCCACTATCTCACGCATAATACGATAGCATTCTTCCTTGTCAAGAAGCAATCCGAAGCTTGTTGGCTTGAGCGAATAGTTGCCATCAATCCCGTTTTTATGGGTCTCATCTATCAGGTCAAGATATTCCTGCTTGTTGGCCTCAGCCTCATCAAGCGATGTAATGAATTCTCCCAGTACGTCGAGGGTCACTTTGATACCAAGCGCGTTCAGCTCACGTGAGACCCGCATGGCATCAGCCATGGTCACTCCGGAAATATAGGCACGTGAAAAGATCCAGATGAATTTCTTCGGGAAATAGGGCAGGATGGATGCAATAAACTTGTTGAACATAATTGAGAGTTTTAAATATTAATTATTTGTGGTTGATGCTTAAAGATATAAAAAAGGTTAATATCTGATATCCTTTTTGATTATCTGGTTTCCTGACATATAACAAGAATCACCTGTAATTTTTTTTACTGCCTGTCTGTTTTATATGAAAGCCGTTTCCGGCAGCCCGTCGCCCTTGAGTGACAGCCTGCTGAAGTATGCAGGTACTTCACGCCCCATCAGCTTGTCTACGTAGAGTTTTGCCAGGTATTGTCCCATCATGAATCCCTGCCCGCGCAGCCCGAGGAAGAGGCCGTGTTCAGGATCGATGTACATGCGCGGCTCAGTGTAGTAACCGCTCCAGAGCGACTGGAATCCTGCTGTCGAGAGCTCGGGTAGCCATAAGGTGAATACCTCTGACACGATCTCTATGAACTCCTTGCTGTTTATCTTCAGGTTTCTTCCTGCTTCGGCGGGTTCGACTGCTGGTGACGCACATCCGATTATCTGACCTGTCTCACCCAGCTGCTGTCCGTATACTGCTATGAATCCCTTATAGTTACGCCGGTCTATCAGCATAGGCAACGGTGTATTGCCCGGTCCCATCATCGGCAGTCGCCTGGTGATGAAAGCCTGGTGCCTGACGCCGTAGGTGCCGGTATATAACCCGAGGCTGCGGGCGAATTTCTCACCCTGCGCGCCCATGGCATTGATGAAGACGGGGGTCTCATACTCCACGTACTCGCCCCGGTGGTTCTGCATAATTACGATATATTCGCGGCCGTTCCGTCTCACTGCCGTGACGGTGCTGTCTTCTTCGACGGTGCCTCCAGCCTTGATTCCCAGGTGTCTTATCAGGTCAATGACCTTTCCGGGTGTTGCCTGCCAGCAATCATTGGTCAGCATTGCCGCCCTGTAAGTCTTCTTCAGTTCCGGGTTGATTCCCGGTGCAATCTTCACCGCATAGTCAGCCGGCATAACCATCTCGCCGTCTGACCAGGTCAGTGAGGCCTCGAGCTGGTTCATCATAGCCTCGTCATGTGCGAAGGTCACATATTTGATCTCCCTGTAGTTTATCTCGCCAATCTTCTGAAGCTCCTTGAACAGCTCGTGGTTATGTTTTGCCAGTTCAGCCAGTTCGGGTACGCTGAAGTTGGGTCTCCCTCCGGCAATGTTGCGCCATGATGATCCGCGGTCATGGTTTATGAGAACGGGCTTCATCCCGGCCTCGGCCAGATAACGCATAAGGGCGCTGCCGGTTATGCCTCCGCCGGCAACCAGCGCTGCCACCTTCACCTTCCTTACGTTACCCCGGGTGATTATTATCTCAGGGGTATCCTGCGGAAGGAGTTCACCCATGGTGATCTGGTTCGAGAGAGGGGCCCTGGGAGTGGCATCACCTATTATCTCTATGCCTGCCGGTTTGAGAAGCATCGAGAGCCTTTTTATGCACCGCTTGCCGCGGCAGGGCCCCATGCCAAGACGCGTTGTATGCTTGATCTCATCAAATGATATGTATTTCCTGTCGCCAATGACTGCCATTATCTCTTCCAGCTTTACATCCTCGCAGTGGCAGACATACTCCTTTGCCTCCATGGTGGCAGCAGGGGTGAAGGTCAAAGGTTCCGG
>WXFE01000109.1 GCA_009881065.1 Bacteroidales bacterium | reverse complement strand
AGGTGGCATGATTGCCTTCGGGCAGGATAACCACTCCGTTGCGGTTTTCCATCACCCTCAGTGTGGTACGGAAGGTATCGTCATTCTGCTTTACTGCATCAAAGCCGTCCCTGATACGGTAGACAGGCAGTATCTTCAGGAAATAGAGGATTTTTGCCACGAACTTCTTCCTGAAGATATCAGCCCTCGCCAGGAAGACCAGCTGACGGTCAAGGGTGCATAGCACAGCCATGGCATCCATCAGTGCATTCTGGTGATTGGGCGCCAGGATAGTTGGCACGGAAAAATCTATAGCATCCCTGCCCAGAACGATAACCCTGCGATAGAAAATATAATTGTGCCAGAAATCGACATATTGTTTCAAAAGCTGATAGAGAATATCATACTTCTCAATGTTCTTCTTACCCATTCCCCAATGAAGTTTTTACCTTCTGAAAGATAGTTGTGAAGCCCACGGGCCTCACATTTTGCTAATTTATGAAAAGTTTATCCGTACACTTGATAAATTGGCAGGAGTAATGGATTATTATCTCCTTTTTAGGTATTTATACCACCATGGCCGGAGGTGTGCTGTTTCAATCCATGAATTAATTCCGGAGTGTGACATTGATTCTATTCCAGGAAGTTGTCAAGTTCCCTGCGTTCCCTCTTGGTCGGACGGCCGCTGCCGCGGGGCCGGTAACCGCTGACCATTCTTCCCTGGCTAAGCTTCGCTTTCTCTTCTTCCGGGGTGATGTCAGTTATGAAGCTGCTTACCAGCGTCGCACCTATCCTTCCCCGGGGAATGCCGATGACGGTGTAGGTGTATGTGACCGGTGGTTTCCTGACGGTGATGGTTGCGCCCGGGGCGATAAGTGATGCCGGTTTGGCGGGATGGCCGCTGACAATGACCCTTCCCTTCCTGCATTCTTCGGTGGCTATACTGCGGGATTTATACAGCCTCACAAACCAGAGGAACTTATCTATCCTTTCACCCTTCTCTGCTTTCATAGCTCACTTTCTGGCAGCAGGGGTGACGCTGTCATCACTGAGATCTTTACCCTTGTGGTTATAGGCGGTCATAGTGAGCTCGCATCCTGCCACGGCAAAAGAGAGCATCATCTCCACCGCCAGTGGTATCCTTTTCTTCATAATGACAAGCTCTTCCGGGCTCCATTCGCCAAGGACATAGTCAACCTGCCTGCCTCTGGGGAAGTCACTCCCGATGCCTATCCTGAGGCGTGCATACTGATCTGTCCCAAGCACTTCACTGATACTTGTCAGTCCGTTGTGCCCGCCTGCGCTTCCCGCTGACCTGAGTCTTATGCTGCCGGTGGGTATGGCCAGATCATCTGTAATAACCAGTAGGTTTTCAATCTCAATCTTTTCCTTCTTCAGCCAGTACCGCACGGCATTGCCGCTGCGGTTCATGAATGTAGAGGGCTTGAGCAACACCAGTTCAGCGTTTTTGTGCCTCATCCTGGTGACATACCCGTAACGGCTGTCCTTAAAAATGATACCGGATGCTGCGGCTGCAGCATCCAGTACCATAAATCCTACATTATGACGCGTGTTCCTGTACTCGTCACCTATGTTGCCAAGACCGGCAATAAGATGTTTCATTACATACAGTTACCAGCTTATTTATTGTCAGGGGCATCAGCCTCGGCAGCAGAATCTTCAGCTTCCGGAGCAGCTGTTTCTTCCTCCTTGAGGGAAACCCTGGAGGCTTCGACAGATACAATCATTGCGCGCTTGTTGTCAATTACATCCAGGCTATCATATTTGAGATCACCTATTTTGATCGACTGTCCGATACCAAGGCCGGTTATGTCAATGGTCAGATGATCAGGCAAGTTCTTTATTAGTCCCTTAACCTTGAGAGTTCTGCGCTTGATTCGAAGCTTGCCGCCGGCCTTCACACCTGATGATTCACCGGTGATCCTGATCGGAATGTTAATTGTAACAGGCTTCTCTTCATGTACCTGCATGAAATCAATATGCTGCAGCCTGTCAGTAACAGGATGGAACTGGATTTCCTTCACCACTGCCTTATAGCTATTTCCTGCAACTTCAAGGTTCACAAGAAACACATCGGGAGTGTAGACCAGTCCGCGGAAAGTGTTCTCGTGTGCATAAAAATGAAGATTTTCCTTCTCCATGTACATCACACATGGTACATTATCCTCTGCCCGCAGGCTGTTTGTACTCTTCTTGCCTAAATGTTCACGGGGGAAGGCTTTGATCTCAATAGTTTTCATCAATCTTTAATTTGTTGTGCTACTCAAGGTTAATGCCATATAACCTCCCATCACACGTTTGACGCTTTGTTGAAAAAAATGGCGTGCAAATATAGCTAAAAAGCTTAGAAAACAAAACCCGAACTGATAGAGGTATTCGTATAAACCGCTTTTATTGTTTCGGCGAAGATCTCGTCAATTGAAAGCACCTTAATTTTCGGCGACTGGCAGACGAGTGGAATAGTGTCTGTGACAACGAGTTCCTCCAATGGAGACTTCTCTATCTTCTCGACCGCATTTCCGGAAAGTACGGGGTGTGTTGATACAGCTCTTACACTGAGAGCACCGCGGTCTTTCATAACCGTGGCAGCAAAAGTCATCGTCCCGGCAGTGTCTACCATGTCATCTATGATGACCACATTCCTTCCCTCCACATCTCCTATGATTGAAATCTCCTCAACCACGTTGGGCTTCTTCCTCAGCTTGTAGCACAGCACCATCTCACACTGCAGGTGGCGTGCATATGCATTGGCCCTTTTTGAGCCGCCCATATCAGGGGCTGAAACAGTCAGGTTGGGGAGATTAAGGTTGCTGATATATGGAGCGAAGAGGGCTGAACCGAAGAGGTGATCAACGGGTACATCGAAGAACCCCTGTATCTGGTCTGCATGAAGATCCATGGTAATGATCCTGTCAACACCAGCCTTGGTCAGCAGGTTGGCGGTGAGCTTTGCTCCCAGGGATACTCTCGGCCGGTCTTTGCGGTCTTGCCGTGCATAGCCGTAGTACGGTATTACCGCATTCACCTTGTAGGCCGAAGCCCTCTTGGCAGCGTCAATCATCAGGAGCAGCTCCATAAGGTTCTCGGCGGGAGGGTTGGTAGACTGAATTATGAACACGTGACAACCCCTGACCGATTCGTCAATACAGGGTTGGAATTCGCCGTCACTGAAACTCAGCAGTGAGCTCTTGCCTAGTTCGATGCCAAGGTGTTTGGCAATCTTTTCTGCTATTGTCAATGAAGAGGTACAGGAAAAAATCTTAAACGGAGCCCTGCTGATCATATAAGGAAGTTGTTTTTGGTTTCACTCTATGATGCCCCAAAATTAATATTTATGGGTTAATCATTTCATCCCGGTAAAGAAAATCATATTGCTTTCGATATAGTCTAATACCGCCTCCCTGCCCGTGCCCCTGGAAGCAGATGTTACGAAGGCAGGAGGGAGGCTCTCCCATGAGCGCAGCATTACTCTGTCATGGACCTCCCTGATCTTCGCTGCTTCAGCAGCTGACAGCTTGTCAGTTTTGGTGAAGACCCTGGCAAAGGGTATTCCGTTCATTGCCAGTCTCTCCATGAATGCCAGGTCAGATGCCATCGGTTCATGCCTGCCATCAATCAGCACGAAGAGCAGGATGAGATTCTCCCTCATAGTGATATATGATGTGATGAGCTTCTCCCACTGATCACGCATCTTCTGTGACACGCGTGCATAACCATATCCGGGCAGGTCAACCAGGTACCAGCTCTCATTGATAATGAAATGATTGATGGTCTGTGTTTTGCCCGGGCTTCCCGATGTCTTTGCCAGCCCTTTTCTCGAGACCAGCATATTTATCAGCGATGACTTGCCGACGTTCGACCTGCCTATGAATGCATATTCCGGAAGGTCAGGCGGCGGCAACTGACTGATCCTTGCACTACTGGTGACAAAGGAGGCTGATCTGATGATCATTATCCATTCAGCTTTTCCTTGAATCTCTGGTTGTTGATAATAAACCTCTCATGTTGTCCTTCGCCAATCTTGCCGATCTCGTCGTCTGCCTCTACATGAAAGAGGAGCCTGTTCCCGTTTACCTCCTGAAGGGTTGCGGTACAGGTGATGGTCATGCCCACCGGTGTGGCTTTAAGGTGTCTGATATTGACCTCCGTTCCCACGGTGCCCTCTCCCTCGTTGAGACAGGCTTCAACAGCCTGCATCGCTGTCTGTTCCATGAAAGCAACCATGGCAGGTGTGGAGAGCACATCATGCAGACCTGATCCGTAAACCGCGGCCGTATCATTTTTGCTGACCGTTCTTGTTGTTGTGAGCCTGATGCCAGGCACTAGAATCTGTGACATATAGTTTAGTTTAAATCTTTATAAGGTAAGGGTATTGCAAGCCGGTAATAGAGCCTGTTGCCAAACTGCGTCAGGTATGATGCTATTACTACCACTGAATCGGCTTTGTGGCCTGGTCTTTTCTGCAAATCGAGATACCCGGTGGTGACGGTCTGCAGCATGGGGTTCAGGGAGTCAAGGTCAACCAGGCCGTTGATGTAGTCACCCCTGTAAAACTTTCCATTCTCAGCCATGTTATCGAACTCGACGAATATTTTGTAAAGTCCTCTTTCCGCGTAACGGTCATTAACCCTGTAACGCAGTGCAGGATAATCGGTCACCTTCTCTCCGCTCATCAGGAACTCTTCCAGCGAGGGGTGACGCTTGCCGTCAGTATAGCTGAGACGTGCCTTTACCCCTCCGTTCTTGTAGTACTGCACCTGGTCACCATGAATGGTATCATTGACAAAGGGGGTTGTCCGGAATAACTTCCCGTCAGTATAGAACCATTTGGCTTCTCCGTTCTTGCTGTCACCGGAGTATGGTATCTCCTGCTCCAACTGGCCGCCCTTGTAAAAGGTACGGGTCATCCCTTCACGAATACCGTTTTTATATGTGACCTCCTTGAGCTTTATATTATCCTTGATATAGTTTTTTATGCCTGTATATCCTGTGTCAGCCTCATGCGCATCCTTCTTCCTGCCACTTCCTTCCTGGCCGGCACCTCCTCCGCAGGCGGAGGCAAGAATCATGATAATTGCTGCTGTAAGTAGTGTAAGCTGTTTCATTTTGATCTATTTTTTTGTGGTATGAATACTTCAAGCAGAGTGGCTGTGCCCCGGGGGATTATGGCAACACTGTCAGCCGAGGCAGGAATGAGAATGGTCTCACCAGCCTTTATCTCCTCACTGTGGCCGTTGCACTCCACTACTGCAAGGCTCTGTGTGCAGATGTAGATGATGAAGGAGTCAGTCAGGCTGTAATCCTTTATTATCGGCCTGTCAAAGGTTATCAGGCTGGTATGGAAATATTGACTTTCAGCCAGTAACACTGTCCGGTTGAGTTCCGGACTGGTTCTGATCAGATTGGTGCTGTCAAAGCTGAAATTTACGGCATCGAGAGCCAGGGAGGTATGCATCTCGCGCGGCCTGCCTGACGCGTCAACACGGTCCCAGTCGTAGATGCGATAGGTGACGTCAGATGTCTGCTGTATCTCCGCAAGAAGCACTCCCCCTCCGATGGCGTGCACCAATCCGGCAGGAATGAAGAAGACATCACCGGATCTGACAGGTGTAACATTTATCAGTTCAGCAAGCTTTTTTGCTTCCAGGTGTTCGAGATACTCTTCCCTTGTGGTCTTTTTCCTGAATCCGGTGTAGATTACACTCCCCGGTTTCGCATCAATTACATACCACATCTCGGTTTTTCCCCAGGCATGATGCCTCTCGGAAGCAAGCCTGTCATCCGGATGGACCTGAATCGAGAGTTTGTCGGCAGCATCAATGAGCTTTACAAGCAGCGGGAACTCCGTTCCGAACTTTGCGAAGACCGCTTCACCCAGCAGCTCATCCATGTAGATCTCCGCAATCTCTTCAAGGCTGTTTCCTTTCAGGAATCCGTTGGCCACCACTGAACTGTTTCCCGGCATTCCGCATATTTCCCAGCTCTCACCGATTTTGGTGCCCGGCTTTGCTTTCTTGCCGAACCGCTCCCTCAGGGCGTCTCCTCCCCAGAGCAACTCCCTGAGCATGGGCTTGAACCGGATGGGATAAAGTGAACTCATCAGCTTCAGAAGGTATAGTCAACCACCAGTTTTGCCTTTTTGATAATGGAAGCTGCCGCCACAGCCTCACGGTGAAGCTCACTTGACTGATACCGCCTCAGATCATCAAGTGAGGCAAATGTGGCATCAATTACAAAATCCCCGGCATGGTCCACATCGGAGATATTTACCCCTGTCCTGTACTCAACAATGTACTTCAGCCTGTTGCCCAGAGGCCCGAAAATCTCCTTCAGCTTCATCACAGACTGGTTCCTCTTTTCCGGAGTGACCGGCTGGGCAAGCTTGAAGATCACGATGTGCTTTACCATAAAGTGATTTTTGTTACTTTTGATACAAAAATAATCATTTTATGCTTATTGTCGGGATCGCCGGAGGCACAGGATCAGGAAAGACAACGGTAGTCAGGAAGCTGATTGATATGCTTCCGCAGGGAGAGGTGGTGGTACTGCCCCAGGACAGCTATTACCGTGATAACAGCCACATACCTGTTGAACAGAGGCAGAGCATCAATTTTGACCATCCTGACTCGGTTGAGTGGCCGCTGCTGATATCCCATCTGGCTGAGCTGAAAGCCGGCAGGCCGATCATGATGCCTATCTACTCATATCTTACCTGTGTCAGGTCAGAGGAGACCGTTCCCGTCAGGCCGGCCGAGGTGGTTGTGGTGGAGGGGATACTTGTTCTTGCCGATCCCGGCCTCCGCCAGATGCTTGATATAAAGGTATTTGTGGATGCAGATGCGGATGACCGGCTGGGCAGGGTGATACAACGTGACATAATTGAACGCGGCCGCTCGGTGCTGATGGTACTCGAACGATACAACAAAACGGTGAAACCCTCTCACCTTCAGTTTATTGAGCCGTCAAAGAGATATGCAGACATAATTATCCCGGGTGGAGGCGAGAACCTTGTTGGGATAGAAGTGTTGAAGACCATAGTTGAGAAACACCTGAGATAATGGTGGTGTTCTGTCAGCTTCTGCGCAATTCGCGCAGGTACATCTGAATGGTATTTTCGAGCCCGTAGTAGAGGGCGTCAGAAATAAGCGCATGCCCTATGGAGACCTCCATAAGCCACGGAATATTGCTGTGCAGCCATGCAAGATTGTGAAGGTCAAGGTCATGACCTGCGTTTACGCCCAGTCCGGCATTGCGTGCCACGATGGCTGCCGTCACGAAAGGGGCCACCGCTGCTTTCCTGTCAGCATGATACCCTGATGCGTAGGGTTCGGTATAGAGCTCAATCCGGTCAGTGCCGGTGCGTGCTGCATATTCTATTATCTCCGGATCAGTGCCTGTGAAGATGGAGGTACGTATCCCCTTCCCGTGAAACCGGGCAATCACGTCGGTAAGAAAGGAGAGGTTCTTCCTGGTATCCCAGCCTGCATTCGAGGTTATTGCATCGTGTGCATCGGGTACCAGAGTCACCTGGTCAGGCACCACGTCAAGCACCAGCCTGATGAATTGTTCCTCAGGATTGCCCTCGATGTTGAACTCGGTTGTGACTACATCCCTGATATCATAAACATCACTGTAACGGATATGCCTCTCGTCAGGCCTCGGGTGAACGGTGATTCCCCCGGCGCCGAATGACTGACATTTGATGGCAGCCAGCTTAACATCAGGTACGTTACCGCCACGGGCATTGCGCAGGGTGGCAACCTTGTTTATATTTACACTCAGTCTTGTCATGCCTCTCTTCTCTTCAGCTGATTCCGCGGGCAAAGTTATAAAGATCCGCAGTTTTTTGTACTTTTATTCGCCAAAGAGCTGCTGAATGCTTGCAAAAGACATGATATCGGACGTGGTTCCTGCACTGAAAACATCTGAAACAGCGCAGACTGCACTTAACTGGATGGAGACTTTCAGGGTGTCACACCTTCCCATCGTGAATGAGAGTGACTATCTCGGCCTCATCTCTGACAGTGACATCTATGACCTCAACCAGCCGGAAGAGCCTATAGGAAACCACCCGCTTTCATTGCCCAGACCCTCGGTAAAGATGCATCAGCATATATATGAGGTGATTGCGCTTGCAGCACGGCACAAGCTTACCGTTGTGCCGGTCATTGATGAGGATAACCATTACCGTGGCTCCATCACCAGCAATGATATAATAAGAGGTATCGCATCAATCTCAGCCATTGACCAGCCGGGCGGGATACTGATACTGAAGATGCTTCAGCGCGACTACTCCATGAGCAGGATATCACAGATAGTTGAGAGCAATGATGCAAGGATACTCAGCATGTACATCACATCTGACCCTGACTCCACCAGCCTTGAGATAACACTGAAGGTAAATACTACCGACCTTGTTTCCATCATAAAGACATTTGAGAGATACTCATGTGAGGTCACATCCTGGGTGACTGACAATGATGAACTTGACCGTTTCTATAGAGACAGGTACAACCTGCTGATGAAGTACCTGAACATGTAACCCGCTATCAAGATGGACAAAACCATTGCACTGTACAGCAAGAGCCTTACCGAAAAGACCACTGCAGGCCTGATGAGGGTCATTGATGCCCTCTATGACAGGGGTGTGACTATTTACCTGAACATCATGGACCCTGCAGGGAACCATTTCAAGCATGACCACAGGGTGATACTATTCAGCGAGTTGTCTGATCTCCCGGCCAATGTGTTCATGATACTGAGCATAGGCGGTGACGGAACTTTCCTTGAGACAGCCAGGAGGGTACGTACTTCCGGCATTCCGGTAGCGGGTATCAACACCGGGCGTCTTGGCTTCCTGGCCAATATTAAGGATAATGAAATAGGGAAGTCAGTTGATATGATTATTTCGGGCAATTATGAGCTTATCAGCCGCTCGATGCTCGAGATAACTTTCCCGCCGGAATTGGCAGCAGGTGGTAACGCCGTGGCACTGAATGAGATAACCGTACAGAAAGGTGACCAGAGCATGATCACTATTACTGTTGAGGTTGATGGTACCTTCCTGAATACTTACAGGGCCGACGGACTGATCGTCTCAACGGCTACAGGATCAACGGCCTACAATCTGAGTGTGGGTGGCCCCATTCTTTATCCTACTGATGACAGTATAATAATCGTTCCCATGTCACCGCATAACCTGACTGTGAGGCCAATAATTGTCTCAGGTGACAGTGTTATCACCCTGGTCACGGGAGGCCGGAGCAGCCAATGCATGGTTACCATTGATTCAAAGGCCATAAGGGTACCGTCAGGCACCGTTCTTGAGGTGCGGCGGTCGGCTTCCATGCTCAGCACGGTAACCATCGCCGGAAATGATTTTTTTAGCACCCTCAGAAATAAACTCATGTGGGGTGCTGATCCCCGTAACTGACAATAATTAAGGAATATTTAAGTTTTAAATATTGGACATTCCTTATATTTGTAGCCGCAATTGCAATGTGACTGATGGTTAAGCGTCTGATAGTGATGTGTATGGTGGTGTCTTTCACGGCGCCATTCGTATCAGGTCAGCTGTGGAAGATGAAACGATATGAAGCCACGGCGGCTATCGGCACATCACAATTCTTTGGTGACATCGGAGGTTACAGTGTTGGCGAAAACTTTCTCGGGCTCAAGGATATAACATTCAGGCAGACCCGCTTCAGCGTAAACGGGTCTTTCAGGTATTTTATCACTGACAACGTTGCTGCAAGGCTCTCATTCACCTACTGCATGTTTCACGCTGATGACGCCAGGGGAGCAAATGAACCCAGGGGCTACAAAACCAGCAGCTTCCTGTACGAACCGGCCTTGTTTGGAGAGTATTATCTGGTCAGGAACCGTGAGCGAAACAGCTTCCTCTTTCAGACCTACCGGTACAGGAGGGCAAGCAGGCTGCGCGACTTTTTCAGGAGTGTTGATGTCTATGCACTGACCGGTATCGGCGGAGCCGGATATAACGTCTTTTACGGTAATGAGAAGATGCAGGATAGGTGGGATAAGGAACCGTCACTAAAGAGGAGCGGATTCACCGCTGTGATTCCGCTGGGTGTGGGCGCCAAGCTGGCCATTGATCCCAACCTCCTGATAGGGGTGGAGCTGGCAGGCAGGTATGCTCTCTCTGATTATCTGGACGGTTATACCACGGATGATTTTTCGAGGAGAAATGATGCTTACCATACCTTCAGCGTGACAGTAAACTACAGGATTAAAACCGCGCGCAACGGTTTGCCTGATCTCAGATCATTGCGCCAATCACCACGGTTATGAAAAGATCAATAATAATAACCCTACTGATAATTCTGGCTCTTCCGGCATTGCCTCAGCGCAACGCTGATTACGGTGTCTCAGCCGGGGTGGTGAACTACCTGGGGGAACAGAACCCTCTCAACGCTTTCTTCAAACCCGGTCCTGCCGTACAGCTGTTTTACCGTTACAACTTCAATCCCAGACAGGCCGTAAGGGCAAACCTCCTGAGCGGTTACATGACCCCGCTCGGGTCATTGCTGGGAGAGCTGGGCGCAACCTATGAATTCAACTTTTACCCATACTCCACATTCAGCAGCAGGCGTATAGACTATTCACCATATATCGCCGGAGGCGCGGCCTTTTCAATGATGAGCAAGGCCGGCCCATTCCTCTCCATTCCATTCTCTGCCGGTTTTAAGGTCAACGTGGCTAACCAGGTTGGCGTTGAGATCGAATATGGATTCCGCAAGACTTTTACCGATAAACTGGATGGTCAGTCCTATATAACAGATCCGGGTGGCGAACCGGTTGACGGAACATGGACCCACAATAATGACTGGTATAGTTTCCTGGGGGTTTCAGTCACCTGGAAGATGTACAACAGGCTTGCAGGTTGTCCTGCCTTTGCAGAGATGGAGAAAGACAAAAAAAGAAAGAGGAGATAGCGTTGACTTTTAAGGATCAGATAGATTTGAACAGGTTGCCGGTGCATGTGGCTGTCATTATGGACGGCAACGGCCGCTGGGCACACATGAGAGGCCGTGAAAGGGTCTTCGGCCATCATGAGGGGGTCGTGGCAGTGCGCAAGACAGTGGAGGCTTCTGCCGAACTGGGAGTCAGGTATCTTACTCTGTATGCTTTCTCCACAGAGAACTGGAACAGGCCTGATGATGAGGTCTCAGCCCTGATGGACCTGATGATTGAGTCAATAAACAATGAGACCAGAACCCTGATAGAGAAGAGTATCTCTCTCAGGGTCATAGGTGACCTCTCACGCCTTTCGGAAAAAGTAAGGAGCAGGCTGTTCGAGACAATGCAGATCACATCCGGTGGTACACGGATGATGCTCGTTGTCGCTCTCAGTTACTCATCGCGCTGGGAGATTTCGGAGGCATGCCGCCGGATAGCAGTTGAAGCAAGGGAGGGTAGATTGAATCCTGATCAGATAGATGAGCATACCATAGGCACATATCTGACAACATCAGGTATTCCTGATCCCGAACTGATGATACGTACCAGCGGAGAACAGCGTATCAGCAACTTCCTTCTCTGGCAGCTAGCATATACTGAACTTTATTTCACTGAAAAACTTTGGCCCGATTTTGGTAAGGAGGATTTTTACGAAGCAGTGGCAGACTTTCAGAAAAGGGAAAGGAGATATGGGAAGACCAGTGAGCAGATTGCCGAAAACACCTGAGATGAAAAAAATGAAACCTATGCGGATACTATCTCTTTTTGCCTTGCTTCTGACAGGACTGATTGCCACAGCCCAGACGGAGGAAAAATACGTCAGCTATACCTACCCCGAAGAGTACACTCTTGCCGGCATAACCATCTCAGGGGTGAAATACCTTGATCCCAATGCCCTGATAAGCCTCTCCGGACTGAGGATAGGCCAGAAACTGGATATACCCGGTGAGTTGATTTCGGCAGCAGCAAAGAAACTGATGGATCAGGGGCTCTTCTCTGATGTAAGGATAACCGTTACCGGGAAAGAGGAAGAGAATATCTGGCTTGATATACATCTCCAGGAGCGCCCGAGGCTCTCCTCGCTCAGGTTCGAAGGGATCAGGAAATCGGAAGAGACAGACCTGACTGAAAAATTAAGCCTCCCTCCGGGTTCACAGGTAACGGCACACCTGCTGAACAGGGCCGAACGTACAATCAGGAATCATTATATTGAAAAGGGATTCCTTAACGCCGCAGTTGACATCATCCAGAAGGATGATCCCGATCTGCCCAATAATGTCATCCTCAATTTCGTCGTTGCCAAGAATGCCAAGGTTAAGATTGAGCAGATCATTTTTGAAGGCAATGACTACTTCATGGACAAGCGCCTTCGCCGTGTGATGAAGAACACCAAGCAGAAGGACCTCAATATCTTCAAAGGCTCCAAGTTCATCGAAGACAAGTATGAGGAGGACCGTGCCAAGCTTGTTGAATTCTACAATGAAAACGGATTTCGAGACTTCCGCATACTGGGTGACTCCACCTATGCACTGGAAGATGGCAGGATAGCGCTGGTGATCAAGGTCAATGAGGGTAATCAGTATTACCTTCGGAATGTTGACTGGGTTGGCAACAGCATCTATACAAAAGATCAGTTGTCGCGTGTCTTCAACTTCCCCTCCGGCGAGATATACAACCAGACCATGATAGACAAGCGTCTTAACGTGGATGATGATGCCGTGAGTTCGCTCTACCTCAATTACGGCTATCTCTTCTCAAGGCTCACTCCCGTTGAGAAGAAGGTGGAGGGTGACTCCATTGACCTTGAAGTGCGAATCTACGAAGGTGAGCCGGCAACTCTCAATAACATCATTATTACTGGTAATACCCGCACAAATGAACATGTGGCCAGGCGTGAGCTGTTCACATACCCGGGTGACCTCTTCAGCAAGGATAAACTCATTCGTTCAGCAAGGCAGGTAGCCGTACTGGGGCATTTCGACCCCGAAAAGATCAACCCCCAGCCTCTCCTCAACCAGGTGGAGGGAACCGTTGACCTGCTATATGCGCTCGAGGAAAAAGCCAATGACCAGTTTGAGATTTCAGGCGGATGGGGACAAGGAATGCTCGTGGGAACGGTAGGGGTGAGATTCAATAACTTCGCAATGCGCAACTTCTTCAAGTGGAACGAGTGGAGACCGTACCCGTCAGGTGACGGGCAGAGTCTCCAGATCAGAGCACAATCGAACGGCAGTTATTATCAGAGCTATAATATCTCATTCATCGAACCATGGCTCGGTGGCAAGAAGCCCAACACCCTCTCTATTTCTGCATTCCGGAACAAGATGAGTGAAAGCAAGAAATCACTTGAGGAAGACAGGCAATCAATGATCATTGACGGTGGTTCGATAGGCTTCGGCAAGAGGCTGGAATGGCCTGATGACTACTTCTCGGTATTCTATGAAGCAAGCTTTCAGAGATACAATCTGAACAAGTTCGACAGGTTCCAGTTTCTTTTCAAGACCGGTACGGCCAATCTGGCAACGCTGAGCGCCAAAATCACCAGGTTCTCGGCAGGGCCCAACCCCATTTACCCGACCGGAGGTTCAACCTTCACACTCTCCCTGCAGGCCACACCGCCCTTTTCAGCAATCAGCGGAAAAAGCTTTGCAGGCCTCACTGACCAGGAAAAGTACAAGTGGATAGAGTTCTACAAGGCTGTCTTCAAGGCAGATTATTACCTGCCCCTTGATGGCGCAGGCAAGCTCATTCTTAATACCAAAGCTGCTTTCGGGTACCTGGGATTTTACAATAAGGACATCGGGCCTTCACCCTTTGAGAACTTTTATCTCGGAGGTGACGGCATGACCGGATACAGCTTTTACGGCCGCGAGGTTATAGCCCTCAGGGGTTACACCAACGGATCACTTACACCATGGATTGATAAGCTTGAGGCCGATGGAAAAATAAGACGGGTGGAATCCGGTAACGTTTACTCGAAGCTCACCGTGGAGCTGCGTTACCCTATCTCGCTGAACCCGCAGGCAACCATTTTTGCACTGGCCTTTCTCGAGGCAGGCAGGGCCTGGCATAATATCAGGGACTACAATCCTTTCCGCATGAACCGCTCGGCGGGGGTAGGCCTGAGGGCAAACCTGCCCATGTTTGGTCTCCTTGGCATTGACTGGGGTTACGGTTTCGATTTACCTGTCACCGGAAGATCCGAAGATGCCGGAAGCCAGTTTCACTTCGTAATAGGTCAGCAATTCTGATTAAAACAAGATCAAATACAACAGCAATGAGAAAGATCATTATCATGGCAGTAATTGTGTCTGCCGCCACGTTAAGCGGTATGGCACAGAAATTTGCGTTCGTTGACAGCGAATACATACGCAATAACATACCTGCTTTTACGGCAGCACAGCAGCAGCTTGAAAAACTTTCCAGGGGATGGGAGAAGGAGGTGGCTGACGGTTATGCGGCAGTGGAGCAGATGTACAAGGATTACCAGGCTGAGGTGGTGTTGCTCTCACAGGATCAGAAAAAGAAGAGGGAAGAGGCCATCATTGCCAGGGAGAAGGAGGTAAAAGAGCTTCAGGAGAGCTATTTCGGAATGAAGGGCGAGCTCTACAAAAAACGCGAGGAACTGGTAAAACCTATCCAGGATGAGATACTGAAAGCAATAAAGGAGATATCTGTCGAGGGGAGCTATGCAGTGATTTTTGACACATCCGCAGGTTCGAATATCCTCTTCGCCAACCCGAGATATGACCTCTCAGATCAGGTTCTGCAGAAAATGGGATATAAGAATTAAATAATTACATTTGCACGTTATAATTTGAAAATTAAGACAATGAAAAAAGTATTTGGGATACTCCTGTTTGCTGCAATGTTTTTCATGGCACAGGATGGATTTGCGCAGTCGTTCAAGACAGGTCACATCAATCGCGATGAAATCATTACGTCGATGCCTGAGTATGATACTGCCATGAATAAATACAATGAATTCGGTCAGGAGCTGACAAACGCCCTTGAGCTGATGCAGGTTGAACTGAACAACAAGTATGATCAGTTTACTAAGGAGGAGAAGAATCTCTCTGAACTTGTAAAGGCAAACAAGGTGCAGGAGATAACTGACATGCAGACACGCATGAACAATTTCCAGCAGCAGGCTCAGTTACAGCTGCAGGAGAAGCAGGCTGAGCTTCTGAATCCTATCATTGAGAAGGCCAATAACGCTATCAATGCCGTTGCAAAGGAGGGCGGTTACATATATATATATGATATCCGCACCCTCGTTTACGTTGATACGGTAAAGAGCACTGACATCGGCCCGCTGGTAAGGGCCAGGCTGGGAATCAAATAATTAAAATGAAATCAAAGTGCTGCCCGCCCCTGGCGGGCAGTCTTACATTATAAAGTCATGGAAACTGGCAACCGGCCGATCGGGGTGTTTGACTCAGGTGTGGGAGGGTTGACGGTGGCACAGGCCATCCGCCAGATACTGCCCGGGGAACAGATTGTATATTTTGGTGATACTGCGCACCTGCCTTATGGTGACAAGTCAGAAGAAGCCATCAGGGGTTATTCGGGGAAGATAACCGAGTTTCTCCTCGGTTATGATGCCAAAGTGGTACTCATTGCCTGCAACTCGGCATCAGCCTCAGCATACGAGGCATTGCTTGCAGAATACGGCAACAGGGTCATTATACTCGATGTGATAAACCCGGTGGTTGAATATTGCGCTTCACGTAACTTTCAGAGGCTGGGGGTTATAGGCACCAAAGTGACTGTTAATTCAGGCACATACACCAGGAAGCTGAAGGAGGCATCACCCACTACCAGCGTGGTCTCACTTGCAACGCCGCTGCTCGTACCCATGATTGAGGAGGGCTTTATCTTTGATGACATCAGCAATGCCATCATCCGCACCTATCTATCTGACCAGAAGCTGAATGACATTGACGGCCTGATACTCGGATGTACACACTACCCCATCATCCGTAACCAGATAAGCAAGTTCTTCAACTTTAGCGTGGAGGTGGTTGATTCAGCACGTATTGTTGCAGTCAGGCTCCGGGAAATCCTGGAGGAGCATAACCTGGTCAACAGGGGCAAGCCGGGTGAAGACCTGTTCTTTGTGTCCGATTTTACAGACTACTTCGAGAAGATTGCCAGGATGTTCTTTGAGAGCTCTATCAACCTCCGCAGGGCAGATATCTGGTCATGATATCTGGCAAATAGCTTTCCGAAGAGATAGCGGCATGTTTTTTCGCAGGAATCTGCCAGTCTGTTCAGGTTATTCAGTCTGACCAGGCTATTAGGAAGGTCATGGTATAACATGACCAAAATCATACAGTTGTATCAGGTTAATGGTGAACTTAGCTTCATCTTTTCAGGTTGATATTTTATATGGGTACTTACTCAAAATCAAATAGATAATAATCATCATGGGAAAAAGATCAAAGGTCATTGAGAAGGATGCGGTGGTGATCAGGTTCTCAGGCGACTCGGGAGACGGGATGCAGCTTACAGGCACCCTGTTCTCCAACACGTCGGCCCTGTTTGGTCATGACATCTCCACCTTTCCGGACTATCCTGCAGAGATAAGGGCTCCGCAGGGTACCGTCGGAGGCGTCTCCGGATTCCAGGTACACATCGGGCACAAACTGATTAACACTCCGGGAGATTTCACAGACATTCTTGTTGCGATGAACCCCGCCGCCATCCGTGCCAATGTAAGGTGGCTGAAGAAGGGGTCCACAATCATTTATGACTCAGATAACTTCACTGAAAAGTCGATACAGAGGGCAGGCTACAAGGCTGACCCGTTCGCAGAAGACAAGCTTGACTCTATGAACCTCATTGCGGCGCCTATCACCACCCTGGTGAAGGAAGCCCTCAAGGATATGGACCTCGACCCCAAGACCGTACTCAGGACGAAGAACATGTTTGCACTGGGGCTGATCTACTGGCTCTTTGACAGCAGGCTTAAGTACACTGAGGAGTTCATTGAGGAGAAATTCGGCAAGAAGCCGCTCGTGGCTGAGGCCAACAACAAGGTGCTCAGGGCAGGTTACTACTACGGAGAAACCATTGAGGCACTGACACCTTCATACAGGGTTAATCGTGCGCCAATCAAGAAAGGCACGTATCGCAACATCAACGGCAACCAGGCAACCGCATGGGGCGTACTTGCCGCTGCTGAGAAAGCCGGTCTGAAGCTCTTCATTGGTTCATATCCCATCACCCCGGCAACCGGTATCCTTGAGGAACTGGCGCTAAGGAAGGATATGGGTGTCAAGAGCCTCCAGGCTGAGGACGAGATAGCCGGTATTTGCACCTCCATCGGAGCCAGTTTCGCAGGGCGCATGGCTGTCACTTCAACATCCGGCCCCGGCCTTGCACTGAAGTCTGAAGCCCTTAACCTGGCCGTGATGACTGAATTGCCACTGCTGGTGATTGACGTTCAGCGTGGCGGACCCTCCACGGGGCTGCCAACCAAAACCGAGCAGGCCGACCTGTGGCAGGCACTCTATGGCCGTAACGGCGAAAGCCCGATACCGGTCATTGCAGCCAGCACACCATCAGACTGCTTCAGGTTCGGATTCGAGGCAGCAAAAATTGCCATCGAACACATGACCCCGGTGATCCTGCTTACTGACGGCTATCTGGCCAACGGATCGGAGCCATGGAGGATACCATCAACCAAGGACCTTCCATCAATCACCGTACCATACGCAGTCAGGAGTGACAAGGAGTTCCTTGCATACGAGAGAGACCCCAAGACACTGGTACGCAAATGGGCCATCCCCGGCACACCGGGACTGGAGCATCGTGTTGGCGGACTCGAGAAGACAATCAAGGGGAGCGTATCATACATCCCGGAGAACCATGAGTACATGGTCAAAACCCGTGAAGAAAAGGTGGAGCGGATTGTAAATGAATTGCCCAACCTGGAGGTCCTCGGAAAGAAAACCGGTGATCTGCTCGTTATCGGATGGGGCAGCACCTATGGGCATATTACTTCCGCCGTGACTGAATTGCAGAAGGAGGGATACGCAGTATCGGCAGCCATCTTCAACTACATCAGACCCCTGCCGAAAAACACTGCAAAGGTGTTTGCAGGATTTGACAAACTGCTGGTCTGTGAACTTAATACAGGTCAGTTTGCCAACTACCTGAGAATTAAGCACCAGAAGTACACGTACAACCAGTACAACAAGGTTCAGGGGCTTCCGTTCACAATCACGGAGATTAAAGATCATTGTGTTAAACTGCTTAAGGGTAAGAAAAATGGCTGAAACAAATAATAATAAATATGCAGCGAAAGACTTCAAAAGCGATCAGGAAGTAAGATGGTGCCCGGGATGCGGTGACCATGCCATTCTGGCCGCACTTCAGAAGACTCTTGCTGAACTTGATATACCGAAGGAAAAATATGTCTTCGTGTCAGGTATAGGTTGCTCTTCAAGGCTCCCGTATTACATGAATACCTACGGGTTTCACGGTATTCACGGCAGGGCGGCAGCAATAGCCACCGGTATAAAGATTGCAAACCCTGACCTGATGGTATGGGAGATGACCGGTGACGGCGACGCACTCGCAATCGGAGGGAACCACTATATACACGCTATAAGGCGTAATATTGACATCAAGATCGTCCTCTTCAACAACGAGATTTATGGCCTTACCAAAGGGCAGTATTCTCCTACTTCGAAAAAGGGACTCATAACCAAAACTTCGCCGTATGGCACAATAGAAGAACCCTTCAAGGTAGGGGAACTGACAATAGGTGCCAACGGACGCTTCTTCGCCCGTACGGTTGACTATAACCTGCAGCTCTCAAGTGAGGTTTACAAGGAGGCAGCAAAGTTCCACGGCACGGCCGTTGTGGAGGTTGTCCAGAACTGTGTCATCTTCAATGACGGAACTCATGACGCCTTCACCAGCAAGGAGAACCGTGATGAGAATACCATCATTCTCCGTCATGGTGAAAAGATGATCTTCGGCAAGAACCGGGATAAGGGCATCATCCTGAAGGACCTCAAGCTGAAAGTGGTAAAGATTGGCGAGGACGGTATTACAGAGAAGGATATCCTTACCCATGATGCACATGAGCCCAACCCGGGCATTCACTACAGGCTCGCAGGCATGTCGCTTCCTGAATACCCTGTGGCGCTTGGCGTTATAAGGGCCATCAGTACAAAAACCTATGACGCAGCCATGATGGAGCAGCATGAGCGGGTACAGGCCAAATCAAAGATCAGAACCGTGGATGAGCTGCTCAGAAGCGGAGCAACCTGGGAGGTGAAGTAATCACCACTAAAACAACACCGTTGCCGGGCTCTGCCCGGTGTGATGAAAAACAGCCGGTTCCTTGAAAGCAGGGGACCGGCTGTATGCGCAACGTACATGACCGTCAGCAACAGTGCACATACATCACATTGGGTCAATCGATGATGCGGCAACGTTCGGATTTATCTTCCTGATCAACCCCTGCAGCACGTTGCCCGGCCCCGCCTCAATGAACTCCGTCACACCGTCGGCAATCATCGTCTGTATGGTCTGTGTCCACCTCACCGGCGAGGTCAGCTGTGCAATCAGGTTCACCATAATCATATCAGGTTCCGTCACCGGCATGCCTGTCACATTCTGGTAGACGGGGCACAGCGGGCGGCTGAAGCGTGCCTTTCGTATGGCCTCTTCCAGATCCTGGCGGGCAGGCTCCATGCTTGGCGAATGAAATCCGCCGCTCACTGACAGCGGCACGATCCGTTTTGCTCCCCTCTTCTTCAGCTCCTCAGTGGCTGCTGACACCCCTTCCATGGTGCCGGAGATCACTATCTGGCCGGGACTGTTGTAGTTGGCCGGCACCACAATGCCGTTCAGCGCGGCACATACCTCTTCCACCACTGCATCATCCATGCCCAGCACTGCGGCCATGGTAGACGGGTTGATGTTGCAGGCCTTCTGCATCGCGGAGGCCCTTCTGGCAACAAGCGCCAGTCCCTCCTCAAAGGAGAGAGCTCCGGCAGCTACCAGCGCTGAAAACTCCCCCAGCGAGTGACCGGCAACCATCGCCGGTTTAAAGCTACTTCCGGCCACAGCCGTCAGGATCACCGAGTGAAGAAAAATCGCGGGCTGCGTCACACGCGTCTGCCTCAGCTCCTCGTCGGTGCCTGAAAACATGATGTCCGTAATGCGGAAGCCAAGCAAAGCATTGGCTTTTTCAAACATATCATGCGCCACGGGAAATTTCTCATACAAATCCTTTCCCATGCCGGAGTACTGCGCTCCCTGACCGGGGAATACATAAGCCTTCATATTTGGATTCAGTTGTTGGGTGAATAAATAAATTCAGTGTAACTTATTGGCTATCAGGTGCATGAATTCCTCGCGTGTATTCATGTTAGAGAGGAAACATCCGGTGAAAGCCGAGGTTGTAGTGACCGAGTTCTGCTTCTGCACACCTCGTATCTGCATGCACATATGCTGTGCCTCAATGACTACGGCCACACCAAGAGGCTTCAGGTTTTCCTGGATACAGTTTCGTATCTGTGTTGTCAGCCTCTCCTGCACCTGGAGCCGGGCAGCATAGGTTTCAACCACCCTTGCTATTTTGCTCAGCCCGGTGATATAACCATCGGGAATGTACGCCACATGCGCCTTGCCGTGGAACGGCAGCATGTGATGCTCGCACAGTGAGTAAATGTCTATGTCTTTCACAATCACCATCTGCCGGTACTCCTCCTTGAAGATGGCGCTGCGCAGAATCTCCTCGGGTTCAGAGTAGTAACCACGAGTCAGGAAGCTGAATGCCTTGGCAACGCGCTCGGGGGTCTTAAGTAACCCCTCCCTGTCAGGGTCTTCTCCCAGGAGCCTGAGTATCTTGTAGTAATATCCTGCGATCTCCTCTATGACCTCAGAGTTCCATTTCTCTATCTTGTTGTAGCCGTCAGACAGCTTTCCGCTGCCGTCATTAAATTTTTCCATAGTTCTCCGTAGTATTCAACATAATTGTTTTCTGTCTCTTCCATCCTCACGCAATACAGCGTGGCTCCCTCCTCCATCCTCACGCAATGCGGTGTGGCTCCCTCCTCCGCCAGTGGAATCTCTGGCTCATCCCATATTGTTATGGCAAGTTTTTTGCCTGTGGCTGCCTTGTCTGTCATGAAGT
>WXFE01000108.1 GCA_009881065.1 Bacteroidales bacterium | reverse complement strand
CCTCCTGATACGCCGGGTGAAGACCTCCTGAACAATCACTCGGTCAACGCGGCAGATCCTGCCTGACCGCTGCTCCTCCTCAAACCCTGTCCCTTCTGTGACTGACCCTGTCTTCTCTGGTTCAGCTCTCGCAGCAAATGCTGCTTGTACTGGTTCTCAACCTGACACAACCTGATCACCTTGGCTGGTGGAAGCACCTTTTTCAGGTTCTCATAGAATGATGCCACCAGGGCTGCCTCATCGGCAAATGACTTTATCAGCTTATCGGCAGAGGATGCAACCTCGTTTTCAGTCATGCTGGCCTGGTGATGAGCCGCATTTCGCAAAAGCAACATACGGTCGGTCTGCAGCTTGCTCTTCTTCGCCGAATAATCATTGTAGACCGGCCAGAATTTTTCCGCCTCGGCAGGAGTAAGGTCCAGGTTCTTTGTGAAGAAGGCAATCTTGTAGGCGGTGAGTTTCTCACTGTCACCCTGCATGGCACCCTGGCCCATACCCTGGCCCTGTGCCCTGAGGGTCATGGCTGCGACTCCCGTCAGCAACAGTGCGGCAATGGTTGTAATGATTCTCTTCATAGCATTATTATAACAGTTCATATATGTCATCAAGAGTGATGTCTTCAGTCATCAGGTAATCAATGATAGCCTCTGACTCAATTGTCTCCATAGTCATCTCCGGGATGGCCGGGTCAGTCATGTGCAGCTCATCTTCAAGCATGTATGTGTCTATCTCTTCAACGATGAGGTCAGCATAGAGGCTGTGGCCGGAATCAGTCACCATGCCCGGCCGGTCAGCATTTATCAGCCTGACCAGTGCAGTTGCAAGAATTGCGAAACCCAGTATGGCAGCTGCCAGGGCCATGAATGGTTTCAGCCTTATCACCCTGCCCGGCTTACGGATATTTTCCTCACTTATCGCAGCCCTCTCCCCATCTCTTGCGGCCTCCATGTTTATCATGGCCCTCTTCCCATCTTTTCCGGCCTTCATGTTTATTACGGCCCTCTTCCCATCTTTTCCGGCCTCCTTGTCTATCGCGGCCATGGTACGGTCAGCCAGCGTGTCGAAGTAATCATCCGGCACCCTGAAGGGATTATTTTTTAATATTTCATCGTTGAGTTTCATCAGTATATAATTTTTATTTCAATGGTCTGATGGAACCCACATGTTTGAAAATTATATACATACTTGTTTGTGTATGAAATACATGTGGTTTTCATCATATTATAATTTTATCCCAAGGGTATGTCAGAACCTGTATAACTGAAAATTATACAGGCAGCTGTTTGTGTAATTGATACATGTGTGTTTCATACCATATCTTTGATACCCTGACCGGGAATAAGTTTAATCGCGTTCAAGAAATTGCTCAATTTTTTTTACTGCGTGGTGGTATGATGCCTTAAGGGCCCCCACCGAGGTTCCTGTTACTGAGCTCATATCCTCATAGCTCATCTCATCAAAGTACCTCATGTTGAATACAGCACGCTGCTTTTCCGGCAGTTTCAGGATAGCATTCTGAAGTCTGACCATCGCGGCATCGCCGTCAAACCAAGTGCTTCCTTCAGCCGAAGCAGCAAGGATTTCGCTGACATCATCGAGTGCAACGCTCTTCTCACGTGCCCTTCGCCTTATTAGAGTAAGAGCCTCATTGGTGGCAATTGTCCAGAGCCATGTGAGCAGCGAGCTGTCAAACCTGAATGACCCGATGTTTTTCCATGCATTCAGGAAAGTGTTCTGCAGCGCGTCATCAGCGTCATCATGGGTGATTACAAGCCGGCGGATGTGCCAGTAGAGCCTCCGCCCGTATAGATCAATAATCATCCGGAATGCCTTATCGGCATCCGTTGCCAGAGCTTCCCTGATGTTATCTTCAGTAATCCTGATATTATCTTCAGTAATTTGCGGCATTAACCTTCCGTGGCGGTATAATCATTCAGACGCCCGGAGGCGCCAATGGTTTAATCTGCAATTCAAACTTAGCCTCTTTTTGGTAACTTTGCAGCATTACATCAAGAGATATGGCATTGAAATGCGGAATAATAGGGATCACCAGTGTGGGGAAGACCACTATCTTCAATTGTATATCAAACACCCGCGGTGAGACAGACACATACGGTACCGGAGTAAAGGCAAACCTTGGCGTAATAAAGGTGCCTGACAAAAGGCTCTACGAACTCGAAAAGTTTCAGCCGACCGAACGGATAGTGCACACAACGGTTGACATCGTTGACATCCCTGGTCTGGTCAGGGGGCAGGGTGACAGTTCAGGGGCACGCCTGCTGGGAGAGATACGGAATACCGATGCCCTGATTCATGTTCTACGGTGCTTTGATGATGACAATCTCCCGCATATAGACGGATCTGTCAACCCGGTCCGTGACCTCGAAAACGTTGAGTTTGAGTTGCAGGTCAGGGATGTGGAGTCAGTAATGAAAAAGATACAGCGGCTGGAGCGGGCGGCAAAAACAGGTGATAAAGAAGCAAAACACGGCATTGAGATTCTTAACCTTTACAGGGAGCATCTCGAAGGTTTTCAGAACGCATCCTCCCTTGAACTGAAACCTGAGGAAAAAAAGGTTGTGGATGATATCTTCCTGCTGACCATGAAGCCGGTGCTCTATGTGTGCAACGTTGATGAGGCTTCGGCTGTTGACGGGAACAGGTATGTTGATGATGTAAAAAGCTTCCTTGCCCCGAGGGGCGCTGAGCCGCTGATGATTGCCGGGGCGCTTGAGGCGGAGATAGCCAACCTCACCGAAGAGACAGACCGTCTGGAGTTCCTGGAGGCTGCGGGACTGACGGAGCCGGGAGTGAACAAACTTGTCGGGGCTGCCTACAGGATGCTTAACCTTCAGACCTTCTTTACCGTGGGGCCAAAGGAGATAAGGGCGTGGACCATCACTGCCGGAATGACCGCACCACAGGCTGCCGGCGTCATCCACTCCGATCTCGAGAGAGGATTCATCAGGGCGGAGGTGATGAAATATGATGATTTCATCAGGCTAGGCTCCGAGCATGCATGCCGCGAAGCCGGAAAGCTGATGGTGGAGGGCAAGACCTATGTGGTGAACGATGGTGACATACTCCACATCCGGTTTAACGTATAACAATAAAGTTGAAGCTCCACAGTATCATACCGGTACTCCTGCTGCTGGTTTCGATGCAGGCGGTCTGCGGACAGGAGAGCCCGGCGGGGGATGATATCCGGAATGTTGTAAGCAGGTACGGCCAGGCTGAAGTGATGATCAGCTATCCCGGTTATGATGCAATGACCAGACTGGCTGCACGTTTCTCAGTCTCGTCATGCGACGGGCTGACAGCCACGCTCTGTCTCTCTCCCCGTGACGTTGATGAGTTCATCGCGGCAGGCATACCCTGCAAACTGATTGTGCCGGAGGAACGGAAGGGCTTCCATACTGCCTCATCGGTAGCCGAGGCAATGCGCTGGCAGTCATATCCCACCTGGAAACACTATGACACCATAATGCATAAGATTGCCGGCCAGTGGCCTGACTTCTGTCGTCTTGATACCATAGGCTTCAGTGTTCAGGGGAGGGCTGTGCTGGTATTGAAGATCTCTGATAACCCGGAGGAAGATGAGCCTGAGCCGGAGGTGATGATCAGCTCCTCGATCCATGGTGATGAGACGGCAGGTTTTGTCCTTTTGATGCGTCTCGCCGAATACCTGGCTTCCAGCGGCGGCGCAGCCGGAGCGGGGTTGGCTTCGGAACTGGTGTCAGAACTTGAAATATGGATCAACCCCCTTGCCAACCCTGATGGCATGTACCGCGGCGGTGACACACTGATCTACCCCGTACGCGCCAACAGCAACGGCTATGACCTCAACCGCAACTTCCCCGACCCCGAGGTGGCTGCGCCGCCGCCGCTGCAGAAAGAGACACTTGACATGATCAGATTCATGGAGGAGAGACGGTTCGCTCTCTCTGTGAACCTGCACAGCGGTGCCGAGGTCGTGAACTATCCGTGGGACAAATGGACGAGAAACCATGCTGATGATGCCTGGTTCAATGCAATCAGCAGGCGTTACGCAGATACCGTTCACCTATGGTCCGAACCCGGATATATGACCCTCCTTGACAACGGCATTACCAGAGGATCCAATTGGTACCAGATAAGGGGCGGAAGACAGGACTTTGTCACATGGGGCCTTGGAGGACGGGAAGTGACACTGGAACTTGATGATACCAAGATGACCCCCGGCTCAAACCTGGAACTGATGTGGGAATGGAACCACCGTTCACTGCTTCGCTATATCGCCGAAGCGCTGACAGGGATAAAGGGCATGGTCACTGACGCCGAAACAGGCGATCCGCTCAGCGCGAAGATTTTCATTACCGGACATGACCGCGACTCATCACATGTCTGGTCAGACACCACCGGGTTTTATACACGCCTCCTTCCTCCCGGCACCTGGAACCTCACCTTCTCATGCCCGGGATATAAAACATACGTGCTCACAGCAGAGCTCACCTCCTCGAGTCCCCTTCAGGTCAGTGACATTCAGCTTGAGAAGGACAATCAGGACTATCCTCAACCGCCGGAATCAGGTCTGCTGGTGTTTCCCAACCCGTCAGACGGAAACTTCAACATCATGCCTCCCGTGGCAGTGACAGGCGAGGTAACCGTTACAGTCACTTCAACTTCCGGTGCGCTTATGAAACACTACAGGACAACCGCCCGGCCAGGTATCCCGGTTGAATGCAGATTCACCGGCCTGCCCTCCGGACTCTTCATTGTTTCTGTCAGGAGGGAGCCCAATGGTCCCATGGTGAGAGGCAAAGCAGTAATCACACAATTGATAAACCGGTGACCGGTGATGATATCTTTTCCACACAGCGTTGCAGATAAAATCAAAACTGATATTTTTGGAACTTATTTCCATGGAGGGACTTTGAAGATGAAACGGGTAATTACAGTATTATATCTGCTTGTATTAACTGTCAGCGTTACGGCGCAGTCGGCATACATTCCGCCTGACAAACCGAAGCTTGTAATAGGCATTATTGTGGAACAGATGCGTTATGACCAGCTTGAACGCATATGGGAGATTCTTCCTGACAACGGTCTGAAGAAGATGGTCAATGAAGGCACCTTTTACCGCAACGCATCAATAGACTACCTCTCCACCCAGGCAGCTCCCGGATTTGCAACCATATCCACGGGGGCCTCTCCCTCAGCTCACGGCATCACCTCTGATTCATGGTTTCATCCGTTTAATGATGAGATGATCTTCTGTGTTCAGGATGCATCTGCAAGCCCTGTCGGAGGCAGTTTTGAGACCGGCCTCTTCTCGCCTGTCAACCTGCTCTCGTCAACATTTGCTGATGAGCTGCAAATGGCTTCATGCGGAGGATCGAAAGTTTACGGAATTGGTATGAAGGAGATGTCTGCCATCATCACAGCCGGTCACGCTGCAGACGGCGCTTTCTGGTATGATGACCGTACCGGTACCTGGATGTCAAGCACCTATTACACCGATTCACTCCCGCCATGGCTCATGGACTTCAACGCCATGATGATGCCGCAACAGCTCCTCAACCAGCAATGGCTGCCCCTGCTTGACCCGGCAACATACCCGGGATGTCAGCCTGACTCAAGCAGCCTCGAGAGGGGATTCAACGGCCAGACATGGTTCCCTTACAACCTGAAGGAGCTCTCCACCAAAGGCAAACTGCTCAATGTCACAAGAGATTTCTCCGTTCTCCGCCAAACCCCGTTTGCTGATGATTATACCACCGAACTGGCTCTCAGGCTGATTGACAATGAGCAGTTGGGTCAGGATGATATCACTGATTTCCTTGCAATTACATATTCATCTACCGACTATGTGGGACACCGTTTCGGTCCCTCCTCCGTTGAGGCATCAGATGCGCTTGTGAGACTTGACAGGAACATTGCCAGGCTTATTGAGAAGATTGACAAGTCGCTCGGCAAGAAGAATGTACTTATTTACCTGGTGTCAGCTCACGGAGTCTCAGAGATTCCGGCAGTACTGGAGCAGAGCAGGGTGCCTGCAGGTTATTTCAGGCTGAACCAGTCACTTCAGCTGCTCCGCAGCTATCTCAATGCCGTCTATGGCCAGGGAGACTGGGTTAGGGGCTTCTTTGACAGCCAGATATATCTTAACCGCGGTCTCATTGAGGGTGCGAAGATCAACCTGGAGGATATGCAGAAGAAGGTAGCCCGTTTCATGGTACAGCTCTCAGGCATATCAGCTGCCGTTCCCACCTCAGCCTTCGAGACGAGTGACTTCTCCGGCGGGCTGTTGCGCAAGATGAGCAACAACTATAACCAGCTGCGTTCGGGTGATGTGATGATAGCTCTGAATCCGGGATGGGTTGAGAAGACAGACGATGTTACAGGTCATAATTCGCCCTGGGAGTATGATAATCACGTGCCGCTGATCTGGTTTGGCTGGACAGCCAGCAGGGCGTCAGTCACCCGCAGCGTAAGCACCAGGGATATTGCCATCACCCTCTCAGTACTGTGCAAGGTGCCGTTGCCCAACGCGTCGAGCGGAGATCCGTTGCACGAACTGTTCAGATAACCGTTGTACCGGCCGTGGCGGTACAATCTCAGATGATGAATGTGTCGCGGTTATAGCTATCCCTGACGCGGCATGCACCTTTTATCAGCTCCGGGTTCTTTTCGCAGCCATTACCTATGACAACCATGTCAGCCCCGGCGCCAAAAGCCACCTCCACCTTTTCGGCGGAGTCTATCCCGCCGCCGGTAATAACGGGTATTGTCAGTTCATCACTGACAGCCTTTATCATTGACGGATTTACAGGTCTGGCAGCGCCGCTGCCCCCCTCCAGGTATATGGCCTTCATGCCAAGCATCTCTCCTGCAAGTGCCGTGGCAACAGCAATATCATTCTTTCCTGACGGGATGGGTGATGTCTGGCTCATATACTCCACTGAAGTGCCACCTCCGCAGTCAATCAGCATGTAACCCACCGGGATTACTCTCTCCCTCATGTTTTTAAGAAGAGGTGCTGCGATCACATGGCTGCCGATGAGCAGTTCCGGGTTGCGCCCGCTGATGAGTGACAGCAGGAAAATTGCATCAGCCCCGGCAGTGAGCTGTGTAAGATTTCCCGGGAAAAGCACCACCGGGATGGATGAAAGCTGTTTCAGCTTTCTGATTACATCAGTAACAGGCACACTGGTCAGACTGCCGCCTGCCATAAAGATATCAACACCTGCCTCATCAGCCAGCCGCACAGCAGTGACAAGCGTCTCTTCACCGGCGTGATCAGGATCAATCAGCCGGGCAATAAGCTTTCTTTTCTTCCAGGGTATATCAACCATCATGCTTCTTCTTCGTCCAGACAATAGTGTAATTGTCGTATCTTGAATAATATAGCGTGAACTGGTCACTGATTCTCTCGTTCTCCACACTGCCCCTGATCTCTCCCGACTCCTTGACCACAAAAGGTTCAATTGTAATGTCATTGACAATGTTTATCCCCTCCTTGTCACATATTTTGTATATGGCTTCCTTGGCACACCAGTGTATATACAGGTGATAGGTACGGTCAGCCCACCTGCGGGTGATCTTCTCACCTTTATTAATAAACTTCGAGGCAAAAGCATTGATGTTCATCCGCATGTATTCAAGGTCAATGCCGACCCTCTCGGTCTTGCTTAAAAGTATTGCTGTAAGCTTGTTGGAATGTGTTATGCTGATGAAATGCGAGCCGTCTTTAATAAATGGCTTATTGTTCTTGTTGTAGACTATTCTGGCTTCACGTCCCAGCATCTCCGCCAGCAGGGCCCTGACACTCAGAAATTCTGTCTTCCTTGAGTTGCTCCGGAAGTACTCATATCTCTTCCGGTCCTCGGGGCTGAAGTCAACCATCGAAAGGAGAGTATCGATGTCCTCTTCGATCTTCCAGACACCGATAACCGTATCCCTGTTCAGATAGTGCTTGGTGATGCAGCCCATGGTCTACCGCCAGTTCAGCGTCTCGATAAGGTGAATAATGTCTTCTCTGATGAATGAAATCACCGGCATGAGTGAGTCCTCATTGGGCTGGGCTGTGAAATAGAGTGATCCCCTCAGGTAATGGCGGATGCTGTCAGTGACAAAGAACTGCACCGCTGAGGCGGTATTCCCCTTCAGGTCATAGAGCATCCCGTAAACTCCTGCCGATTCATCTGTCCAGAGTTTTTCATCGATAGCCTCAGCCTTGGGGGTGTGTTTGTATGCCATTTCCCTTGACAGCTCGGTCAGCGATGCGAGGTTATCGTTTATGTCGAAATATGTGAGGTGTATCTTAGCCTTCAGCGAAGGGAATTCGATGTCCATCCAGCAGGTGTCAGTGGCGGCCATCGGGTGCAGGTTGATAACGGCATATTCAGGGTACTCGATGGAGTAGGAGCAGGGCGAGTCAAAATGAACATAACTCTTTTGCGGCAGGTCAATCCTGAAGTATCCTTTCGGTTTTGGCACCGTCGGATGGTCACATCCTGCAAATATCAGTGCAGAAGCCAACAGTGCAGCCGCCATGGTTTTTCTCATATCTCTTCCTTTTTCTTTTCAGCGGTGATCTCCCTTATACGCCGGTTTTCAATGCTTTCAATTGTGAACCTGAAGCCTCCCGCGGTTATCTCCCTTCCCTTGACCGGGATTTCCCCGAGCAGTTCCAGGAGCAATCCGGCCAAGGTATCAGAGTCGCCTCTCACTTCCTGGAACGGGTCATTCTCCAGTCCTGTAATACGGTAAAAATCATTCAGCATTATCTTGCCGTCGAAGACCCATTTGCCTTCACCTGTCTGCTTGTACAGCGGCACCTCTTCATCTGTCTCATCGGTGATCTCACCCACTATCTCTTCCAGAACGTCTTCAAGCGTCACCAGCCCGCTTGTACCACCGTATTCGTCGACCACTATGGCCATGTGTATCTTCTTTGTCTGGAACTCCTTCAGCAGTTCACTTATTTTTTTCGTTTCCGGAACCACGTAAGCAGGGCGGATGAGCGACTGCCACCTGAAGTTGTCAGGTTTGCCGAGATATGGCAGCAGGTCCTTGACAAACAGGATGCCCCTGATATGGTCGAGGGTTTCCGAATAGACCGGAATCCGGGAGAAGCCTGATTCGGTCACCTCCTGCATGATGGCATGGAATCCCCTGCTTATGTCAAGGGCGGTGATGTCCATCCGCGGACACATGATGGCGCTGGTGCTGGTGTGGCCAAAACGGACAACCCCCTTTAGCAGGTCCTTGTCATCCTTGATCTCAGAGGAGGTCAGGTCAAGGGCTACTGACAGGTCGTTGATGCTGAGGCTGGCATCCCTTAACTTCTGCCTGCGCCCGACGAAGAACGATGAGTAGGCAAGGAGGGAGACCATTGGCTTGAACAGCTTTGCGGTGAAGGAGAGTGTCGGCGCCATCATCAGTGCGAATCTCATCTGGTTTTGCGATGCAATAACCTTTGGTATGATCTCACAAAAGAGCAGCAAAATAAAGGTGATGACTACCACCTCAATGATAAAGGAAAGGATCGGATTATTGCTCAGGTCAAACAGTCTTGAGCTGATGAATGCCGCCAGGATTATAATTGCAATGTTGATGACATTATTGGTCACAAGGATGGTGCTCAGCAGTCTGTCAGGCTTTGCAAGGAGTTTCATGACAGCTGATTGTCTCCTGTTCCTGAGGTGCTGGAGCTCTTCCATGTCACCGGGGGTAAGGGAGAAGTATGCCACCTCGGAACCGGAGATGAATGCAGATGCTATAATAAGGAGAATAAGGAAGATAATTTCCGTGCCCAGGGCCAGGGGTGATCCTGTAGCAACGGCCAGAGCCATTATTCCGGTTAATGAACCTGCGGGAAGTGTCTCCAAAATTATCCGGGTTGGTTACCTAGAATGGCAGGTCATCAATAGGTTCCTGAGAGCTGAGGTCTTCTGCCGGTTCTTCTCCTGCTGAAGGAGATGCCTGCTGAGTAGGGGCAGAATAACCGGGAGTACTGCCCTGGTATCCCTGGTTGCTCTTGTAACTTTGGCCAGGCTGGCCAGCGTTGTCAGGCTTGCGGCCAAGAAGCTGTATCACGTCTGCTTCAACCTCCACAATATATCTCTTGATGCCTTCGCGGTCATCGTATGACCTGTAGCGAAGCTTTCCCTCCACTAGAATCTGTGATCCTTTGCGAATGTAGTTTTCAGACAGTTCGGCAAGTCTTCTCCAAGCCACTATGTTGTGCCATTCGGTTTGTGTCACCTTTTCACCTCCCCTGGGAGTATAGGTTTCGCTTGTCGCGAGTGAAAATGATGCCTTGATGTTGTTCTCGAAACGCCGGATCTCGGGGTCCTTGCCGACGTTGCCCACCAGTATTACCTTATTGAATGACATAGCTTTATTATTTATTTACTTATATGAAGTGATGTAAAGTTACGAAAAATATTGCTGTGACGTCATCAGGGGGCTCTCTCTCTGGCGGGAGCCGTCTCACGAGCCTGCCCGCAGGGCATGTTTTTGCACTGCATATTCTATTAGGTATCAAAAAATCAGCAATTTCGGACTGAAAAAAACCAATGTCAACTGTAAATGATAAATAATATTTTATATTTGCACATTGAAAACAGAACATCAAAATAATATGTTGAATTTAAAATTCTTACAACATGACAAAAGCAGACATTGTTAACGAAATTGCCAAGAGCACTGGAATTGAGAAAGTGGTTGTTCAGAAGACCGTTGAGTCTTTCATGGAAGCAGTAAAAAACTCGATGGTTGCCGGCAATAATGTTTATCTCAGGGGATTTGGCAGCTTCATCGTGAAGAAACGTGCCAAGAAAACAGCCAGGAACATATCGAAGAATACAACCATTATCATTCCTGCTCACTATATCCCGGCTTTCAAACCTGCCAAATCTTTTATCAACAAGGTAAAAACACACGTTAAGAAATAATGATATGCCAAGCGGTAAAAAGAGAAAAAGGCATAAGATGGCAACTCACAAGCGTAAAAAACGCTTGCGTAAAGACAGGCATAAGAAGAAGAAGTAGCATAAATGCATAGTCTGTAGCTCTTATATCTAACCTAAAGATCAGGGATCTTTAGGTTAGTTGCATTATAAAAATGCTATTGGCTGGCAACAAATTCCGGAATGTGAACAAGGATTTAATTATCAGCGTAAATGATGCTGAGATATCCATTGCACTACTGGAGGATAAGCAGCTTGTCGAGTTAAACAAGGAAAAGCAGAATGTAAAATTCTCAGTCGGCGACATTTACCTGGGTAAGGTAAAGAAGATTATGCCGGGGCTTAGAGCAGCGTTCATTAACGTTGGGTTCGAAAAAGATGCTTTCCTGCATTATCATGACCTGGGAGCCCAGTTCAGGACCCTCCACCGTTATTACCATCTGGCTACACAGAACAAGGCCAGAATGACGTCAGTGTCGAGGTTCAAGCCTGAACCAGACATTGACAAGGACGGGCAGATAGCTGATGTACTGACAGTAGGACAGACAGTTATCGTGCAGATAACCAAGGAACCCATCTCCACAAAGGGGCCCAGGCTGGCCTCAGAGGTGAGCTTAGCAGGACGAAACCTTGTCCTCATGCCATTCTCAGACAAGGTCTCTGTCTCTTCAAAGATAGAGAATGCAGATGAACGAAATCGTCTCAAGCTCCTGATACAGAGCATAAAGCCAAAGAATTACGGCGTTATCGTGCGCACTGCCGCAGAAGGGAAAAAGGTAGCAGCACTCGACGCTGAACTAAAGGAACTTATTAACCGATGGGAAAAGGCTCTCTCCGGAGTGCGCCGCGACGTCAAGTCGCCGCGACTGCTCCTGGGTGAGATGAATCGCACGACAACAATCCTCCGGGATATACTCAGTACTGACTTCAACAGCATCATCGTAGATAATGAGGTGATGGCCGGCGAAGTGAAATCATACATCAGGGAGATAGCTCCTGAGAAAGAAAAGATCGTTAAGGTATACAAGGAGCAAATCCCCATCTTTGACTATTACGGCATCAGCCGTCAGATCAAGGGTCTCTTCGGACGAACCGTCTCTTGCAAGGGCGGCTCATATCTTATCATTGAGCATACTGAAGCACTCCACGTCATAGACGTCAACAGCGGCAACAGGTCAAAATCAGGCTCTGACCAGGAGTCAAACGCCCTGGCCGTCAATCTTGAGGCTGCAAGGGAAATAGCCCGTCAGCTGCGCCTGAGGGACATGGGCGGAATTATCGTGATTGACTTCATTGACATGCAGTCAAACGAAAACCGCCAGTCCCTGCATGAAAGGATGAAAGAGCTTATGAGTGCAGACAGGGCCAAACATAATATACTGCCTCTGAGTAAATTCGGACTGATGCAGATGACCAGGCAGAGGGTGCGCCCGGAAATGACCATCGTTACTGATGAGAAATGCCCTGTCTGCAGGGGAGAGGGGAAAACAGCCCCGGCTATACTGCTTACCGATGAGATCGAACGAACACTCTCTTGTATCATTGAGAAGGTGAAAACCACAAGATTTATCCTCAGGACTCATCCGTTCGTGGCTGCCTACCTGAGGGAAGGGCTCTTCTCCAGGATCAGCAGGATAAACAAGAAGTACGGTGTCAGCATTAAGGTGCAGGGAATAGATTCTTTCCATTTCCTGCAGTACCAGTTCTACGACAGGCAGGGTAACGAAATTGACCTTACCTGATTTTCCTGGTATATTGAATATTATGAATACATATTCGTAACGACAGGTCTCAGACCTGTCGTTACTTCTGCAGCAACCTTATCTCGCCCCGGGTGGCGTCTATCCTGATCTTTGACCGGCCGGCACCGCTGCCAGCCGAGGCCTTTGTCAGAAAAACCTTCTCCTCAGCATCTATCTCTGTCCTCTCCGGTTCCGGATCAAATCCCGGCAGGGAGACGAATGCATTGGCATGTCTTATCTCCAGGTCATAGGCAGAACCCTTTTCCAGGGCCATGTCAATGTCAGTATAGGCAGAGCGAATGTCTGTCAGTCTGAACCCACGGTCAACATTCTCAAATGAGAGGTTCCCGTATTTCACTGTCATATTTATCTCCCCGGTTACCCTGTCAGTTATTATATCGCTGAAATAGCTGACACCTGTCATTGACTCCACGGAGCCGAAGTGAAGATCATCACGCTTGGAGTCAAGGTCAACCGAACGGCAGTTGTCAATCCATACCTTTGATGAGGTGGAGGTGAGCTTGATTTTCCCTGTTTCGCGGGTGCGCAACTCGCTGAATGAGAGAATCAGTTTGCCCTCACTGATACTTCTTACGTTGGCTTTGCAGAAGGTGAGCTCCATCATCTGTGCATTGCCTACGGTTGCGGCATCCAGGTTGCCGTTTGACAGTTTAAGTGCCAGAACCTGTGTCTCATCCCCGATGTATACATCACCGTAACGGTTGGTAATACTGAGCACGGTTTCCGGTGGACACTCAATGCGATAGTCTATCTTGAGACGTGAATTGAAGTTTATAAGGTTCTTTGTCAGGCCCCTGAGACTCTCAAAGAGGGGTGTGATCCCCTTGCGGAATGTTGTCTCCGCCCGCACAACCGAACCTGACTGCCAGATATTTACATCAACGTCTGACATCAGCGCATCAATTTTGTCGCCGGTATTTGACGAGGCGGTGATTTCAACCATCACCGTGACAGAGTCATCGTCTGTATGGGTGACATGTATGTCGCCATATTTGTTGGTTACCTCGAGGATAGCCTCGCTGCCTGCCGTGAAGGATCTCTTCAGGGTCTTGATATCAGAATACTGCTGGCCCGCAAGTGCCAGTCCGGCCGGCAGCAGTATTGCCGTTATTAAGATAGTTCTATAGTTCATTGCCTTTGTTTTTTTCTGCTTCAACGCCCTCCTCCTTCATCAGGTTGAGCATATCTTCAAGGAGTTCTATCCGGAGCCTGTAGTTTCCTATCAGGGCTTCAATCACCTCACTGCTGGCAATATTGTCATCCAGGTCACGGATGATCTGTGCCGAAAGGCTTTCAAGCTCAGTCATTCCCAGGTTCAGTTCGGTGCTGATATCCGGGTTGGCTGTCAGCAGAGGCTCTGCTTCCTCGTAAAGTGATCTTATCCTTTCGTCATAATACCTGTAGGTCTCTCTTACGGCTGCCACCTGCGGGTCATTCAGTCTCTGAGACCTGAGCAACATGCCAGCTATGGTGGCTATTGCAAATCCGGCAACTATCACTGCCACTGCGGCACGCCAGATCACACTGCGTATCTGCATCCGCCTGCCCGTAAAACCTTTCTGCCTGTTTCGGCCGCTGCCTTTCTGCCTTATAATGGAGGTTTCAGGCATCTTCTCATTGCCGGGAAGGTCACGCCCGATCATATCCCACAGGTCATGGCCGGGCTCATGTATATCGAGCTCATCCCTGATGCTCCTTATATGTTTCTCAAGCTCATCCATCTCTTCGCATTTCTGAGAGTATCTTTTTAAGTTTTTCCTTTGCTCTTGAATATTGTGTTTTGGAGGTTGATTCCGAGATCCCCAGTATCTGTGAGATCTCAGTATGATCATATCCCTCAAGGAGGTAGAGACTGAAAACCACTCTGTACCCGTCAGGCAGCCGTTCGACAGCCCTGGCAATCACGGAGGGGTCCGGCCATATCATCTCCTGTGGCTCATCCTGCTGCATTTCATGCCTGCTGTAGTCATCAATGAAAACCAGCTCAGCCTCCCTCTTCCGCAGCCTGCTGATACACCTGTTTATGACTATTGTCTTCAGCCATGCCCCGAAGGTTGACTCAGTGCGGTATGACCCTATCTTCCTGAAACAGTCTGTAAACGCTTCCTGCAGCATATCCTCGGCATCCTCCCTGTTGCCCATTATCCTGTAGGCTGTATTGAACATCGCCTTCGAGTAAAGTTCATACAGCCTGAACTGTGCTCTCCGGTTTCCTTCGCGGCATTCATCAATGAGCCTGTCATGTATGTGTATATCCGGTGTGGCCAAGTTCCAGTTTGTTCTTGATCAATGACGCAACAAAGTTACACTGGTTGCATCAACATTGCATAATCGGTTTTCAGGGTCGCTATTTTTGCAATTATATGCGAGCCGCAGCACATTTTAATTATATTTGTGTCTGGTTAATAACCTGATCAGACAAGAACAAGACAGATCGTAAGATATTTAAGATGCTTTTTACTGTCCAAAAGCAATTTTTTCATTCTTTTCATGGCTGCCCCGACACTTAGTCGGGGCTTTTTTTCATGAGGCACCGGTTGTGCCCCACTAAGTGCCGGGGCTTCTTTTATGTGAGGCACCGGCAGCAAATGGACTTCTGACCCGGGGTTTCAGCAATCAGCTGACTCAAAAATACCTGCCACCGGGTTCATTGGCTTGATGTAGGCAAAAACCTTTGATTCATACCTTTCGGTTCAGAAAACCCTTCGACTGACTGCATGCAGGCACCCCCGCTCTCATTCATAATCACATATTTAACCTTTTTTATGACTTTAGCTGCAGCCCGGAAGTTATAATCAACCTTTGATATTCATATCTTAGCACTGACATCATAAATTAATACCATGCGTACCAAATTCCTTTTAATGACGCTCTGCCTTTTCGCGGTGTCATGCAAGCTTAATGAAGAGCAGGTCAGCCGCAAGGCTGAGAGGATTCATGATAACATCCTTTCTGTTGACACACACTGTGACACACCTATGCGGCTCTTAAGGGGCAGTTTTGACCTCGGAGCGCGTAATGATAGGAGCTGTGTCGATTTTCCGAAGATGAAGGAGGGAAGGCTTGATGCCGAATTCTTTGCCATTTTCATCGGACAGGGGCCGCGTACCCCCGAGGATTACGAGAGGGAGCACGGAAGGACCCTTGAAGTATTTGATTCAATCAAGGCAAGCGTAGCCCGCAACCAGGATATCGCCGGAATAGCACTTAATCCTGATGATGCCCTGCGGCTGAAGAATGAAGGCAAGGTGGCGGTGTTCATTGGAATAGAAAATGGCTATCCGATAGGTACAGACATCACAAGAATCGGGCAGTATTATGACCTCGGTGCGCGGTATATCACACTGTGCCATTCTTCCAACAACGACATATGTGACTCGTCGAGTGACAAGGGTGGCCCTGAACATAATGGTCTTTCCGCCTTCGGCGAAGAGGTGGTCAGGGAAATGAACCGCGTAGGGATGATGGTTGACGTTTCACACATCTCTGACGAATCATTTTATGATGTACTGGCCGTTACGAAGGCGCCTGTTATAGCTTCACATTCATCATGCCGCGCACTGTGTGAGAATCCGCGGAATCTGAATGATGACATGCTTCAGGCCCTGAAGAAAAACGGGGGCGTTATTCAGATATGCATACTGAGCGACTATCTCAGGCAGCCGGTACCAAACCCGGAGTATGATGCAAAGGTCAGGGAACTGCGCGAAAGTTGGAGGAGCATGGGTGAGTTGACCATGGAGCAGCAGGAAAAACGCTGGGAGGAGTTCTCAAAGCTGAAGGCACAGTATGTTAAACTGGCTACCATAGAAGATGCCGTGAACCATATTCAGCATGTGATTGACGTCATCGGGATTGACCATGTGGGCATAGGAACTGATTTCGACGGAGGAGGCAGCATAGAGGGGTGTACTGATGCCTCCATGATGAAGAATATCACGAAGGAGATGATCCGCCGCGGCTACAGCCGTGATGATATTGCCAGGATATGGGGCGGAAATATCATGAGGGTCATGAGGGAAGTGCAGGCAGCAGCCAGCAGGGAGCAGAGCGTGACCAACTGATCCGGCGGTTCATTTCAGTGAAGGCGCCGGACTACAGCGAAGACACCGGATTTCAGCGAAGGCGCCGGAGTGTAGTGAAGACGCCGGAGTGCAGCGAAGACACCGGATTTCAGCGAAGGCGCCGGACTACAATGAAGAGAATAGTGTGACAATGACAGCCTGCAGGGATTAAAGCATCAATGCCTGCTGCTTTTGACCCGCGAGAATCTCAATGCCCTGATCATCCATGACGGCAGTGGCTTGTTGGGATCGCGTTTCCGCAAATCAAAATACCATCCATACTTTTTGAGTATGGGCACTTTGTGTGTCTCCACGAATTCTATAAGGGTTCCGTCAGGATCTTCGATATAGGCGAAGAAGCCTGCTGCCTCGCCCATGTCAAAGCTGCTGCCCTCATGACTCGCCTTGCTGTCAACCGTAAACGGGAAGCCTGCCTCGCTGCAATACTTGCGCAGGTTATCCATTCCGCTGATGTCATAGCAGAGGTGAATGAATCCGGGGTCGCCCCAGAGCCTCCCTTCAAATATCTTCGTCGGTTCGCGGTCAAGCGCCTGTACCAGCTCAATGACACTCTGGCCGTAGACGGGATTGAATCCGCCATGGAATGGTTTTGAGGGCGCCAGAAGGATGCGTCTGAAGCGTCCATTGCCACCTGGCACCGAAGCCAGGTCTTCAAAAGTGCCTGTGCTATCGAACACCACCCTGTCATATCCCAGTATGTCAGAATAGAGCGGCAGGGCACGGTCAATATCTGATACGCCGATAATGGCTCCGTATGATCCGCCGGATATCTTTTTCAGATTCATAAACCAGTCGGATGCTCCCACGATGTGGAACAGGTTGCCGAACGGGTCTTTGACAAAGAAGCTCTTACTGCCTGAAGGATCAGCCGCTGGCTGGCCAATCACCTCCACATTGTTGTCTTTCCAGTATCTCCAGGCGCTGTCAACATCCTTCACCTTCATCTTACAGGCGAAGATTCCAAGGTCGCCCAGTTTGGTTTCACAATCACGGTATACCGGCTCTCTTCCCTTGTACTGCCACACCTCGAATCCGCCCCCGCTCTGCAGGTTCATCGCCAGTACGGCATGCCTGCTTCGCGGTTCGCCGCCGGTATATGGAAGCATAAGTTTCGCCACCGTATCATCCTCGAAGATGCGACAATCCATACCGAACACCCTGATGTACCAATCCCATGCTTCACTGAGGTCATAAACCCCTACGCCCATCTGTTGTATACCGCTGATGATGTAATCTTTATTTTTCATAATTCCTTCCTTACATTGGTTTGATCCGTCCCGCTATCCTGAAGAAAAGCGATGGTAAATATTTCCTTATTTTAAGCATCAGAAGCTCCTTGCTGCCAACAAGTATCTCCCTTTTATTCCGCTGAAGCCCCCTGATAATCTGCTTTGCAGCTTTTTCGGGGGTGACGCCGCCTTTCTGCCCGTCGTCCATCCTGCCGTGTTCCCTTCCATTGGCTGTCAGCGCATGAAGCGAAATGGCAGTCTGTACCCTTCCCGGTATTAACACGGAGACCCGGATGTTGTCCTTGCCGTGTTCAATGAGAAGGGTCTCGAAGAAACCGTGCAGCGCCTGCTTGGAGGCTGAGTATGCCGAGCGCAGCGGGAAGCCGAACCGGCCTGTGATGGAGCTGGTGGCAGCAATATGCCCCCCTCCTCCGGCAATCATGTGGGGCAGGAGTGCCTTGGTGAGGGCGATGGTGCCGAAATAGTTGATCTCCATGATCTTACGATCAAGCCACATAGGTGTCTCTATAAGCAGAGCCCTCTGGCTTATCCCCCCGATATTGAGCAGCATGTCAATCCGGCCTTCCTTCTGAGCCACCTCTTTTACCAGGCTTTCGATACCGGAGGTATCTGACAGGTCAAAAGGCACGCAGGTAATACTCCCCTTCATTTCGGAGCACTCTCCGGCTACCCTTTCCAGCCCTTCTGTATCGATCGATGATGCTATCACCCTGCTTCCGCCGCGGGTGAAAGCTTTTACCAATGCTTCCCCTATTCCTGAGGAGGCCCCGGTAATCCAGACTACCTTTCCGGCAAAAAAATCTTTCATTATCAGAGAGATAAGGTGTGTGTGACGAGTTGATTATATGTGTTGAGCAATGATTTGAAGAGCGGGTTTCCGGTGCGGCGGAGGTTCCATATTCTGAAACCGCCCACGGTGCGAAGCAGCAGCAGAAACCAGTTCCATGCCATTATGCCCAGTACCGGGATAATCATGAAAACCATTATTGCCAGCCACCACGGCTTGATGAAGATAAGGGCCAGTATCAGGTAGAGCGGCCCGAAGATAAAGCTTAGCCCCAGGAAGAACCCGTATCTTGCCGTGCTGATGAATGCGGGGTCCTTTGACTTTATAGCCTGCTGGTATGCCACCTGGAATGTAAGTATATTGAAGAGGGAGCCGGCGACAAATATAGGAGAGGTGACAAGCAGCAGCAGTGATGACAGTATCAGCCATAAGAGCCGGTGGCTTTTCTTTCTCAGGTGACGGTATGTGACATTCAGCGCCGTGGCGTTGTCACGCACCGCAAGAGATTTCTCACATATCTCCCTGAAGCTCTCCCGGTCAGACAGTCTAAGCTCGTTGAGCTTGCTGATCAGCCGCTTGTCACGGAAAAGCTTCGGGTACTTTATCTTGTCACTGTACTTCTCATTGATGATGCTTCGAAGCTCATTGACAGCCTCATAGTTCTCCTCATCCTCAATATGGACCATAACCTTCTTCATCTCATCAGAGAGCCTGTCACGGAGTTCAGTTATCGCCCTGTTGGGATTCTCGCGGTATGAGTCATAGTATTCAGATACATGGATCGGATTGCCGTACACAACAGTAAGCACCTGCCTGAAACGCCAGTAATGTGAGTACTCAAGCCCGACCGGAACCAGGTTGATCTCACCCTTGAACTTCTTTGCCTCAGCAGTCTGGAAGGCGATGCGGCAGATACCCTTCTTCAGCTGTCTCAGCTTCCTGAAGGTGGCATGATTGCCTTCGGGCAGGATAACCACTCCGTTGCGGTTTTCCATCACCCTCAGTGTGGTACGGAAGGTATCGTCATTCTGCTTTACTGCATCAAAGCCGTCCCTGATACGGTAGACAGG
>WXFE01000107.1 GCA_009881065.1 Bacteroidales bacterium | reverse complement strand
CCGGATCATAACCATTGATGGTGAGCGAAAAGACCGAATAGGCTGGTGCCAGCTCCTCATGGTCAAACCTGGTAACATTTTCAGTGTGATGCTCTGTTATGGCGAGCTCAAAAAACACATTGAACCGGCTGCTGAACAACTTTTTGTTTCCCCTTGCCGTGAATCCCAGATCACCCCTGACATGTGACAGGTAGTACCTCCCGTCAACATTCCTGTACCGGGTCCGGTACCTTACATATTCCGGCTTCATGGAGTAATGCCTGGGAAGCCTGCTGATTAATGACCCACCGGTCTGGTCAACATAGCGGGGATTGACCTCAAATTCAGCGAGCATCAGGCTGTAATCATCAACATTGATATAGAGATCGCCCTGCATCAGCGGTTCGGTGATCCAATCCCTCTGTTTGAAGGAGATTACGTATGCCGTCTGACCGTCAATGGTAACCATATCAGTCAGATGGTATTCATATGAATCAAATGACTGCGGATCAAAAAAATCAAAGAGGTGTCTCATGCCGTCAAGAGAGAGGGTGGCACTGAGGCCAGCCTTGAGCCTTACGGCGAGTGTGTCCTTTACCTCGAGGTTTTCAATCTTGCGGCTGCGGATAACCTTGATCTGATCATTCTGAAGAGAACGTGCGTAGGGACTCTTGTAAATCTTCAGCACTGCCTCCAAATAAATCTGCGGTTCCTTTTTGCGATAGACACCTTCACGGTAGAACCCGGTAAGAATGGCCGGTGTGGTGCCATAGTTTGATGCCACGGATGAGACGGTTCTTCTCAGAATGACCAGCGGATCCTGTGCCCTGACAATGACCTCGGGTATCGGGATAAAGTCCCTCTCCATGGTGATTGTCATTACGTTTCCCGGAAGACTCCTTACGGGCAGCAGTCTGTTGACATATCCCACATGGGATACTGTCAGGGTGTCATTAAGGTATTCCTCACTTATCCTGAGGATAAAATCTCCGTTAAAATTTGTAACAGTACCTTTTCCGTGGTGGCTGATGCCTATAGTGGCGAAGGGAAGGGGCTCAGAAGTCTCAGCATCAATAATTTTACCTCCTATTGCCAGGAAGAACGGGAGGGAGTCGGCTGGCGGACCAGGTCCGGGCGGCAGCGCAGTCTCACGGTAAAGGATGATGTGTCTCCCCTGTACAAGATAATGGATAGTGGTATCACATGCCACAGAGTCAAGGATCACCCTGACAGGCATTTCGCCGCCTGTCAGGGAGAAAGTTCTGTTGGCATCTATTAACCTGGTATCATAGGTAAAGAGATAACCGGTGAGCCTGCTTATCTCACCCAGCGCCCTGGATGCCCTGATGCTGTTTCCCGGCAGTCTGACAGTGTTGTCGAGGATACTCTCCTGCGGGAATGAATTCAGCGAGAGTAACAGCAGGCCGGCAATCAGGGCCGCATGTATCTTCTTTGATCCGTCTTGCCCCATCAACTCCTTTTGACCCTGTCAGCGGAAGAGGATGTAGGTGTTTCCCTCCCTGACAGAGCGAAGACCAAAGGTAGTGCAAATCAGTTTAATAATGGTATCCTGAGATTGCTGTTCGAAGGGTGAGGTAAGTCTGAAGTCATTGATCTCAGGGTCAGCAACCCTTACCTCAATGTTGTAGGCACGTTTCAGGTCTTCAAAGACCACTTCCAGGCACTCGCCGTCATAGGAAAGCATGCCGGTATGCCATGCGAGGTAATTAACGTTTGAATTGCGTTCCTGCGTGACGTTTCTCCCTGACACCTTCCCTACATATTCAGGTTCCAGGGTCAGACTTCCTGCACCATCCACGCTTGTCACCATCACTTTACCGGAGGCGACATACACTTCCACCTCGTTGTCAGCATTCTCGGTGATCACGTTGAACGATGTGCCCAGTACCTGGATTTTTGCTTTTCCCGCATCGATGATGAACGGGTGTTCTTCATCCGGTACGATGTCGAAGAAAGCTTCCCCTTTCAGCGATACTTTGCGCGTTCCGCTCATGAAGTTCTTCGGGTAGGTGAGGCTGCTGTTCCGGTTAAGGAAGACGGTGCTGCCGTCAGAGAGGAGCGCCTCCAGATTTTTCTGGTCAGAGTCTGAAGTCAGTGTGATTTTCTGAGGGGCGGCCACCTCAAAGAGGAGCCATCCCAAAGCTGCAACGATAAGTACCATTGCAGCAATTCTTGCAATAGTTGTAAGGAAGGGAGTCCGTTTAAATGGCAGGGGCATAACAGGCCTTTCGGCTGCTTCGATTCTGCCATTCAGCTTCACCCATGCTTTATCAATATCAACAGGTTTCTCTTCTGAATATTTCAGGTCATTCCATTTCTTCATTATATCTGCTTCTTCACCGGCCAGTATGCGGGCATTTTCGCCGTCACCGTTATCCTCACCGGATAGCCATGCTGCAGCAGCAGCCCATTCCCGGTCATTCCAGTTATCTGTCTCATTAATCTTTTTCATCACTCTGCAAGTGCTTTTCTGAACTCCCTAAGTGCCTTTCCCATGTCTGCCTCAACCGTTTTGAGCGAGACGGCAAGCTTATCAGCAATCTCATTGTACTTAAGGCCTTCGAAGCGGTTCATCCGGAATATCAGCCTGCTTCTTTCGGGCAGTCTCTCGAGCACCCTTGCCACTCTGGCCTGGAGCTCATGATAATAGATTGCATCTGTCACCGGCTCGGAAGCTGAGTCTGCTGCAGCCAGCACTTCGCCAGCGTGACGGCTGATCACCTTCTGATGCTCAAGGTAATGCAATGCCCTGTTGTATACTGATTTGTAAAGGTAACCGTTCAAAGAACTTTCAATTCTGATGGCTTGCCTGTCCTGCCACAGCCTGAAGAAGAGTTCCTGAACTATCTCCTCCGAGGCGTCGTGGTCCCTGATAAGGGTTTTGGCATAGCGTACCAGTGAAGCATAGCAGGACCGGAACAGCTTCTCAAACTCCTGTTTGTCTCCCTGTCTGATCCTTTCTATGATTTCACTGTCGCTGAACATGGGCAGAACCCCAGGGTTTTACTCTTTTCTGTCACTGAATTTAACTTTCCTGCTGAGCCTTCGTATGGCTGTCTCGATGCTCTGGTCAGGTTCAATCACGTTGTAGTCACCCCAGAAATCAGGGTCAGCAAAAGCTGAAACTTCCTCCGTGAAGAAGTCTGTTGGTTTTATCCTCTCCTTGTTTGAAAACCTCACCACATCTTCTTCGGTACGGTCAGTTATGGCAAGCTCTGACATGGTTGTATAGTTGGTATTGAAGAGCTTCTTTTTCCAGTCTACCTTGAATTTGACCTCGGCCCTGGAATGGTTGAAATACCACTTTCCATCCTGCTCACGGAACCGGACCAGATAGGAGGTCAGTTCGGGAGTTACCTGCATTCCGACGGGTTTCTTCCTGATGAACATCGATGTTGCGAGCTCCTTGTTTTCAAGGTTGAAGGCGAACTCAGCCTGCGCTACCGCATAGGTTTCGATGTCGATAAAAAGGCGACCCTGGTAAAGAGGTGTGGTTATTGAAGGCTTCTGGTAGAAGTTGATGACATAGTTGGAACGGTCATCAATCATGGCGATATTGGAGAGCTCCAGATCATACTGGGTGAGGGCTTCCCGGGTGAGGAACATTTCGGGGTTCTTCACAACGTCAAGATAGAGAGTGGTGGTAGGCCCGCCCTGCAGTTTGAAGAGGACGGTATCCATCTTTTCCACGTCATTGCTCTTTCTGCCCTTGTAAATTCTGACAGCATCCCACCTGAGACTGTTCTGGTATGGTGCCTTGAAAATTTCAACCAGGGCTTCACCTATAGAGATGTAAGAACGGTTCTTGCGTATCGTTTCGCGATAAAAGCCGGTCATGTCATTGGCTACACCAGGATAGTTCTCATCAAAGCGTCTGATGACCTGTTCTATGATCTCTTCAGGTACAAGCGGTTTTACAACGACTTCCCTGATGGGGATCAATGCTGTCTCAAGTCTGATGATGTTGCGCTGTCCGTTGGTTTTCATCTCTTCAATAGCCATCACCCTGTTTTTGTAGCCTATGAATGAGAACTCAAGGTTGCCTGTTTCAGTGCCGGGGAGTTTCAATGTGAATTCCCCGTCGAGGTTGGTGACAGTGGAGATGTTGCTTCCCTGTACGGTTATTCCTGCAAATACAAGGGGCTGGTTTGTCTCGGCGTCAACAATTCTTCCGCGGATGGTTATCACCTGCTGGGGGCTCTCCTTCACTGATTTTGCCGGCGCAGCCAAAACCGGCATGTCGCCTGCGGTCACAATGAGGAGCAGTGCCGAAACAATTGCTGTAAAGATGACTTTTGTTTTCATGGTCTTTTATTTTTTTTGTTCTTAATCCGGATCATTGTTCCATATTAATGACCGGATCAGCCCCTTTTCCCCTATACAATCACAGGAAAAAATTGTTCATTTGCCTTTGCCATGGCACATGGATACCTGAATGCAAGTTACTCTGTTTTCTCTTACGCTGCAAAGAGATACGGTGGTATCCGTGCCATTCCGCCGCTGCCGCCGGCAATCAGCGTTGAGCTGAGCAGCGTGTGCAACCTCGCCTGTCCTGAGTGTGTCACCGGCCTCGGCCTTACAAGGAGGGCAAACAGCTTCATCGGTTATGATCTTGCCGCGGAGATAGCCTCTCAGTCAGGGGGGCGGGTGCTGTCAGCCTGGCTCAGCTTCCAGGGAGAACCCATGATGCACCCTGAATTCTTCAGGATAATGGAACTTTTTGCCGGAATGAACCCGGTGATATCAACCAACGGCCATTTCCTCAACATTGAGAATTGCAGAAGGCTTGCTGCTTCGCCGCTGAAAAAAATTATCATCTCACTGGATGGCGCCACCCCGGAGGTTTACACTCTCTACCGGAAGGAGGGAGATCATGCTGTTGTCATGGAGGGCATCAGGAGACTTTCCGGAACAATAAGGGAGATGAAGTCAAAACTTAAGGTTGTCATCCAGTTCCTGGTTCACAGGGGTAATGAGCATGAAGCTGAAGCGGTCTCTTCCTTTGCCAGGTCAGTGGGTGCAGGCTTCAGGGTAAAGAGCATGCAGGTGCTTGACCCGGCCGGTGCCGGGAAATGGGTGACATCTGACCCGCGGAAGTCGCGCTGGGTGAAAGGCGATGACGGTGCCTGGCGGGCTGCAGAGTCATCAGCCAGAGGATGCTTCAGGATGTGGAGCTCGGTCGTAATCACTGCTGACGGCGACGTTATTCCCTGCTGCTATGACAAAGAGCTAAGGCATGTGATGGGAAACCTTGAGCGACAGACACTCAGCGCTATATGGAGAGGAGAGAGATATAATTCATTCAGGGAGAAGGTTATGAGTAACCGCCGTCAGGTGGACATCTGCAGTGCCTGCCCGGAAGGGAGGAGGCTTTTTTTTAAATGAGCAGCAGAATGCCTATTGCCATGTGGCATTCAATTCGTAATTTTAAACAAATCAAACCGGAGGTTATATGAAGATACTGAAAATCACACTCGTTACCATTGCTGTTCTACTGGCGGTTGTTCTGCTGGCCGGAGTGATAGCTGTTCCCGCCCTTCGCAAGTCGGGCCTTCCGGAACTTAACGGAGAAAAAAGTTTATCGGCCCTTACGGCCGAAGTGAAGGTAATCCGCGATGAGCGCGGCGTATCTCACATTTATGCCTCAAATGAGCACGATCTCTATTTCATGACCGGCTACATCACAGCCCAGGAGAGGCTCTGGCAGATGGACATGGTAAGGCATGCCACGCAGGGCAGGCTGTCTGAGCTGTTCAAGAGGGATATGTTTGAAACCGACATCTTCCTGCGTGCCCTCGGAATGCAGGAGAAGTCGCGGATGGTGCTGGAGAAGGAAGATCCGGAGATACTGGCAACCCTTCAGGCCTACGCTGACGGGGTCAACGCATGGATCACCGGGTGCGGGAAAAAACTACCGCCTGAGTTCAGGGTACTGGGATATGAGCCGGAACCGTGGACCATGGTTGACATTACCAACATAATCGGGTTTATCGGCTGGGACCTGGCCTCGTCAAACCTCTCGAACGAGATCAGCAATTACAAGCTTGGCATGAAGCTGGGCGCTGAAAAGGCTGCAGAGCTTATTGCTGACTGGAATCTGGTAGACGAGGTTGTCTTTCCCGATTTCAAACTGGATGATAAGCTTACAGACAAGGCGCTGAAAGCAGTCAGCTCCATGGAGAAACTTGAGGAGCTTGGCATTGTCACCCTCTCGGGAAGCAATAACTGGGCCGTGTCAGGAAGCAGGAGCGAGACGGGGAAACCGATTCTTTCAAATGACATGCACCTTGGGTTCAATGTCCCCGGGTTCTGGTTGCAGGTGCATCAGGTTATTCCCGGAAAACTCAATGTCACCGGCGTGCTTTTCCCGGGAGAGCCCTTCATCATTGCCGGACACAATGACAGGATAGCATGGGGAATGACCAACCTGGGCGTTGATGACATCGACCTCTTCGTTGAAACGGTTGATTCAACAGGCAATAACTACCTCTACAATGGCGAATGGCTTCCCTTCCGTGATGTGGAACACACGCTTAAGATGACTGATGACTCATCACAGACAAGAGTATTGAGATATACTCATCACGGCCCCGTTATCTCAGGAATGCAGAACATTGACGATGTGGTTCTCTCAATGTGCTGGAGCGGGTATGATTACAGTGACGAGATAAAGGCAGTCTACCTTCTCAACAGGGCAGGCAACTGGGATGAGTTCAGAACGGCCCTCAGCCATTTCAAATCGATAAGCCAGAACTTCGCCTATGCTGACGTCGATGGCAACATAGGGCTCAATACAGGAGGCGGAGTGCCTGTCAGAAAGGGAACGGGACTTCTTCCGCGAAGGGGAGACACCGATGAGTATGAATGGAAAGGCTATGTGCCGTTTGAGCTCCTGCCTTCATCATTCAATCCTGAGGAGGGATTTATCTCATCAGCAAACCAGAGGACGGTGGACAGCAGTTATCCCTTCTTCATCAGCGGCGAGTTTTCAATGCCATACCGTATCATGAGGATAAGGGAAATGGCCGGGGAGAAGCAGGTGCTGGGAATAGAGGATTTTAAAAGAATGATCACCGACAATCACTCAGCCTATGCGAAGATGCTTACCCCGGTGATATTGAAGGGGGCTGAGGCACTCAGCGATCCCGGCGAAACGGAAAGGAAAGCGATTGAGGAGCTGAGGGTATGGAACTACGCGATGGATGCTTCGCTTGTGGCCCCGACGCTTTTTGAGTTCATCCGCATGGAGATGGCATACCAGCTCCTGGGTGATGAGCTGGATGAGCTCTATGGAGCAGCACTGGGCAGACAGCACGACTTCTATCTCTACAGACTGATGAAGGAGGGGCCGGATGGATGGGTTGACAATGTCAACACACCTGAAGAGGAGAGCCTGGAGACCATCATTGCCCGCAGCATAAGTGCGGCGCTCGATACCCTCACTGCCAGGTACGGCGAATATGGTGAGCAGTGGCAGTGGGGCAGGATTCACACCATAACCCTTGAACATCCCATGGGAGGGGTAAAAATACTTGACAGAGTGCTTAAACTCAACTCGGATACCTACGGTGTGGGAGGCAGCTACCATACCGTTGAGCCCTATGCATTCAGGGACAATTTCAAGGCACATCACGGCGCATCCGAAAGGCATATTTTCAATACGGCTGACTGGGATAAGTCACTCACTGTCATACCTACCGGCACCTCAGGCATACCGGGCAGCCCGTTCTACCTCTCACAGACAGAAACATATATCAACAACGGGTTCTACAGTGAACCATTCAGTGATGCTGCAGTTGAGGCAGCAAAGAAATACGAAATGATCTTCAGGCCGGGCAAATAGCCTGCCGGCACAGGTATTGAACAAAAAAAGGGGTGTTGTGCCCCTTTTTTTATACTGTCATTATATCTTTCTCCTTGGTCTCCACTATCTTGTCGACCATGGCGATGTGTTTGTCAGTCAGTTCCTGAATGAGCTTTTCTGCAGTTTTTTCCTCGTCTTCAGGCAGTCCTTCCTTCAGCAGTGCTTTAAGTTCGTCAAGGAACCATTTGCGGCCGGACCGGATGCTTATCTTGGCCGTTTCGCCCTCCTGTTTCACCTGCTTTACCAGCTGATGACGCCTTTCTTCCGTCAGGGGAGGCACATTTATACGGATGATTTCGCCGTTGTTCATTGGGGTCATGCCGATATTGGCTGCAAGAATGGCCTTTTCGATCACACCGAGCATACTCTTTTCCCATGGCTGTATGATAATGTTTCTGGCGTCAGGGGTGTTGATATTTGACACCTGTGCCAGCGGGGTCATGGTACCGTAATAGTCTACGTTAATACCGTCAAGCAGCAGCGGGGTGGCTCTCCCGGCGCGAAGGTGGGAGAGTTCATACTCGAGATACTTGATAGCTTTTCCCATCTTATCTTCAGCCTCGACTCTGATCAGTTCCAGTGTTTCAGTCATATCGTTGTTTTTATTCTGGTGTAAACAAAAGTAGGAAAAACTTTTCAGAGATTAATAACGGTACCGCACCGGTTACCCTTTGCAACAGCCATCAGGTTGCCCTCCCGGTTCATGTTGAAAACAATCAGCGGCATACCGTTCTCGGCGCACATTGAGAATGCTGTCTGGTCCATCACCCTGAGCTTTTTTTCGATGGCTTCGCCGAAGGTGAGTGAATCATATTTCACTGCGGAAGGATCCTTTTCCGGGTCAGCGGTATAGACGCCGTCAACCCTGGTGCCTTTCAGGAGGACATCGCAGTTTAGTTCCACGGCACGAAGGGCTGCTGCCGTGTCAGTGGTGAAGAAGGGGTTTCCCGTTCCGCCGGCCAGTATGGTCACGCAGCCGCAGTCGAGTGCAGCTGAAGCCCTGTCTCTGCTGTACAATTCTCCCACAGGCTCCATGCGTATTGAGGTGAACACCTTTACGTTGCAGTCTGCCCGTGACAGGAAGCTCTCCAGTGCGAGGCTGTTGATCACGGTGGCAAGCATACCCATCTGATCACCCTTGACGCGGTCATAGCCTTCGCCGATGCTTCCCAGTCCGCGAAAAATGTTTCCGCCGCCGATTACTATGGCTACCTGGCATCCTGCATCAACCACATCCTTTATTTGCCTTGCATAGCCGGAAAGCACGGCAGCATCCAGACCGGTACCGTCAGGGCCGCCTGCGGACTCACCGCTGAGTTTTAGCAGAATTCTTTTGTACTTCATAATAATGTTCCGTTTAATGATGGAAACGAAATTAGCAAAAAATGTATCCGGAAGGTCATCCGTGAAAAAAAACAAAGCGGCGCTCCCGCGAGGATACGCCGCTGCATGCCCGTAAAGCGGGAAATGCCGTTACTCTTTCTTATCCAGTGTGTCTGTCCTGAATATGTAATACAGCGGGCAGGTACGGGTCAAAGCGGTAACAGCCAGAATGATGGCAAGGACAATAAATATCAGTCCTGTGATCTTGCCTACGAAAAAATAGAGAATAACCAGCAGTACTGCCAGAATCAGTCTGACAGACCTGTCTGTTTTACCGATGTTCATTTTCATCATAGTATAATTTTGATTTTTAAGGTATTATTGAGACCACATGACTGAATATAATGCAAACAGGTGCTTATATATTTGATACATGTGGGTTTCATCTATCATCAATAGTTTTAGCGACCGAAAATTACTAATAAATAAGAATCATTGTTCTTTATATGTGACTGAATTATTCTGAATTAATTCCTGGCTTTAAGGCTCCTTTTCCTTGTCACACTGATGGCAGGACTCAGAAGTTATATCTGTATGCGTTGGTTTCCCTGAGGGTAAATCCTATTGATTTATACAATCTGTTTGCCTCGGTCCTGAAAGGTCTTGATGTCAGGTTAACATTTTCGGCTCCCTGCTGCCTGGCAAACTCAATTGCATAATTGATGATTTCTCTGCCGAAGCCCTTTCCCCTTACCGATTTATCAATTACCACATCCTCAATCCAGTATTTGTCAGTCGTCGGAATAGGATATGTCGCCAGAGTAAACATCCCGATAATCCTGTTCCGGTATTCGGCCACAAAAAGGTGAGTCCCTTTAGTTCTGATTATTTTCCTGAAATGTTCTTCTGAAAGTGGGGGCGATTCGGGTGAAAGCTGAGGAATGAGATCTGATACGGCTTTGAAAGCCTCCCTGCTGTATCTTTTTATTTCCCTGATTTTCATCATAATAGAATTTTAGTTTTAATGGTATGATGCCTGCCCCGCTCAGGCGGGGGAACCCCTTAAAAATATAAAATCCTCAGAATATCTGAAATTTAGTTAGTTGCATTTGTTTTCCGGTCAAACGGATTTCTATATTTTCAGACCGCATCAACAAGTTCGTGTTGATCAACAGAGGGAACTTCCAGTTGTGCATTCCTGATCATAAAGTGTAACCGGTTATAAATGTTGGCTTCGCTCATTCCACTGTCAAAATCCAGAAACAGCAGATTCATATTTGGGAAGAGCTCTTTTGTTCTTTTTTCTATTCCTTTGGAAATAATATGATTAGCTATACATCCAAAGGGTTGCAGACTGATCACATTGTTTATCCCATTGTGTGCAAATTCAGAAAACTCTGCCGGAATTCTCCACCCTTCGCCAAACTGAGCATTGGTGCTGATTATTCTTGATGCATCTCTTGCACCTTCATGAACGTTGGAAATGGGGAAGTAATACGGATAATGGAGAATTCCGGATTCCATTTTACGAATTATTCTGTAAGCCAGATTTTCAACGAAATTCATTGCAAATTTAGGAATAGTGCGCTCTTTGACATTTCCCTGAATCCGGGCTTCCTGACTTGCGAATGTACTGATAAAAAACTGTATCAGTGGAGGCACGACAGCTTCTACACCTTGCTTTACAAGCCAGTTAACAACGTGCTTATGGCCAAAGTCATTGTATTTTACATAAATTTCTCCCACTATGCCTATTCTCGGGATCTCTTTAAGACTGTTTATACTCAGGAAATCATCAGCTGCCTGCTCCGCCAGATGAAAGAAGCGGTTGGCCTCATTATTTTTAAGAGCTTCTATCCCCAAGTTTAAATACTTTTCTTTCAGGCGTTTTGCACCGCCGATTTCGGTTTCACGGGGTGCTGTGGAATAGTAGAACTGCGAAATGCAGTCAGCATAAACAATTGCACAGAATATTGCCCGGATGTATTTTTCCCACTTCACCCTAAAACCGGGTTGTTCATTCAATCCTGCTGTGAAAGACATAGTTACCACAGGAATGTCTTCAAATCCCGCAGCTATCATAGCCTTTTTTATCAAAGCCACATAGTTTGTAGCGCGGCATTGCCCGCCGGTTTGTGTTATTCCCAATGCAACTTCATTTCTGTCATACCTGCCGCTTTCCAGAGCTTTCATTAAATCTCCTACTACCAGAGTTGCCGGATAGCAGATCTCATTATTTGAGTATTTTAATCCATATTCCACTGATTTCTTGTCGCTTGGTGGCAGGTTCTCCATTTTATAGCCCATTAATTCAAAGGCGGCAGGGATAAACGGCGAATAAAAATCTCCAAACCACGGTCCGAGAATTGTTCTTCTCCTGTCTTCTTTTTCGAAAGGCGGCGTATGTACAGCAATATCCTTTTCGAAAACTTCATCTTCTTTTTTGAACTTCAGGCTCTCGATAAGCGAACGTATTCTTAACCGGGTAGAACCGATATTATTAATATCATCTACTTTTATTATCGTTGCATTTTTGCCTTTGCGGTGCAAAATATCAATCACTTCATCCAGAATAAAGGCATCAGGACCACATCCGAATGATGTTATTTGCACGTAATGCACATTTTGAGGTGCTTCATTCGCTGTCCAGAGTGCCGATTTGAAAATCCGGTTGGTGTAAGCCCACTGCATTACGCTCTGCACTTCTTCGGGGTTGGCTTGCAGGTGGCGCACAACATCTTCAGTAATTACATCAGCACCGAAATCGCTTACCAGATCGGAAATTTTGTGCTGTATCAGCGGATCAATATGGTATGGTCGTCCGGCAAGCAGTATAACCAGGCGGTTTTCGGCAACAGCCCTCTCTAATATCTGATTTGAGCGTCTGTTCAACTGCTCTTCATAGCTCTGCTGAGCAACCAGGGCATTCCTGAAAGCTCTCTCAATTGTTTTTGTATCTGTTCCGGGAATAAGGGTTTTGATATACTCCACACATGATTTACGCATCAGTTTTTTATTGGCAAATGTAAATGTCGGAGCATCAACAGGAATGCCAAATTTATGCTTTGGATTGACAGCACTTTTAATTACATCAGAATAGCCTGTAATAATCGGACAATTGTAGCTGTTACTGGTTTTGTCGTCTTCTTTGTCTTCAAAAACGACATAGGGCATAAAAATCCTGTCCACTTTCTTATCTGCCAGATTATAGATATGCCCATGCACAAGTTTTGCAGGAAAGCAGATATTGTCAGCCATTACCGTGCTGATCCCCGTTTCGTACATTGCCATGGTTGATTTATCGGAAAGGACGATCCGGATTCCGCACCCGGTCAGCAGTGAATGCCAGAACGGATAGTTTTCATACATTCCCAGAGTACGCGGAATACCAAGTGTAATTTTTCCTTTTTCCAAAACGGGGCGGTTAAACAGCAAATCATATTTTTCGGTGTGCAGATTTGCCCCTTTTGCTACGGTTTCTCCTGAATTGTTGAAGACCTTTTCGCATTTATTGCCAGAGTAAAACACATTGTCATTATCAAATCTGAAATGAGTTACCGTACAGTTATTCTCACACCCTTTACAAACTGTTCTTTTTTGTGAATACTCTCTCGATTCTGCCATGGCAGCCAGCCTGACAGGCCTGGTTTGACCTGTTTCAAACTTTTTGCGTGCATAGAGAGCTGCTCCGTAAGCTCCCATCAATTCGGGATAATCGGTAACCATAATTTCCTTTCCCAATTCTATCTCCAATGCACGGATAACCGATAAATTTCTAAATGTGCCGCCCTGCACCATAATATGACTGCCCAGCTCTTTGATATCCTTCAGTTTCAACACCTTATTCAGACAGTTTTTCACTATGGAATAGCCCAGTCCTGCTGAAATATCCTCTACTGAAGCTCCTTCCCGCTGTGATTGCTTCACTTTGGAATTCATAAATACCGTGCAACGTGTACCTAAATCGCATGGGTGTTTTGATTTCAAGGCTATTTTTGAGAAATCGGAAACTGAATAGTTGAGTGAATCGGCAAAAGTTTCAATAAAAGAGCCACAGCCTGAAGAACACGCTTCGTTGATTTCCACGCGTTTAATAACTCCGTTTTCAATAAAGGCGGCTTTCATATCCTGTCCGCCAATGTCTAAAATGAAAGAGATGTCTTTGTTGAAATGGCAGGCGCTCATATAGTGAGCAATTGTTTCAACCATTCCTGAATCAAGATGAAAAGCCTTTTTGATTAAATCTTCACCATACCCGGTTACACAACTTCCGAGTACATTCATCTCTATTCCGGCTTCCTGTGTCAGCTTGAACAGTTTTTGCAGCCCTACAGTTACAGCCTGCAGTGAAAATCCCTTATTCTTAGTGTAATAGTGATAAAAAACCCTGGCATTTTCGTCAGTGGCGATGATTTTTGTTGTGGTTGAACCACTGTCGATGCCGATAAAGCAGTTTGGATTTTTAATCTCCTTTATGTCTATCGCGGGGAATTGATACTCTTCTTTGGATTTTAGCCATTCGGTGTACTCCTGTTTATCTTTGAAAAGAGGTTTTAATTGATTATGAGCATCTTTTGGATTTTCTTTGACCTCTTCACCAAAAAGGGAAAGATATTCGGAGAGTAATCTGCTCTCTTGCCGGTCGCTCGCGATGATAGCTGCACCCCAGGCCGGGGTTACTTCCGGATTTTCAGAAATCACAACTTCCGAATGGTCCATTTTTATTTCATCGATAAATACCTTTCGCAGATATGGAATAAATGTGAATGGACCACCACAAAGAAAGACTTTCCCCTCCGGCTCGTATCCTCTTGCCAGGGATGTGATTACCTGCATGCTTACTGCCCTGAAAACCGATGCGGCTATATCAGCTTTGCTTGCGTTTCGGGCAAGCAGATTCTGTACGTCTGTTTTTGAAAAAACACCACAACGGGAAGCTATCGGATAGATTGTTTCGGCTTGTTCAGCCAATGAATTGAACTCATCCATAGTGACATTGAGCAATGTTGCCATTTGGTCAATAAATGAGCCTGTGCCGCCTGCACAACTTCCGTTCATCCGGATATCAGGCGTTTTGCCGGATTTGAAAAAAATCATTTTGGAGTCTTCACCGCCAATATCTACAAATGTCTTTATTTCAGGGAATTGACGCAAGATAACTTCGCAGGAAGCTACTACTTCCTGGACAAATGGGACTTCATACCGTTCAGCTATTCCCATTCCGGCTGAACCGGTTATACAAAGTTTGACGGGGCAATCGCCAATTTTATCCAGCATATCAGATAAAATCTGTTTCAGATTGCCTAAAACATCAGCATAATGCCGGCGGTAATCTTTGTAAATGATTTTATTCTGAGGATCAGAGACTACTACCTTGATGGTTGTAGAGCCGGCATCCAATCCTATGTTGATTAAGGGTTTTATAGGGTTTTGTGCTGAAGAATTTATATGTGAGAGTGATGAGTTCATAAAGTTTATCTCGGGCAATAGATGCGTTTTTAAAGCAATTGATTCAGTTTACAGTCTGGTTCAGGGATTTCACACTTAAAAACAGGAGTAAAACCTGTTTCATATTTTCCAGATGATTCCGGTGATAGGCTTCTATTTTGCTTTTCTCGTTGAGAAAGAATTCCTGTATAAACGGGTCTACTAAATAGGGAACAAAGAGCAACCCGTAAAAAAGAGTAACCAATTCTTCCATTGGCAGTTGTTTGATACTCTTTTCTTCTGCTTCACGGTCGAGCATGGCATGAATAAGCTGAAGGTATTCTTTTACTTTCTGATTTGTATTGATAAAATCGAAAAGTGTTTGCGGATGCCGTTGCATCTCCATCATAACAAAGCGCGGCACTGCATTGTTACGGCTTAAAAAATCAGCATAAACGTCAATAATACCCAGAAGACGCTCCTGAAAACTCAGAGTATCTTTGCTTAACAGGCTCTCAAAGTGTGGAATAATGCCTTCTAAAATCTCTTCAATAATCTTGTAAAACAGATTCTCTTTGGTGCGATAATAATAATTCAAGGCTGTTCTGCTAATTCCGGCCGTATCTGCAATGTCCCGCATTTTTGCATTTTCAAGCCCCTTCTCCAAAAATACTTGTTTCGCAGCTTCAATTATTTTCACCTCCGAATCGCTTAACTGGCTCATTTTATATTATTTAATTGTTCTGACGTTAGTGTTTGACACTAATGTCAAAATTAGTCTGTTTATTTGAATTGACCAAAAAGAAGACTGTCTAAAAGGAGCAGCCCCGTTTTTTTGGGGGATATAACAATTATTTACTTACTGAAGTTCCGCAGGCCAGAATGGGTTGAAAAGTGGCACATAGAAAGCTTTAGGATTTTTAAATCCTTCTGAAAATCAGTATACTTAAGGTAATTATAACAAAAACGACGTCCGTGGGGACGTCGTGAAAGAGGGTGCCCTTTTGAGACACCCTCTTCGATTATTTTAAGTCATTATTGATCAGACATTAAGGGTATAGCGGAGGAATCCGGTTGCTCTGAGGCTCTTGTCATGGCTCTCGAGGTACTGCCTTATGTTGATCTTGCTCTCCTTGATGAATTCCTGGTTCATAAGGGTGCTCTCCTTGAAGAACTTGTTCAGTTTGCCCTGGGCAATCTTCTCAATCATTTCTTCAGGTTTGCCTTCACGGCGTGCCTGTTCCCTTGCGATGTCAAGCTCCTGGGCAAGTATCTTCTCAGGAACGTCATCCTTATCAACTGAAACAGGGTTCATGGCTGCAACCTGCATGGCCACATCCTTGTAGACCTGCATGTCAATACCTGCCTTGTTGAACCCTACCAGTGTGGCAAGCTTGTTACCCTGGTGGATATATGGCTGTACGGCTTCTGCTGTTATTGTACCGAAGTATGTAAGGTCAAATTTTTCTCCGGTGATACCGCTTTTCTCAAGTACGAGGTCGCTGACTTTTTTGCCGTCGATGACGGTATTTTTGAGAGCTTCAAGGTCAGCCGGGGCTGATTTGAGGGCTCCGTCAAGGATCTTGTATCCGAGATCAATAAAATCAGCGTTTTTGGCAACGAAATCAGTCTCGCAGTTCAGTGAGATCATCATTCCTGTTTTGCCGTCAGCTGTTGTTTTGGCCAGTACAACGCCTTCTGTGGCTTCGCGGTCAGCGCGCTTGTTGGCGATAGCCTGACCTCTCTTGCGTATCAGTTCCTGGGCTTTTTCAAAATCTCCTGCTGCCTCTTCAAGGGCCTTCTTGCAGTCCATCATGCCGGCGCCAGTCATTCTTCTCAGTTTGGCGACATCGGCAGCACTAATATTTGACATTTTATTTAAATCTGTTAATTGGTTGATTTGACTATTCTTCCTCTTCGATGCTCTCTTCGACTTCCTCTTCTTCGTCCTTGTCAGCTGAATCCTCTATGTCGTCGTCATCCTTCATTTCAGGCTTATCCTCCTCATAGTCGGCAGCCCTGAACTTACCTTTGCGGGAGCCTTCCGGCATCTCTTCCCGGTCAGTCTGTGAACTCTCCTTGTCCTTTTCTGCCTTGCGCTCATTGAGTCCTTCAGCGATAGCCTGGCACATGATGTCAACCACCAGTGAAATTGACTTGGCGGCGTCATCATTTGCCGGTATCACAAAATCGATATCAGACGGGTCTGAATTGGTATCAACCATTGCAAACACGGGTATACCGAGTCTTTTTGCCTCATGAACGGCGATAAGTTCCTTGCAGACGTCAATCACGAAGAGTGCGGAAGGCAGCCTGGTCATGTCGGCTATTGAACCGAGGTTCTTTTCGAGTTTGGCTCTCTGGCGGGTGATCTGCAGCTTTTCCCTCTTGGAGAGGTTGTCAAAGGTGCCGTCTGTAGCCATCTTGTCAATTGAGCTCATTTTTTTGACCGCCTTACGGATGGTGGGGAAGTTGGTAAGCATTCCGCCCGGCCATCTTTCGGTCACGTATGGCATATTAACCGCTCCCACCTTTTCAGCGACGATTTCCTTCGCCTGCTTCTTGGTTGCCACAAAGAGAACCTTGCGGCCTGATTTGGCTATCTGCTTGAGTGCAGCAGCAGCCTCTTCAATCTTGATCAATGTTTTTTCAAGGTCAATGATGTGAATGCCGTTCCGCTCCATGAAGATGTAGGGAGCCATCGCCGGGTTCCATTTTCTCTTGAGGTGCCCGAAGTGCACGCCGGCATCCAGTAATTCTTTGAAATTGGTTCTTGACATTTTGATAGTGTTGTTAAGTTTACGTTCTGTGAAGTCAATTGCAGAGTAGTTCCTGGCTGGAAGTCAATGCAATTTAGATACTAAACCTGCATCTATAATAATTGCTGTTGAACTCCTAACGCTTGCTGAACTGGAATCTCTTGCGGGCCTTGGGTCTGCCGGGCTTCTTTCTTTCGACCTCGCGCGGATCACGCGTGGTGAAGCCTTCAGCCTTAAGTTTAGACTTGAACTCCGGATCAACCTTGATCAGAGCCCTGGAAATCCCAAGACGAACCGCCTCTGCCTGACCTTTTGATCCACCGCCGTCAAGGGTGACTGTGATGTCAAATTTGTCGGCAACATTGAGAAGGTTAAGAGGCTGGAGGACAACATACTGCAGGATCTCGTTCTGGAAATACTGTTTGTACTCCCTTTCATTGATCATGATCTGTCCCTTACCATCTCTGAGATACACTCTGGCGACAGCCGCTTTCCTTCTTCCGATAGCGTTGATAACTTCCATGTTTCTTACTTAATGGTTTTTAAATCAATGGGTTTTGGTTTCTGAGCCTCGTGTTTGTGTTCGGGGCCTACATAGACGTAAAGGTTCTTGAAGATGGCGGCGCCAAGCCTGTTTTTCGGAAGCATACCCTTGACGGCATATTCGATCAGCCGTGCAGGATTCTTCTTCATCAGAGCATCAGCCCTGACAATTCTCTGGCCTCCGGGATAACCAGTGTGCCTGATGTACTCCTTGTCAGTCATCTTCGCTCCCGTCAGCGCAATTTTTTCTGCATTGATAACAATTACGTTATCACCACAGTCAACATGAGGCGTAAAGCTTGTCTTGTGCTTCCCCCTCAGCATCAGGGCAACAACAGATGCCAGACGCCCGAGTGCCTGACCCTCCGCATCTACAAGTACCCACTCTTTCTCAACAGTCGCCTTATTGGCTGAAACTGTCTTGTAGCTTAAGGTGTTCACTTTGTACTTAAGGTTTTGTTAATTAATCTGTTTTTAAAATAAAAACCCCATTTTTGGGGTCTGCAAAAATACAATATATTTTTATTTCGAGCAATATGTTGTACTTTTAATTTCTTTAATATCCGCATGTTCAGCAGAAACATCCATCAGACCGTACATCTGATCTGCCTCCTGTTGGCCGCGTTCATGATGCCTCTCTCCGTCTGGCTCCTCTCCGTGGTATCTATTATCATGTCTGTCAACTGGTTGCTCGGAGGCGAATACCGGCACAAGATCAATATTTTAAGATCACGCCCGGGTGTCTTGATACTGTCCGGACTCTTCGCGATGTACCTGGTGTGGCTGCTGAATACAACCGACTTCCATGGAGCAGTTGCTGAGCTCAGGCTTAAGCTTCCGCTGCTTTTCTTCCCTGTTGTGGCCGGATCAACCGAAAGTGCAGAGAGGTCACTTCTCCGGATGGTTCTGCTTTCCTTCATCGCAGGATGCCTGTTTGCCACTGTTGCCGGCTTCGCCGCACTCGCCGGACTGACGCCCGGAGAGATACACTCTTCCCGCGAACTTGCACTGTTTGTACCGTCAATACGGCTCTCCATATTGCTCTGCTTTGCGATTTTTTCCTCTTTATGGCTTATCATTTATGACAGTGCGGGGCAGGGAAAGGCAGGGTCTCATTTGCCAGAGTGGTGGCAGCGTCTGAATAGCCGGCTCCTTCCCGGCACCGGCGGGAGGCTGTACGTGGTGATGCTCGCGGCCGCAGCCATGAGCTATTTCCTGTTCAGGCTTCTCTCGGTGACGGGGCTTGTTATTTTTGTGCTGCTGCTCTTCCTGACAGCTGTTTTTCTTATCACCGGGGGCAGGCGCGTACGTTGGGGCATAACCTTCCTGGCTGTGGCCGCGACGATAACCGCTGCATTGACAATCGTGTCACTCAGCGCATGGAACAGACTTCATAACCCTGCCGATCCGTCGGTGAACGGGAAGCGGCAGCTCACATTGTCGGGCAGGGCTTATACCCACTATCCTGAGGAGACCCTTATAGAGAACGGCTACCTGGTCTGGGTAAATGTGTGCGAGGAGGAATTGCGGCAGGAGTGGAACCGGAGGAGCCTGAAACCATACGATGGCGCTGATGCAGCAGGCAATGAGCTGCGTGTGACCCTGGTGAGATACATCACCGCGAAGGGAATGGCCAAGGACTCGGCAGCAGTTGCAGCGCTTACAGACAGGGACATTTTCAATATTGAACAGGGGTATGCCAATCCTCTTTATGCGAGGAAGGGGAGCCCCATGGCCAGGGCGTATGAGATTGCCTGGGAACTTGACCGTGCAGCCAGCGGAGCCAATCCCTCAGGCCACTCACTCACGCAGCGGCCGGAATTCTACCGGGCAGCGGCCGGAATAATCAGGAAACATCCCTGGACAGGAGTGGGAACAGGTGATCTGGCCCGCGCCTTCAGTGATGAGTATATATCAATCTCCACCCCGTTGGAGCCTGAATATCGCCTGAGGGCGCATAATCAGTATCTGACCTTCGGAGTTACCTTCGGCATTCCCGGGATGATACTGGCTATTACCCTGCTGCTCATACCGTGGCTGATAAACGACGGCCGCTTCTCATACCTGTTTCTGGTATTCATGACACTCATCCTGATCTCAATGTTTAATGATGATACATTCAGTTCATTTACCGGAGCGTCATTCTTTTCTTATTTTTACACCCTGTTAATTGTCACTTCAGCCGGTAAGGAGTATATTCATCATAGCCGGCAGTGCGGGGAAGAATGTTAATTGTCACATTTGACGGTAATGAGGCTCAATATCAAGGACAGGAAATATCTTGAACTTGCAATAAAAACTGCAGGGGAGAATATGGAAGATGGCGGAGGGCCATTTGGTGCAATAATCACAAAAGGCGAAACCATCCTTGCCCGGGCAGGCAACAGGGTTGTTCCCGGACATGATCCGACAGCCCATGCCGAGGTGATAGCCATAAGAATGGCTGCAGAGAAGCTGGGCACGCATGACCTGTCTGACTGCACCATTTACGCTTCATGTGAACCCTGTCCAATGTGCCTGGGAGCCATTTACTGGGCAGGGATCAGGCGCCTGGTATACGCCTCCGACAGGTACACCGCAGCCTCCGCAGGGTTCAGTGACAATCATATTTATGAAGAGCTGGCGCTTGACAATGACAGCAGAAGCATTGAGATGGTCCGCGGACTGAAGAAGGAGGGAGACAACGTACTGAAAAGGTGGGTGGATCTCCCTGACAAGATACAGTACTGAACAGCAGCAATGGGTAAAGTCGACAGGGATTTCTATCTTGCAGATGCAGTTACCGTCGCCCGGCAGTTGCCGGGTATGGAGCTGGTCATGGCATCCGGAGAGCAATGTCTCAGATATGTAATTACGGAGACGGAGGCCTACCTGGGTGAGGGTGACAGGGCATGCCATGCCAGCAGGGGAAGAACCCGCAGGACAGAACCGATGTTCCTCACAGGAGGGCATCTTTACCTCTATTTCGTCTACGGGATGCACTGGATGCTGAATGTGGTTACCGGCCCCGCTGATCATCCACAGGCTGTGCTCATAAGGGGGGTGTCACAATACCAGGGGCCCGGGCGCGTCACAAAGGGACTTGGGATTGATGGTTCATTCAACAGGGAGGACCTGACATCGTCAGGCAGGATATGGATAGAGGATACCGGCTTCCGCCCGGAGTTGATCTCAGGGCCGAGGGTGGGAATAGACTATGCCGGCGAGCCATGGATAAGCAAACCGTGGCGCTTCATTGTAAGAAACGAAAAAGAAAAGATATGAAAAAGGGATTCAGACTATGGAACAGCATAACGGGCTGGGCAGTGTTTGCCGTCTCGCTTGTCATCTATCTGATGACCATCGAACCCACTGTCAGTTTCTGGGACTGCGGGGAGTTTATCCTCTGCTCCTACAGGCTCGAGGTGGGGCATCCGCCCGGAGCTCCGTTCTTCATGCTCCTTGGGCGCTTCTTTACCCTGTTTGCCGGAGGCGATACCTCGAAGGTGGCCATGATGGTAAACATACTTTCCGCTTT
>WXFE01000106.1 GCA_009881065.1 Bacteroidales bacterium | reverse complement strand
CGGCAAGGCATACATCCGGACCATTGTCTGATAAATGTTCTGCAGCACTACTGAGGTGATTCTGCCTGGAATTTCTCAATCTGTAAAGAATAAAGTGGAATTGGATTGGGAAAAACTCCGGTTTTTTTTCACTATCTTCACCCCTTCTAATTAGTGTTTCATATATGGCTGATATTCAGACAATTTATCAGGAGACTATAAAATTTGCGGCAGAAAAGCACGGAGCGCAGAAAGTAAAAGGAACAAGAATTCCGTATGTTGTTCATCTGAGCAACGTTACAATGGAGATATTCATGGCTGCACGCCAAACACGCGGATTTGACCTCGGATATGCTCTCCAGGTGGCCCTCCTGCATGACACGATAGAAGACACAGGAACAACACGCCAGGAACTGGAGATGGTTTTCGGAAAGGATATTGCCGATGCTGTCTGGGCGATCACCGGAGATCCGAAGCTGATCAAGGAGTACAGGCTCTCTGACAGCCTGGCCAAGATAAGGCAGTGTCCGCGAGAGGTGGGAGCAGTAAAGCTTGCCGACCGTATCACAAACCTGCAGGCTCCGCCGAAAAGCTGGAGCAAAAGCCGTATCAGTGACTACCTGTTTGATGCCAAGCATATACTCATGGCTCTGCAGGGATCGAATGAGTATCTTGAAACAAGGCTGGCAGCCAAGATAGAAGAGTACGGTAAGTACCTGAATGTCGAAAATTCTTAAGGTCTGAAGGTAGAAAAGTCCCGGAGTCCTGAGGTCGAGTAGTCTTACAGTCTGAAGGTCTGAAGACAGAAAAGCCTTAGGGTCTGACGGCAGAAAAGTCCCGGAATCTGAAGTCGATGAACAAGTTTGCATATCTGTTTTCACTTTGTCTTTTTCTCAGCACCCTGTTTCTCAGCGGGCAGGCGGGCAGTTTCAGCTTCGCCCTGATCACTGACACCCATATAGGGAGCGGCAGCGCTGATGAAGACCTGCGGCGGACAGTAGAAGATATCAATGATATTGACTCCGTTGTCTTTGTAATAGTGGCAGGTGACGTGACGGAGTTCGGATCGGACGCTGAACTGCTTCTCGCAAAAAAAATCCTTGACAGGCTTGAGAAGCCCTGGTACATCATCCCCGGTAACCATGACACCAAATGGTCTGAGAGCGGTGCCAACAGTTTCCGCATCGTCTTTGGTGACGAGGCATTTGTCTTCAACCACGGCGGATGGCTCTTTATAGGCACCAACTCCGGCCCGAACATGAGGATGGGCCCGGGTCAGATACCAAGAGAAAATATTGTATGGCTCGATTCTGTTCTCAGCATCCCGGCCAACAGGGCAATGAAGATCATATCAGTCAATCACTATCCTCTTGACAATGGGCTGAACAACTGGTACGAGCTGACCGACAGGCTGAAGCAGCTTGATACGAGGCTGGCCCTGTGCGGTCATGGTCATTCAAACAGCGTTCTGAATTTCGAAGGTATTCCTGCTCTCATGGGTCGTTCCAACTTGCGCGCGAACCATCCTCAGGGAGGATACAACATCATGACCATAGTGGGCGACACTCTGCTTACGGCTTCGGTCAGGCACCCGGGAACAGGTGAAGAAACGGAAGCGGCAACCGGCCACAGTGCAGTCACGATGCCTGTCTGGGCCTCGGTCCGGCTTGAGAGGCATGATTTCAGCGCTGACACCACCAGATGGCCGAGACCTGACTATTCAATGAATGAACGGTACAGCCAGGTGCGCGAAGTATGGCGTTTACAGGAGGAAGCCGACATCGGTGCCGGAACCCTGGTTACAGGGAAGCTGGCACTCATCACCACCACCGCCGGTGAAGTGAAGGCAATCTCACTCAGAAACGGGCGTGAGAAATGGTCCTTCCCCACCGGGGCAAAGATTTACGGCACTCCGGTTTCTGACGGAAAGAGAGTTATTGCGGTATCAGCCGACGGCATGGCAAGGTCCCTTACCCTTGAGAGAGGCAAACTGTTGTGGAGTTATGACACGAAGCAGCCGGTGGTGGCCTCCCCTGTAATCAGCGGGGAGCGCCTCTTCATTGCGGGCTCGTCGGGCCACTGTCATGCACTTGACATTACAAGCGGCTCAGTGCTCTGGACCAACGGTGATATTGACGGTTTCGTTGAAACCATACCCCTGATATACAAGGAAATGTTGATCTTCGGCACATGGAACAACCGGCTTTATGCTCTTGACATTGCAACAGGAACCATAAGGTGGGTATGGAACACCGGGTATTCAAACAGGATGCTCTCACCCGCAGCATGCGTACCTGTGGCTGTCGGCGACCGCCTGTTCGTGGTGGCGCCAGACAGAAAGATGGCCTGTCTTGACGTCAATACCGGGGAACTCCTGTGGCATTCCGACCTCGGCGGGGCAACCGTCAGGGAATCGATGGGGCTCTCGGAGGACAGAAGCCTGGTGCTGGCCAAAACAATGGACGGCAGGGTCATCGGTGTCAGTGCTTCGGGCAACAGTCCGGAGATAATATGGAAGTCTGATTTCAACATAGGATATGACATTGCACCGGGGGTGATTACAGAGCGTGACGGAATCATATTCATTCCCTCTGATAAAGGTATTGTGCATGCTGCCTCGCGCGAAAACGGGAAGCTTCTCTGGAGCCACAGGATCTCATCATGCCTTATCAACAATATCGTGCCGCTCAAAGGTAATAACCTGATTGTCAATTCTATGGATGGGATAGTGGTCAGGCTCGGCTGGTAAGGCCGGAAGGCTCAGGCCCTCGTTACAGGTATCCTGCTCTGCGTGGTTCGGCTTCGTCCGCAGGT
>WXFE01000105.1 GCA_009881065.1 Bacteroidales bacterium | reverse complement strand
ATGCCTGAACGATGGCCTGCTCAATACCAGCCACATCATAACCGCATTCATGCCAGAGTTCCTGCTGGGACCCGTGCTCGACGAAGTAATCAGGTATGCCCAGACGTATGATCTCCACCGGGTAACCATGATCATTTGCAAACTCCAGTACGGCGCTGCCAAATCCGCCTTTTATCATGCCGTCTTCCACGGTTATGATCTTTTTGAATTGATTCATGACGCTATGCAGCACCTGCTCGTCAAGCGGGTTCACGAAACGCATATCGTAGTGCAGTATCGAGATTCCCTTTTCACTGAGCCGTCCGGCAGCTTCAACAACAAAATTTCCCGGATGACCAAGGCTCAGTACGGCAATGTCAGATCCCTCCCTGATAAGCCGGGCGCGTCCAACCGGTATCTCCCTGAAAGGCTGGTGCCAGTCAGCTATAACCCCCGCCCCGCGGGGATAACGGATGCTGAAGGGTCCCTTAACAGTATCAAGCTGGGCAGTGTACATCATGTTGCGCAGTTCAACCTCATCCATGGGCGCTGACGCGATCATCCCCGGGATGTTGCGCATGAATGCGATGTCAAAGAAACCGTGGTGCGTTGCACCATCAGGGCCGACCAGTCCTCCCCGGTCCATGCAGAATATCACCTTGAGTCTCTGGAGAGCGACATCATGCACCACCTGATCATAGGCGCGCTGCATGAATGACGAGTAAATATTGCAGAAAGGCAGAAGCCCGTTTGCCGCCAGTCCTGCCGAGAAGGTAACTGCATGCTGCTCACAGATACCAACGTCAAATGCCCTGTCAGGCATCTCCTTCATCATTATGTTGAGCGAACAACCCGAGGGCATGGCAGGGGTTATTCCCACTATCTTTTCATTCTGCCGGGCAAGCTCCACAATTGTATAACCGAATACCTCCTGGTAGAGTGAGTGTTTGGGACCTTCGGCCGGTCTGATAAGTTCACCGGTGCATTTGTCAAATATACCGGGGGCATGAAAGATTGTCTGCTGTTCCTCGGCTTTCGGGAACCCTTTTCCCTTCACAGTGACACAGTGCAGCAGCTTGGGCCCGGGAATGGTCTTAAGATCTTCAAGTACACGGGTAAGATGAAGTACGTCATGTCCGTCAATCGGACCGAAATATCTGAATTTGAATGCCTCAAACAGGTTGCTCTGTTTAAGGACAGTACCCTTGATGCCGCCCTCAAGCTGTGATGCAAGGACCCGGGCCCTGATACCAACCCTCTTGTAGCGGCCGAGAAGTCGCCATATCTTATCCTTGAATCTGTTGTAAGTTCTGCTTGTGGTGATATCAAGCAGGTACTCCTTCAGGGCGCCAACACTGGCGTCTATTGAGATATTATTATCATTCAGGATGACCAGCAGGTCAGCTTTCTGATTGCCGGCGTTATTCAGGCCTTCGAAAGCCAGCCCTGCCTGAAGGGCTCCGTCGCCTATCACTGCCACCACCTTTCGTTTCTCGCCCTTGGCCTGGGCTGCAACGGCCATCCCCAGCGCTGCGGAGATGGATGTGGAGGAGTGCCCCACACCGAAAGCATCGTATTCACTTTCAGACATTCGCGGGAAACCGCTGATACCCTTGTACTTCCTGTTCGTATTGAACTGCGTCTTTCTGCCTGTCAATATCTTGTGCCCGTAAGCCTGATGACCCACATCCCAGACAATCTTGTCATAAGGGGTGTTGTAGACATAATGAAGGGCAACGGTCAGTTCAACCACTCCGAGGCTTGCCCCCAGGTGACCCGGATTATGGCTGACCTCATCAATAATGTGCTGTCTGAGCTCATTACTTAGTCTTACCAGGTCAAGCCTTTTAAGTTTCCTGAGATCGTCAGGCGTGTTTATCTTTTCTAACAGCCGTTCTGAAGATGACATTGGTTCAGGTTGTCAAGTGCCGGGCCAAAGATACTTATATTTTACTTTTTCCCGAATCGGGAACAGGTGCGGCAATAGGGCCACCTCATGCCTTTCGCCGGTGAAATGCACAATGTTTTTAATGACCTGATTCAGTTCGTTGTCTGCCATACTCCTGTTATGGTGGTAAAAATTGAATGTTGTTAATTAATCATCAATCAATGAGTAACACCATACCTTATTTATTGTTTATTTAGCATCGGATGTAAAGCAAAAATCAAATGATTATGAAAGCACCCGTAATAAGGTTGTCATTTCTGTTGCTGGCTCTCATCGCGGTCTCCTGTGTTACGGGGAAGAGATACAACACTCTCCTTGAAAGGAACCTGATGCTGATGTCAGAGCGTGATTCGCTCAAGGCGGAAAACAACTGGCTGACGATGTCAAACAGGGAACTTACGGCAAAGTCGATGCAGCTTGCAGAAGATACCGAAAGGCTCACCCGGGAGGTTGAGAAAGCGCGGGCGGACCTTGCACAGTCAAGGGATGATGTCAGCCGGCTCTCCACAAGGTACGATGAGTTGCAGAGGGCCCAGGCCGAGCTGGTTGCAGGGAAGGCCCAGGAGACGCAGAGGCTGCTTGCAGAGCTGAGGCAGGCGCAGACGGAACTTCAGCAGAGGGAAGACCTGATGCGTGATCTTGAGATGAACCTTGACACCAAAAAAGCAACCCTTGAGGAGCTCACCTATGAGCTGGAAAAGCGCAATATACGGCTTGCCGAGCTGGAAAAAATGCTTGACGCACAGCAGAAGGCCGTGAAGGCGTTGAAGGACAAGGTGTCTGAAGCCCTGTTCGGGTTTGAAAACAACGGGCTGACGGTTTCCATGAAAAATGGTCAGGTATACGTGTCAATGGATGACAAGCTGCTCTTCAAAACCGGCAGCTATGAGATTGACGCCAACGGTCGCACGGCACTGCGCAAGCTCGGAGCGCTACTTGAGAAGAACACTGATGTGACCATCACCATTGAGGGGCATACTGATGATGTTCCGTACAGGGCAGCTCCGGGGCAGCAGATACTTGACAACTGGGACCTGAGCGTCAAGAGGGCTACAACTGTAGTCAGGGTGCTGATCCAGGATACACATATCAACCCAAAACGGTTTGTTGC
>WXFE01000104.1 GCA_009881065.1 Bacteroidales bacterium | reverse complement strand
GTAAAAGCCACGGCAGCTTTTGCTGCCGTGGCTTTCCTTTTTCTGATGCCACAGATACGAACAGAACAAACTATTTGGTTATATCTTTGTACCAGATAAGGAAATCATGAAAACCAGATTAATATTCATTCTTCCACTACTGTTGCTATCCACTACCGTCATGTCACAAAATGTGACTGATGCCGGGGGGAAAAAGCAGGGCCCATGGGTTAAAAAATACCCAAACGGCAATATCATGTACCAGGGCACCTTCAGGGATGACAAACCGGTCGGACTGTTCAAGAGATATACCGAAGAGGGTCTGCTTCTTTCGGAACTGACATACTCAGACAGCAAGGATGAGGCATCCGCAGTATTCTACCACCCCGACGGGCTAAAGGCTGCCGAAGGCAAATACGTAGCACGCAGCAAGGAAGGACTCTGGAAGTTCTGGTCAGCCACCCGGCCGCACTACCTTATCTGCGAGGAGTATTATCACAACGATATCAGGCACGGACTGTCACAGAAGTTCTATCCTGACAGCACCCTGGCAGAAAAGGTGGCATGGGATATGGGCAACCGCACCGGAGAATGGCTGCAGTACTACCCCGACGGGGCAATATGCCTCAGGGCTGAATTCGTGGCAGGCAGGCTCGAAGGCCCCTTCTCCTACTACCACCCTAACGGCAACCTGCAGTATGAAGGCCACTATAAGGAGGATAACAGGACAGGTGACTGGATGGTCTTCAAGGAAGATGGCTCCCTGAAGCAGATTATCACCTACAGGGAAGGCGTCCCGGCTGACCCAAAACTGGCTGACCAGGAGACAAAATTCCTCGATGATCTTGAAAAGAACAAGGGGAAAATAGAGGTGACAGATATCACGGGATCAGTAATAAAATGAACAGAGTCGTATCTGCCCTCATACCGTTGCTTTTTGTTATCGCAGGCATTATGCCGGGGAAAGCTCAACAGAGATATCCCGGATATGACGAACTGTGGTTTTACAGGGTCTGGTTCAGCGAAAAGACAAACAGCATCAGTGAATACTCACCAGAGGAGTTGCTTTCACCTGCTGCAATTGCCAGGAGGGAAAAGTACGGCATCCCCCTGGTTACGGAAAGCGACATCCCTGTCAGCAGTCAGCATATACGGACCCTCACAGGGGCAGGCTTCAGGTTAAGGTGCACGTCAAAGTGGCTTAATACCGCTCTCTTTACCACTACCGGAGCCATAAAGAGTGACATCGCCGGGGAGTATCCCTTTATTGACAGCATCCAGCTCGTAAAGCATCCGGTTGATCCTGTCAAAAGGAACTACAGCAAATACGGCATAACAGAACCGGGCATGATCACTGACAAATTTGACCCGCGCCTGCCTCTCAACGGCGATATGCTTCATAAGTCAGGATTGACAGGACTCAACATAACCATTGCAGTTCTTGATGCCGGATTCATCAATGCTGACAAAATTGAAGCCCTTGAACCGCTCAGGAAGCGGGGCGGTATAATCACCACCCGTGATTTTATAAACAGCAGCAGCTATGTTTATGATTATCATACACATGGTACATCAGTGCTCTCCATCCTCGCGGGGGCGATGCCGGGAATCATCAATGGCACTGCCCCGGGGGCAAAATATATGCTTCTCCGGACAGAAGACGTTCTTTCCGAGTTTCCCGTAGAGGAGGATTACTGGATTGCCGCAGCGGAATATGCCGACAGCGCGGGAGCTGATATTATCACATCATCCCTCGGTTACTTTGAATTTGACGACCCGTCGATGGATTACCCGTTCAGCGATATGGACGGTGACAGACCTTTCATTACAAGGGGTGCTGACATGGCCTCCTCCAAGGGGATACTCGTTGTCAACAGTGCCGGGAATGAACGCAACAAGGCATGGCTACGGATTATTGCCCCTTCTGACGGCGACAGCGTACTGTGCGTGGGCGCGGTTAATCATGACCTCACCATATCTGACTTTTCATCAGCCGGTTACTCATCAGACGGCCGGGTCAAGCCGGACATGGTGGCGCCGGGTGTGCTGATACCCCTTCAATTTGAGCCGGGGGTGTGGCACAGCGGCAGCGGCACATCTTTCTCATGCCCTGTCATAAGCGGCCTGTCGGCTTCACTGATGCAGGCTGTGCCTGATGCCTCACCACTTGAAATTATCAATGCGCTCCGCAAAAGCAGCGACAGGTACACAAGACCCGACTCACTGTACGGATACGGGTTGCCTGACTTCCTGAAAACACTCAGGCTGCTCGAGGATGAGCATACTTTCAGACCCGAAGCAATGATGAGCGCCGGGCCCAATCCTTTCACTGACGAGATACTTGTCTGGTTCCATGAGCCCCCGGGTTCACTGACAGTGACTATAACAGGAACGAATGGCACCACGATACTGGCAAGGCACTTCCCGGCCTTTGCCGCTCGCTTATTCAGGCTTGACGGACTCGGCAGCCTTGCTGAGGGCTTTTATCTGGTCAGGATAGTAACAGACCAGGGGGAAGAGGTCTATAAAATGATTCGTACAGACAGGTGAACCGGGATGCAAAAATATCACTGACAGAGCTGTTAGGGCTGGTCCGCGACAAGATATACGAAGCACTGCCGGAAGCATTCTGGGTGGTTGCCGAGATAGCCGAGATGAAGGTCAATAGTACAGGGCACTGCTACCTTGAACTCACCGGCAGTGACACACCCGGAGGAAGAGTCACCTCCAGGGCAAGGGCTACCATCTGGGCATCAAAATACAGGTCGCTTAACACGCTCTTCAATGCCACCGCCGGAATACCCCTCCGCGCCGGAATAACCATCCTCTTCAGGGCAACAGTGGAATACCATGAGCTATACGGACTCAGCCTGAACATTACAGACATTGATCCGGCGTACACCGCAGGTGATATGGCACTTCGCCGCGAGGCGGTAATAAGAAGGCTTACCGCTGAGGGAGTGCTCTCCATGAACTCAGGGCTTCCTCTTACCCTCTACCCGAGGAATATTGCCGTTGTATCTTCATCAAGGGCTGCCGGCTACCAGGACTTCACCGATCACCTGCTGAACAATCCCTACGATTATGTCTTTAAAACCACGCTTTTTGAAGCAGTGATGCAGGGTGAGGAGACTGAGGCATCTGTCATCGGAGCTCTTGACAGAATCTCAGAGGAGACAGGGAAGTTTGACGCGGTGGCAATAATAAGGGGAGGCGGCTCCACCATTGACCTGAGCTGGTTTGACAACTATGCCATTGCATTTCATGTGACCCAGTTCCCCCTGCCTGTACTGACAGGCATAGGACACGAAAAGGACCAGTCAGTCACTGACATGGTTGCATGGAAAGCACTTAAGACTCCCACGGCCGTTGCAGGATTCCTGATTGACAGAACACTTGAATGTGAAAACAGGATAATCAGTATGGCAGGTGAAATGGCATCAGCGGTAACAGGTGCTCTCGAAGCGGCCGATGAACAACTCTCGTCATTTCAGAACCGTACAGCAGCAACCGCAAGACTGGTTGTAAGGGTCAACAATGAGAGACTTGGATACCACACCGAGACACTCCGGCGCTCAGCCAGGAACGCACTGCAAAAGGCCGGTGACAAAACCGGCAGACTCGAGCAGTCACTGCGCCACCTTGACCCGGCCTCCGTTCTTAAAAGAGGGTTTACACTGACCTCCAGAAACAGCATCATAATCCGTTCAGCCGCTGAACTTGAGGAGGGTGACAACATTACCACCCATTTTGAAAAGGGTACGGCAAAAAGCACTGTTAAAGAGATAAAAAACAAGAAATAATGGCAAAAAAAGAAATTGGGTTCAATGAAGCCATGAAGGGTATTGAACAGATCCTCAGGAATATCGAAGAGGGTGAACCTGACATTGACAGGCTGTCAGAGAATGTCAGGAAAGCCGCTGAGCTCATAAAGATATGCCGGCGCCGACTGCGCGAGACAGGTGAGAAAATTGACGGGATAATGGAAGAACTCAGGTAATTCCTGCAGCCGGTATTTCATTCTGAACTTCCCGGGGTATAAAATCAAGGAAGCTCCGCCGTAAGTGACGGAGCTTCAACTCGAAACCCTAACCTAAATTCCAGAAAACTAACTCTTCTGTTTGAAAACTACCTTCAACAAATAGAACGATTAATTTACGATATTGTTGCAGGAAATTGTTAAAAAAACAGATTATTTATTAACAATTTGATCCTTTTCTATTCCAAATATATCCTTGAAGGCTTTTTCAAACGCTTCCTTTGGCAGGGCACCCATTGCCATCTGAGGCTGACCCTCCATCGGAACGAAGAGCAACGAGGGAATACTCCTTATTCCGAATGCTGACGCAAGCTCCTGTTCTGCCTCTGTATCAATCTTATACACATAAAGCTTGCCTTCGTACTCCTTCGACAGTTCCTCCAGGATAGGCGCAACCATCCTGCATGGGCCGCACCAGTCAGCATAAAAATCGATTATACATGGTTTGTCACCGTTGTATTTCCACTCCTTGTTCTGCTCATAATTGAATACTTTCTCAAGAAAAGTCTCTTTTGTCAAATGTTCTGCCATATTTGTTCTTTTTATTGTTTAACAGATTATTGCGCATATTGTTCACGCTTTACAATTGGTGTGCCGGGCGCGTATGGAGATCAAATTTTCTTCAAGTTAACCTATATATTGTAATTTTGTCACCGGTTTCGGCTAAAATGTCATACATACAATGAAGATATTCCCTGATGACAGAATTTTTGAGGTAGTGGCCGGCGTGGCTGACAGAGAAAACGTGGAGGCCTATGTCATCGGCGGCTTTGTACGTGATCATATAATGGGGAGGGTGAACCCCGAAAGGGATATTGACATTGTAGTTCTTGGTGACGGGCCTGCAATGGCGCGCGCAGTTGCCCGCGAGATCAGCCGCGACATCAAGGTGACCGTATTCAGGACCTTCGGCACGGCTACGTTCAGGTACCGGAACTCTGACATCGAGTTTGTTGGCGCAAGGAAAGAGTCATACTCATCCGACTCCCGCAAGCCATCTGTCTCTCCGGGGACACTTGAAGATGACCAGAAAAGGCGCGACTTTACAATCAATGCCCTTGCAATAAGCCTTAACAGGGATAATCCCGGCGAAGTGCTCGATCCGTTCGGGGGAATTGATGATATCAGGAACGGAATTATCCGGACACCGCTTGACCCTGACGCCACCTTCAGCGATGACCCGCTCAGGATGATGAGAGCCGTAAGGTTCGCCGCGCAACTGGATTTCCGGATCGCTGATAAGACACTGACATCGATCAGGAGCAATGCAGAAAGAATAAAGATTGTATCGGCTGAAAGGATCACCACCGAACTGAACAAGATAATGACCACTGCAAAGCCTTCAGCAGGGTTTCTGCTGCTGGAGCAGACCGGTCTGCTCGAACTCATCCTGCCGGAAATAGCCAGGCTCAGAGGTGTTGAGGACAAGGATGGTAAGGGACATAAGGATAATTTTCATCATACCCTGAAAGTCCTTGACAATCTGGCAGAAAAGAGCAGTGACCTCTGGCTGCGCTGGGCTGCTCTCCTTCATGACGTGGCAAAGCCTGTCACAAAGAAGTTCGTGCAGGGCACGGGGTGGACATTTCACGGACATGAATTCATAGGAGCCAAAATGGTTCCGGAAATCTTCAAACGCCTGAAGCTTCCTCTCAATGACAGGATGAAATATGTGCAGAAGCTCGTGGGCCTGCACCTGAGACCTGTCTCACTCGTCCAGGATGAAGTCACTGACTCGGCCGTGCGCAGGCTCCTCTTCGAAGCCGGTGAAGATATTGATGATCTCATGCTGCTATGCGAGGCGGACATCACATCCGGCAACAGAATGAAGGTGCTGAAGCATCGTGAGAACTTCGCGCTGGTGCGCCGCAAACTGAAGGAGATAGATGAGAAGGATGCCATCCGGACATTCCAGCCTCCGGTTGATGGTGAAGAGATAATTGCCACATTCAATATACCTCCGGGCCCGATGGTAGGAGTCATTAAATCTGCCATCAAAGAGGCCATACTCGACGGAATCATCCCCAATGATCACGAGGCCGCCCGTGAATTCATGATCCGGAAAGGACGTGAGATGGGACTGGAGCCGGTATGACAATCACCTTACTGATACCCTGACAGTCACCGGAAGATGATCGGAGTACCCTCCTGAATAGCTGTAACCCCCATAGGTCGGGAAGGGCTTTTTGCCCGGGTAAGTGCCGTCAGTTGTAAGGAGAAAGGGGGCATCCACTACACGAAAAGTGCCGGGCAATGCATAAAAGACGTTCGTGCTGTCTGTCATCGGGGTTGAGACAAGTATCTGGTCAATCATCTCCCAGGTTCCCTGATATCTGTATGAACCCTTCCCCTCTCCGGCCGTTTCAGTCGAGAGGTTGACCAGACCTGCCTCCCTGGCAAATTGTTCCATCAACGGCTCACCCGGAGCGGTGTTGAAATCTCCCATGACTATTACCGCCGCCCTCCCTCCTGAGGCGCTCATGATGGAGTCAATCCCGGCGCCTGCCAGCCTGACCATTCTTTCCCGCAGGTCAGCAGCCGCCAGCACGCCTCCTTTCCGTGACGGCAGGTGACAGATAACAATATGCAGCGTATCAGCTCCCGCGGTGAGCTTCACATGGAGAATATTCCGCGTCAGGACTGGCATGCTGTCTACATCCGCAGGGAGCCATGCATCAGCCTCTACAAATGAAAAACAGTCACGCCGGTAAAGAAGCGCCAGGTCTATACCCCTGGGGTCTGGTGACTCCCTGTGGACAATTCCGTAATTGCCGGCTGAAAGAATAGTACCGTAAACAAGATCTCTCAGCACCTCTTCATTTTCCACCTCGCAGAGACCTGCCAGAGAAGGGAGCTCCCACTCCCCTGCAACCGCCACAGCCCTCGCGACAGCGCTGAGCTTCCTGTGATACCTCGAGGCTGTCCACCTCCTTGATCCACCTGGAAGGAATTCCTCATCATTCTTTGTGGTATCATCAACAGTATCAAACAGGTTTTCAACGTTATAAAACATCACGCTGAAATCCTGGCCGGATGCCTGCAACAGCATCATTGCAAGAAAAGCCATAACTGAGAGTATTACCCTCATCACACGATGAATAATGCACTGATTAAAATAGCAGCAGAACAAATATACAACCAATAGTCACATTTGTCAATGCCTGACATGCATGCCGGCCATGCCGGTTTCTTTCTCCTTCCGCTTTTCTCCTTCCTGTCTTTCAAACGCCCCGATATCGGGACCATCGAAGGCTGGTCGCTGCTTGTTCCGGATATCGGCAGGCCATAGCTTCATCTCACTCTTCCCTGCACGGTCAAGGAGGGGTGAGAGCGTATCAGGCCTGAAATCCCATGAATTTTCATCAATGAAGCGGGGAGACTGAGTTGTGATAACATTTCTGAACAAAGGTGTTGAATACCAGTCAGCAGTCAGAGTGTCAACCTTTATAAGTGAGCTGTCAGCCCTGAACCACGATTCCACTTCAGCCGCCGGCGCGTCTATCAACAACTCGCCTGGCAGGCTGCCGCTGATCACTGAATTGATTACTGACACTGCCGGCATGGTTCCGTCGCCGGCACTTATCAGAAGCGCCGGCTCATAGCGGAAACTGTACTCCCATATATTACTGATGGTGCAGTGAATGAACTCATAGTTGCCGCCCTCAGAGAGCGAGACGGTACTGAAACCCGAATGGGCAAAAAGGGAGTTGACTGCAAACAGATCAGCATTACTGGCTGCCAGTGAGGCAACACTGTTATGCATCAGGGTGGTGCTGTTCATGGTCAGGTCCGGAACCGAAGCAGGATGGCCTTCAATTTCAACAGCTATCTGAGCATTACGTATATCTGTATGATTCAATATGTTGCCTCGACTGCAGCTTTGAAACTTCACACCTTTCCACCGTCCGGGCACATCCCTGTATTCCTTTTCCAGCCTGTCGGTTGCAATTGTTATTCTCTTTTCGGGCGTTCCGGCTGCAACGAGTGTGCCAGCCACAGTCACCTCCGCCCCGTGATGCATGTAGACTCTTGTTCCCGGTTCAAGTGTCAGCGTCACAAGGGTGTCAACCAGCAGATGGCCAGTGATGACATAAGGCTTTCCTTCACTCCATACAGCCGGCGAGGTTATATCCTCCGTGACAAGACGTACATCCTGACCCCAGGCTTCGAGAATAACCCTGCCGGAATGGCTTCCCGACAGGAAATTCACCGAATCGGTGACAGCCAGTGGCAGATCACTACCGGAAGGATCGATTGTCACAATGATAAAAATGAAGATGCTGTCGCCTCTGGCAAGCGTAATGTTCTGAGCCTCTGCAACGGGCTGACCGTCAATATTTATCCTGAATGGTGAGCCGGAACCTCCGCCAAGCCAGATGCGGTCTATAAGTACAGGGGTATCCTCCAGGTTTTTTATCCGGAGTTCAAGGGTAGCCGAGCCATATCCGGAAAAGAGGGTGTCAAATGAGATGGTGTCTGAAGAGAAAGCCAGTCGGCCGCTGACAGAATTGGCAAGCGGGTCACAGCTCAGGCAGGCTGCGACAATAAGTAAAAAGGGTATGATGTGCCTCATCAGTATTTGTTGATCCACCTGTACCGCCTCGGGTTGTCACCAAAGCGGGCAAGCAGGGTCAGCTCATGTGTCCCGTAGGTATAGCTGCGGATCTCTGAGAGAGTAAAGTCAAATGCATAACCCAGGTAGAACCTGTCCACCTTTACTCCGGCCATCAGTATCACTGCGTCGCCGGTCCTGTACGAGAGCCCCAGCCAGTAATCATCCTTGTAATAAACCCTTCCCGTAAGGTCAACCTGGAACGATTTGAACACCATGTCCGATGACTTGAGCATTACCGACGGTTCGATGATCCAGTCTGTTCCCGGGAAAAATCTCATACCTCCGGTCAGGAAGAAATGGCCAAGCTCGGAGCGGCTGTTTTCGCTGCCATTGCCCAACATCAGCGTACCCCTGAAAAGGTTGGTCATTGCGAAACCTGCATAATATCTCCTCGTGGTATAACTGACCCCGAAATTGGCATCAGGGATATAAACCACCTGATCATAGTTGTTCAGCAACTCATCCTGCACGTCATCAGGCATTACGGCACCACCGATATCAACAAAATACTGGTATGCGCTGAGCGACAACCCGAAAGAGAGTTGTTGCTCATCTCCTACAGGGAGATGATACGCATATGCCAGCTGAACGCCTGTCCTGTGCATGATACCGTTATGATCCGAGAAGAGATAACCTCCTACTCCTACCCTTCCCCCCTTTGTAGGCTTGCTGATCTTCTTTCTGACTGCAGTTGACTTCGTGATGTAACTGTCATTCAGCAACCTGGTCTGAAAAGCTGCAGCATAGGTGCTTGGGGCGTGAGGTAGGTTAAGCCACTGCTCGCGGACTGTCAGGCCGAATGTGGTGTAATAGTCACTTCCGGCATACGATGGATTGAGAAGAAAGCCGTTCATCATGTACTGGCTGTACATCGGGAACTGCTGCGCTCTGGTGACAGGTATAACCGCCAGAAGGCCAACTACTGCTACTATTCTCAAAGTTTTCATTTCTCCTTCCGGTTATCTGGTTACTTGCTTATGATCGAGATTATTCCAGTACGCGGCTCAGAGCCGTCGTTCAGGTGAATCACATAATGGTACGAGTCATTTGGCAGGAGCTTTCCGTTGAAAGTGCCGTCCCACTCGTCAGTGGCATTCCTTGAATGATAGACCAGCTTGCCCCAGCGCGTATAGACAAAGACTTCGGCATCAGGGTAGAGCCATGCATTGCGCAGCTGCCATGTATCATTCCTGCCGTCACCGTTTGGTGTAATGATCTCATAGATCCTCAGGCAGTCGTATCCCATGACACCAACAGTGACCTTAAAGGTTGTGGTACATCCGCTGGCATCAGTCACATCAACGGTATAGTCTCCGGGCAGAAGAGCTGTCCTGTCAGCAACAGTTGCACCGTCATTCCACAGGTAGATGAGAGTTCCCGAACCGCCGGAGACCGTCAGGTCAATACTTCCATCAGGCGTATCAGGACAGGAGGCATCAGTCGTTATGGCCGAAATATCCAATTCTTCGGGTGCAGTAAGTGTATAGTCTGCTGTGAGGGTACACCCTGCCGCATCTGAAATGGTCAGCCTGTACTCGCCTGCACCAAGCATGGAGATTGAAGGCTGGTCAGATGTGAATCCGTCAGGACCTGTCCATTCCAGAACAAGCGGAGGCGTTCCTCCCTGTACTGCCACGGTTATTGAACCGTCTGCAGACCCGGGGCAGGTTACTCCGTAGCCATTGTTATCTGAAATCACGACGGATGTGATCTCAATTGCATCAGGCTGTGTAATCACTTCTATATAGCTGAGTGTTACGCAGTTATTCCTATCTGAGACAGTGAGTGTGTAGGTACCTGCACCCAGGCCGGTAATGGTTGCGGTGGATGCCGTATATCCGTCCGGCCCGGCCCAGCTGATATTGTAAGGTTCAGTTCCTCCTGAGAGGGTTGCGTAGATTGCACCGTCAGAGCTGCCGTGACATGTTACATCATCAGTACCGTCAATCACAGCCGTAAACGGCAATGGTTCGGTAATCTCCACAGTGATTCCGGCAACACAGCCATTGTCATCCATCACTTCGAACACATGGATTCCTGCAGCCAGGCCCGTGAAGTCACCGGAAGCCTGGAATGCTCCTCCATCGATACTGTAAGCATAAGGTTCAAGTCCGCCGGATGCGGCCAGTTGTACTGCACCGTCAGTAAGACCGTTACAGGTAATCTGCTGCTGACTGGCGATTTCAGGCACAGGAAGGGCGTTGATTGTAACAGTGGCTGAAGAGGTTTCCGTGCCACAGGCTCCACCACCTGTAACTGTCATTGTGAGTGTTGCTGATCCTGCTGCAAAGTCTGCTTCGCCGAAAGTATAATAGGGATTATCTGCCGTATTGTCACTGAAAGTGCCGTCCCCGCTGCTGCTCCATGTTACTGTGCCTCCTGCATGGGAAGCGCCGGCTACCTGGAACCCGGCCTCGTTCCGGCATACTGATCCTCCCGGACCGGCATCTGCAACAGGTTCAGGGGTAAAGGTTATTGTAAGATTGTCACTCACGGTCCCGCATAATGCGCTTGTGACCGTCATGGTAAGAGTGACAGGACCTGTATCTGAGCTTCCGAAGGTGTAAACCGGAGTGGCAATTAACGGATCACTGAAGGTGCCGTTGCCCGATGTACTCCAGGATATTATCCCGTTGGATGCCGTTGCATCTGACAGGGCAACATCGGCGGTTCCGCTGCAGAGGTCCTTGTCGGCTCCGGCATTGGCTGACGGCTCACCGGCAAAAGTCAGCGTCATGGCATCAGTCAGTGTCTCCCCGCAACCATTTATCTTTGACCCGGTCAGGGTCAGAACCACCTCTGTAAGATCAGTTGTACCCCTGGTATAAACCGGATTGAGTGCTGCCGGGTCACTGAAGCTGCCGCTGCCCGATGTGCTCCATGACAGGGTCATATTGGTAGCTGATGCACCTGTGATGATATATGATGGTTCCGTAGTGCATATTTCCGCATCAGGACCGGCATTCAGCGATGTGACAAACGGATCTGCAACGGTTACGACTGCCTCGCACAGTGCCACATTACCGCTTGCGTCAGTTGCCGTTACCGTAACGGTAACCTGACCCAGGTCTTCACAGGTGAAGGAGGAGCGGCTGAGCGTGACATCGGCAATTGCGCAGTTGTCCGTGGGAGCAGACAACAGAACATCTGACGGGACAATGGTTGCATTACCGGAAGCATCGAGATCTGCCGTTATGTTTTTGCAACTGATAACAGGCGATTCGGTATCATTCACGGTTACCGTGAAACTGCAGGTAGAAACCATACCGTCAGCATCGGTTGACGTATAGGTCACCGTGGTCACACCTGAAGCAAAGGCCGAACCCGGAAGGTGGGTGGATGTCATCGGTGCTGTTGACACGGGAGGAGTCCAGCTGACTGTGGCTGAACATTCGCCCGGGGATGTATTGACCGTAATATTGTCAGGACAACCGGTAATAACAGGCGGATCATTGTCCCTGATATGTACTGTGACATCCTGTGCCGGCAATGCATCGAAACTGTTGTCAGACAGGGCCTGATTGATTGTGACAGCAATGACATCAGTACGGTCAGCATCCAGAAGATCCTCGATGGCTGTGACCATGACCACAACCGGCACATTCCAGTTCTCCGGTGTAAAGGTCACCTGCGAAACATGGGTGATATGAACCGGATCAGCATTGACGAGGTCAAAAACCACGTCAGTCAGTGGCTGGGCATTCAGCACAATGGTAAACTGGCCGGCAGGACCTCCCTCGTCAATGGTCAGCGTAAGAGGCGTGACCGTGAACCCTGCCAGATCATCATTTGTGACGTTGACATTGACGGTGGCGGTCACTCCGTCATACCCGTCATATGACAATTCATCATTCACGACAAGGGAGATGGTTGTTGATTCATCCGGCACCGTGAAGTTGTTCACGCCGGATACGGTGATGATCCTGGGAACATTATAATCTCCTGCCGTAAAGGTGAGCAGGGCAATATCGATGGTAGCCACCCCGGTGTTGTTGCTGACCAGATCAACCACAACGTTGCCGGACGGAGGCGCTGCTGACAGAACCACAGTGAAGGTCGCGGTTTCGTTTTCACCAACCGTGACACTTGTGGGATTAACCACTATAGAGGCCACATCATTGTTGATAATGGTGACCGGAATAATAATATCAGGCAAGTCATCAAAGGGATCAAACGAAAGAGCATCATCCACTGCCAATATTACATTGTCAGTCTCATCGCCCAGGTATACATTCTCAATTGCCTGCAGGGTTATCACCTGATGCGTGGAAAAATTCGATGAATTGAATGTGAGTGAAACCGGACTGATATTCAACAGCCCTGTCATCGTGGAAGAAACGTTGATGGTTACCGGGCCTGCGGGTGCATTTTGCAGCCAGACCTCGATGGTAGCAGTTGACCCTTCAGTCATGCTTACTGCTGCCGGGGAGAACAGAATGACAGGAAGGTCATCATCAGCGATTGTAATCTCAGCTGGTGTTGCGTCAACGTCAACTGCCGGAGTTCCTGAGACTCCGGTGATGGTGACCCTTACCGTTTCATCACCCTCAACGAGGAGATCGGCAATGGAAGTCAGTGTAAGATCATATGACAGTGCACCTGCCGGCATCACAAATGATCCCGCAAGAGCAACATAGTCAGTGCCGGAGGTTGCTGTTCCTGTTACAGTGTATGATACTGTCCTTGCATTTGAAACAGGATTGCTGAAAGCAAATACAAAGGTGCCTGTTCCTGCTGCACCTGGTCCGCCTTCCTGAATGACCGCTGTCGGGGCAGTGACGCTTGCTGTTGAGTTGTCATCATTGAGGATGGTGTAAACAGAGCTCACAACAGGACCTGCGGCAACAGTCACAAAAGTATTCATGTTCAGGTTAACGGTCTCATCAGGTTCCACCGTGAGATCTCCCTGAATAGTCAGTACAGATGCTGGTATTGGTATTGCAACCGGCGTTGTATAGTCGCCTGCAGGTATGGTAATCATGTTGCCGGTCTGAGACCAGTCGTCCGATGAGGCAGTGCCATTTGAAACTGTCACAATAACGCTTCCCGGAACGGTGATAATTCCTCCGCTGACCACTATTACAGGTGATGATACCGGTGCAGGCCCATTACCCTCAGGACCAGAAGCAGTGGCTGAGGAGAATGCAGCGTAGACGGTGTCATCGTTAAGGATAGTATAGGTATAACTGTTCTGAGTACCAATATATACCCCCGTGGAAGGATTGGAGAGAGTGGTAATTATGGTTTCTGAAGGCTCAACCACGTCATCATCTATGACATTGATTGCAAAAGTGGCAGTCAGTGACCCTGCCGGAATTGTCACGGAACCGGGATCAAGCGTATAGTCAGTTCCTTCTGTTGCCGTTCCGCCGGTTGCAGAGTAGCTGACTGTGACATCAGAGGTGTGAGGATAGTTGAGGGAAACCTGCACAGTGACCGGAGTATCACTCTCTGGTCCTGATCCTGCCGGTACGGTAAAATTCACCTCCGGCCGGAATGCAATTATTGTCAGGTACTGGCCGTCAGCTATGTTCAGGTCAACAGTGTAGTTGCCTCCCGACAGGTTTGTTCGATACATTGTGGCTCCGGAACTGAAATCGCCGTCATCATCAATAAGTATTCCAACCGTCGGGTAGCCTGATGGCAGTGCCGGCAGTGATGATGCCGGGATACTGATTGTCACCGTTCCGACATCTGAAGTCTCGTCAAACCGCCATTCCCTTGGCAGCCGGTAAGTGCCGGGAGCAGGCACCTCTGTGGTTGTCCATGTCCTGGCCCCTGCCTTGTCATGTCCGAAAAAGAGGTACTCGCCTTCACTGAGGTCGGTAGGAGTAGTTACTGAAAGCATACCTGTTGACCATGCATTGGTGAAGGTTGTGCCGTTAAATGCGGCAATGCCTGACACATCATGAGAATGGGTTGCTTCCCAGGCATAATGGTCATCTTCTATCGGAAGCAGGTATTTTGCGCCAAGGCTGTTCTGAAGCACAACCCGTTCAGCATCGTTCAGCTGGCCTGAGAAGACGACTATCTCTGTCATGTCACCGTTGAAATAACCGGCCGGGTTATAGGTTCCGTTCATCTGGGTTGCTCCAACAAGGGTAAAGTTGGAAACAAGTGAAGGCACAAAGTCGGAGGTTGAGTTACCTGTCAGCGGGGTACCGTTGAGAAATGCCCTATAGGCAGAGACAGACGCCCCTGCAGGGTTTGTGTAGTAGATTATTCTCCAGTCATCTGGCGTATGGCCGTCATTAAAGACCTGGCTCTGGCCGTTGAATCTGACAGCATCACTATACTCAAGTCCGTAGCTCCTGACTGCATTTGTGCCACCTATATTCTTCTGCCCCATGTAGAGGCCTCCGTTCTGCTCATCGGCAGCAGTGGTATTGCGGGCAACTATCACCACCGTTGCAGCATCTGATCCTGTTATGCCCAGTGATCCGTTATATCCGAGGAAGTCGCCTCCCACTCCGCCCTGATCGGAGAATGTGACAGCCGGATAACCGTTTATGCTGTTCAGTGAAAGGGTAGGAACGGTCTGCCCCATGACCACTGCACTGAAGTCACGCATCTGGCCGGAGAGATCAATCCAGCTGGTTACAAAATAGAGTGGCTTTATCGCAATGAGGCTGTCTGACCTTAGCCAGAGTTGCGTATTGGTGAGTGTGCCTACTCCGCCCGGGCCAACCTGCGCATCAGCTGATTGCGGAGGCAGAGCGAGAAGAAGTGCAAGCACCAGGGTTGACAGGTGTATCTGTTTCATGACAGTCAGGATCAGCGTTTAGGCATCATAATACACTATTTATCAAACTATTGAGTCTACAACCCTCAGGTTATCACCTTACAATCGCAGCTCAATCAAGGTCATAAATGACCAAAAAGCTAATATAAATATATTCTTTAATAACGGAACTATCAGGGCAAAGCGTATAATTAACAGTCATAATAAAATGATTCACAATGTTGTTGTGTGGCAGTTACAAAAACGGTTTTGCCTTTCCCGGAAGTCGGTTTTTAATTTAAAACCGCTATTGCGGAATAAAAAATAGAGCGTATATTTGCACTCTCTTTCCGGGCGATTAGCTCAGTTGGTTCAGAGCGCCTGCCTTACAAGCAGGAGGTCGTAGGTTCGATCCCTACATCGCCCACCAGTGAATGAGGAGGTTAGCATAGCGTTAACCTCCTTTTGTTTTATACGGTTGCATTATTGTTGCAACATATCTCGTATAAAAAGAGCGGTATACCTGATTAATGAAGTGTCTCGCTGCATCTACCCGCGCTTCCATCTACATTTGATTATAATGTTTTTGACACAATTAAATGATTACTGCATAGAGAGTAATAGAAGGGCTCCCCGCCTCAGTTTTTGTCAAAAAAAGGTAACATATTTTAAATCATTACGTTATCCTTATAGATCAAGTATCATGTTGAATGAAGCGACGTGTCTTTCATATTGAAACACAGGCACTTAGACGCCTCTCGGCATAACAAGGCATGATTGAGATGAC
>WXFE01000103.1 GCA_009881065.1 Bacteroidales bacterium | reverse complement strand
CCGAACGGCACCGTGGCGCCAGGGTAGGTGTGACCCATCTTATCGGTACCGATAAAGGGATTGACATATTTCAGAATATCTGCATCCTGACCGGCGCATAGTATTGTTACCATGGAAAGGAGCAGGGCGGCGTGAATCTTTATGCTCATTGCTTGTACAGTTGCTGACCCAAAGGTAAAAATATCGTCAGCAAAAAAAAGCTATGACTTTCCGGAACCAGCTTCTGTTGTCATCGCTGTTCCTGGCATTTCAGAAGCTCCTCGTTGTATTTCCTCCTCTCGGGGATGCGCACATATCTGAGCCCATGCTTGTTGCCATAGTCAGAACAGGCCTTCTGTGCCCATGATGTTACAGCCTCCAGGTTGCTTAAGTCATTACCCTTCCTGCAACCTGGCTGCTTCGCTAAAATGATCCGACGAATCTTTATTTGACGTTTGTCACCCTATTCGAGGCTTCCCACGGTCTTCTCCACCTCATGCAGAATCTCGCATGATTTCACCAGTTCCTTCATGGTGGTGTGGTCTTCATAGAGCGGACGATCGATATCCAGGAACTGCACGTGTTTGCGGATGACATCTTTGGCTTTCTGTACCCCTGTTCCGAAGCTGTACTCGCTCTTCCTGAAATCAAGAGCCTGTGCTGCTGCCATATATTCGATGCCAAGAATGCCGTAAGCGTTGTCAAGTATCTGGTTGTTCTTGATGGCTGTGTTCATGCCCATTGAGACAAAATCTTCCTGGTCAGCGGCAGCCGGTATTGATTGTATTGATGCGGGTGCTGAAAGTATCCTCTGTTCCACAATCAGCATATCAGCAGTATACTGGCTGAGCATGAGTCCTGAGAACATACCGGCACCTTTTGTAAGGAATGCAGGCAGGCCGACGTTGAGAGCGGGATTGTTAAGCCTGTTCAGTCTCCTCTCTGACAACACGCACACCATGGTTATTGTTGCGCCTGCCATATCCATTGGAACGGCAACGGGTGTTCCCTGGAAGTTAGCGCCGGAGAGCTGCAGGTCTTTGTCAGGGAAGAATACCGGGTTGTCACAAACGCCGTTGAGTTCTATCTCAACCTGGCTGCGGGCATATCCCAGCATATCATGTGCAGCGCCGATAACCTGCGGGGTTGATCTCATTGAGTAGGCGTCCTGTACCTTTGACTTGATGCGCCCCTCCTTCAGGTCACCGCCCGTAACACATTTATTGATTGCATTTGCGCTGCGCATGGCTCCTTTGAAACCGCGTACCTCATGAAGCAGCGGAGTGTATGGCTTCATGTTTGCCTTGAGAGCCTCGAGCGACATTGCAGCGGCTATCTCAGCCTGTTTCAGCCAGTTATTGGCATCAACCAGCCAGATGGCGCTCATGGCCGTAAGCATATTCGAACCGTTGATTACTGCCAGTCCGTCACGTACCAGCAGTCCGGGCACCTTGATACCCGCCCTTTTCATGGCTTCGGCGCCGCTGAGAAGCTCTCCCTTGTAAAACGCCTTCCCTTCGCCCATGAGAAGGAGTGCTATCTGTGACATTGGTGCCAGGTCACCGCAGGCTCCAACGGATCCTTTCTGGCAAGCATATGGTGTGACACCCTTGTTAAGCATCTCAACGTAGGTCTCAGTGATCTCAAGACGGCAGCCCGAATTGCCGTGGGCATGCACATTTATGCGACTGAGCATCGCACCGCGGACAATCTCAATCGGGGCCGGATCACCAATACCGGCAGCATGGTTATATACGAGATATTTCTGGAACTCTTTGATCTGCTCATCGTTGAGAACAATCTCGGAGAACTCGCCAATGCCGGTGTTAACACCGTACATGATCTCATTTGCGGCGATTTTTTTCTCAAGCATGGCGCGGCATTCGAGAATCCTCTTGCGGGCATCGGGATGAAGCTCCACTTTCTGTCCGTATCGTGCAACATTGACAACGTCATTGACGGTGAGTCCTGAACCTGTAATTATTAATGTATCCATTGATATTAAGTTTTTATGTTTTCTGAATTGATGATTTATGACTGGTCAAGAAAAAGCGAAGAGAAGCGACTTCACCGTGGTGCGTCGCCTTGCGGGCGGCATTCAGTACATGCCCGAGCGGTTGATTTTGATCTTGTATTCCAGTACCCGTCTGCGTGTCATGATGCAGATTTACAGCACCAAATATATGAAAAGAAATGAATCTGCCATGTGACGTAAGTTACAGCCACTCTTTTTTGCTATCATATATATCATAATTCTGCAATAGTCCCTCTTTTTTTGTAATCTTTAGGTTTTAAATCTCTGATATATGAAAAGCAGATTTACCATAATTTTGCTGCTGGTAATTGTTCCTGCAGCAATACTCCTTTCACTGGCAGCCTTTAACATAATCAGATCGCTTCCGCAGGAAGATCTGAAGGGCAGGTACCAGTACAAGGATTTCGAGTCGGCCCTCAAGTGCCGCTCGTGTCACCCGGGCATCTATGAGCAATGGTCCCAGGCGATGATGTCACAGGCCTACACCCATCACTGGGATGAGATTGAGTATTTTGAGCTTGCCGTACCTCATGCGGAGGTTAATCCTTCCCTGAAAGACGCTGTTGACGGTTGCAATGGGTGCCATACACCGATGGGGTACATGATAGGGGTATTTCCACCGCCGCGTCCATCGGAAAAGAGCATGGCAAACGAGTCAGTCTCGTGCGAGGTCTGCCATCTTACCCGGAGGGCACAGGTTGATCCGCCTTTCAATTTCAGCTACTACATCGAACCCGGGCGGGTAAAATACAGCGGTCGGGAGCCGGAAATACAGTCGCCTGCACACAAGATCGTTCAGAATGATTTCTTCCGGACCACGGAATTCTGCGGCAACTGTCACAATGAGAAAAATCCTTACGGCATCTGGGTGAAAAGCACGCAACTGGAATGGATGGAGGGGCCATACGCCAGGGAGGGTGTGCGGTGCCAGGACTGCCACATGCCCGAGGGACAGTACACCCTTGCTCTGATGGGGAAGGAGCGTGATGATGCCCGCCTCCACCTGTTCCACGGAGCTCATGACCCAGGCAAGGTAAGAGGAACCATTGAGCTTCGGATTGAGCCTGACGTGCGTCTCGCTGAGCCCGGAGAGAACGTAGTCTTTACCGTTGTACTCTTCAATCAGAAAACCGGTCACAAGTTTCCCACCGGCTCGGTGGAAGACCGCATAGCCTGGCTCGAAGTAGAGGCTACTGATGCAAAGGGTAAAACATATCACCTGGAGGTTGACAGGAAAGGTTTCGAAGGCGAGGAGTACACCATCTCGGGTGATTATCTTGCCTACCAGGATATGGCTATACCACTGAAGCTTACTGATTTCAAAGGGGTGCAGCGCGATGGCATACCATACGGGAACAGGATATTCCGGATGCCCTTTTTCGACGAGCAGGGGAATATGACAATCCTGCAGTGGAACACCTTTTCGCTGGGAGTTGATTACCGCATTGGCCCCAGGGAGACAAAGGTGGAGAAATTCACATTCAAAATACCCTGGGATGCTGCACCCGGTGAAATGAAGGTAAGAGCTGTGCTCAACTACCAGCTCCTCGTCAAGCCGGTAGCCGACTTTCTTAAAGTACCACCGGATGAGTCAGAGATCATAATGGTCAATGAACATTCAACAACAGTCGGGATTCTTCCCTGATAATCAAATCTTAAAGAAATTTATATGAAAACTTCTTTCATTACCAGAGCTGCCATACTGACCGTAACGATCATTATGCTGCTTCCATATAAGCAGATGTCGGCCATACCGGCATTCGCACGCAAATACCAGATCAGCTGCCAGGTGTGCCATACACCTGTCATGCCGAGACTGAAAGCCTTCGGAGACGACTTTGCCGGTGACGGTTTCAGGATGACGGAGTATGAATCACCACGGCATTTCATCCAGACAGGGGACGACCGGTTATCGCTTTTCCGTGAGCTGCCCCTGGCATTCAGGATTGATGGCCACGTGACTGCAAACTTCAACGGTGAGGGCAGCGTTGATTTTGCCGCTCCGTTTATGCTTAAGATCCTTTCAGGGGGTGAGTTGTCAGACAGACTCTCCTATTATTTTTATTTCATGCTTGATGAGCGCGGGAGGGTTGCCGGGCTGGAGGATGCCTTCATCATGTATAAAGACCTTTTCAGAACAGGGATAAATATATACCTGGGACAGTTTGCAGTCTCAGACCCGATGTTCAAGGGCGAGATGCGGTACACTATTGAAAACTATCACATCTATGCTACAGCGCCGGGTCAGTCATCTGTTAACCTGAAGTATGACAAGGGGATACTTCTCGACAAGGGTTTTAAAACAGGTACCACAGTGGTGTTTGAGGTGATAAGCGGAACGGGCCTTGGCAGTGCCGATCACTGGTATGTTTTCGACAAGGACAAGTACAAGAATATGCTGCTGAAAGTCACACAGGATATCGGTGAGTATGCCAGCCTGGGTTTTTTCGGTTACACCGGGAAGGAGCTTTTGTGGACCGGTACGGGTGATATCGTGAGCTCGGTGAAGATGTACGGCCCTGATCTGGTGCTCGATTTCAACGAAAAGCTGATTATCGGGCTGCAGTATCTGTGGAGGACGGATTCGGATGTTTACCTCAATCCGGGGCAGCCGGTGAGAAAGAATGTGCTTACCCATGGCGGATTCGCTGAGGTGATCTATTCCCCCAAAGGGGATATGAGCACCTGGTATCTCAACGGGCTGCTCAACTGGGTGGAATCGGACCTGGATATGCTTGATTACCGTTCTGCAACCCTGCATGCCGGATACATCATCAGACGCAACGTGAGACTGGTAACCGAATATACCAGGGTCTTCAGCGGAAATCCCTACGGCAAGCTCAGCGGTGGCTTTGTTTCGGCATTCTGATGTGCAGGTTGTGCAGCAACCGTGAAATTTTCGAGTCTTTTATTTAATTAATAATACTTTAAAATCGATCCTATGAAAAAATTCATGGTTTTTGCCGCTATTCTCTTTCTCGCTTCCTGTACCGGGAAGAAGGAGGTGAAGCAGTACACTATCGACCAGTTCTACAAAAACGTAAGCATCAGGTTTTCAGACTTCTCGCCTGATGAGACCAAAGGCCTGGTAACCAGCAATGAGACCGGGATATATAACCTGTTTGAGATTGACTTTGCTGACGGTACCAGGAAGCAGGTTACCTTCTCCGACACCGAATCACTGTTTGGCATTGGTTATGTCCACGGCACCGGCCAGATACTATATTCATCAGACAAGGGCGGGAATGAGAACGATCATATTTATCTTTTAAATGAGGACGGAACCAGCACCGACCTGACTCCCGGTGAAGCCGTTAAGGCATCATTCAGCGGCTTCAGCCTTGACAAGAAGGTGATCTATCTTCTTTCCAACAAGCGTGATGCCAGGTTTTTCGACCTTTACAGGATGAATGTGGGTGAATGGAAGGAGGAGATGGTGTGGGAAAACAGCATGGGGCTCGAATATGCCGGAGCCAGCAGGGACAGAAGCATCATAGCGATGGTAAAACCGATTACTACCAGCGAGTCGCAGCTTTTTATCCATGACCTGGCCACGGGGGAGACGAAAGAGGTTTCCGAACCCGGCATGCCCGGGATGTACTCGGCTTCCGGCTTTACGAATGACAATGCGTGGTTCTTCTATACTACCGATGCAGGCAGGGAGTTTTCATACCTCATGAGGTACTCCCCGGCTACCGGCGAGCGTGAGCTTCTCTATGAAACCAGCTGGGATGTCACCGGCAGCTGGCTGAGCAGGAATGAAAAATACCAGCTCATAGGAATCAACGAGGATGGCCGGATACAGGTAAACATCACTGACTATGCGACAGGGGAGAAGGTTACCCATCCGGAGGTCCCCGGAGCCAGCGTCAACGAGCTCGCAATCTCAGAGAGCGAGAAGTACCTGTTGCTCAGTCTTGGCACATCCAAAACACCGGGTGACCTCTATCTGTATGAGTTTGGAAGTACCGGGATAAAGAAGCTGACAGACGTCCTCAACCCGGAGATCAACCCGGCTGACCTTGTCGATGCGCAGGTGGTGCGGTTCTCCTCGTTTGACGGCCTGGAGATCCCTGCCATCTACTACAAGCCACTGACGGCAACAAAGAAAAACAAGGTTCCGGCACTGGTATGGGTGCATGGCGGACCGGGCGGACAGACAATGGCATACTATAATCCGATCATACAATATCTTGTAAACCATGGATATGCAGTGCTCGGAGTGAACAACCGCGGTAGCAGCGGGTATGGAAAGAGCTTCTACAGGATGGATGACCGGAACCACGGTGACAAGGACCTGAAAGACTGCATCTGGGGCAAGAAGTGGTTGCAGGCACAGGAATATATCGACGGTGAAAAGATCGGCATCATCGGTGGAAGCTACGGCGGATTCATGACCATGGCAGCCATGACATCGGCTCCCGAAGAATTCAGGGTTGGCGTCAATCTCTTCGGGGTGACCAACTGGCTGCGCACCCTAAAGTCAATACCGCCTTACTGGGCATCATTCCGTGATGCTCTCTATACCGAGATGGGTGATCCCTTCACGGCTGACTCGGTAAGGCTCTATAATATTTCACCGCTTTTCCACGGGCAGAATGTAAAGAACCCTGTTATGGTGCTTCAGGGGGCCAATGACCCGAGGGTACTGCAGGTAGAGTCTGACGAGATGGTTGAGGCTATCAGGGCTGCCGGTGTGCCGGTGGAGTATGTGATCTTCCCTGACGAAGGCCACGGCTTTATCAAAAAGGAAAATGAAATCAAGGCATATTCACAGATACTTCAATTCCTTGACAAATACCTGAAGGGTACCGGGGAGGAGGGCTGACGTCATGCAGACCCCCTGAACGTGATATGTTCCAATGAAAACAGGCAAATGGCCGGCGGTCAGGCAAGATCCCCGGCCTTTGTTTTTGACTGTGGTGTACCCTGAGTTAAAGATGATCCCCGGCTTTCACTCTCAGCCTGCCGGAGATTAGATTCCTGTTCACAGATCACCTGCTTCCTGCCGTTTGCCGGTGAACGGTTCAATGGCGCGGTCGAAAATACCGTGAAGGTAAGCAATGGCCATTCCGTAGTTGGTAATGGCAACATTATGTTTTTTTGGCTCGCGCAACCTGTTAACCAGTTGCCGGTGCGTCACCATGCATCCGCCACACTGGATAACCAGGGCATAATCCTCTATCGGCCGCGGAAAGGTGTCAAGCCCTGCAACGACATCAAAATCAAGCTTCTTTCCTGTAAAGTTCGTCAGCCAGCGGGGAATCTTGACTCTCCCGATATCTTCACAGGAGACGTTGTGGGTGCATGATTCCAGCAGCAACACCCTGTCACCGTCCTGCAACTCCCCGATCTTCGGCGTTCCGCGAAGGTACTCTTCGAAGTCGCCCTTCTGCCTGGCCAGCACGATACTGAAACCTGTCAGCGGGATATCACGGGGGATAACTGCATTAACCTTTCCGAATACCTGGCTGTCAGTTACCACCAGCTGCGGCCTGATGCCGGTCTTTTCAAGGAATGACTCTATATCAGTCTCCTTGAGGATGATTGCCGTACAGTCATTGTCAAGGGCATCTCTTATGACCTGCACCTGTGGGAGAATCATCCTCCCTTCAGGCGCTTCAATATCAACAGGTGTCACAAGGAGGACTATGTCGCCGGGATTCACGAGGTCACCTATCAGGCCATGGCTCTTCATTGTAATCGGGGGCATGGCCTCTTTTATCATTTCCAGGAGGGCAGGATTGTACCTGTCAGGGAACAATGCCGAGTAAGCGGCAACCTCCCTGCCGGTGAGATTCCTGATTTTTTTGCGAAACTCATCCTTAACCGGAGAGAGGTCACTTTTGTTATGTACAATCACATAAGGAATATCGAGTCTGCCGAACTCCTGCGTAAGTTCGGCTTCATGGTCGTCAAAGCTGTTGTCAGAAAGTACCAGGATAGCCAGATCAATAAGCTTCAGGGCATCCATTGTTTTTTTTATCCTGAGCTCTCCCAACTCTCCCGAATCATCAATTCCCGCCGTGTCAATGAGAATAAGCGGCCCGAGGCCATGGATCTCGATACTCTTTTTCACCGGGTCAGTTGTTGTGCCGGCTATTTCAGAGACTATGGCAATATCCTGACCAACAAGCGCATTTATCAGTGAGCTCTTGCCCACATTCCTCCGTCCGAATATACCTACATGGGGCTTGGTATCTCTTCCTTTTGCTTTCATAATTCGCTCTCAGTTCCTTTGACTTTTCTCCCTTGAATTCCTTTCCGCGGCACAGGTTTTTCACGACTCATCATTGGAAACGTGAGGGGAGAGTTTCCTCGACTGCGCTTCCGCATCGATTTCTTCACTCTTTTTCTGCAGTTCGTCTATCGAGATGATCTTGGCGCGTCTTTCAGTCGGTGGATTCAGCTTTTCCGACTTTTCGAACTCGATGACCTGCTTCCTGAGATCTTCAGGCAGTTCTTTCTGGCTTCTCAGGACGATATCAATGAATTCTTCAGAAAAAAACTGGTCAACCTGTATCCGTCGCTTGGCCGTGTGGGCGAACTTGCCGATGATACGGCAGATACTGTCACGGTCCTCCGGGCTCAGTTTCTCCGCCAGGTCATACTCCTCGATCTTTTTAAGCGACAGTATCACCGGCTCCAGGGCATCCTTTGTGATCACGAATACGTCATAGTCACCCAGCCGGTATGTCAGCTGCCTGATACTGTCGATGGTATTGGTCGGCACAACCAGGAATATCGATTTCCTGACATTATCCTGGCTGGCGTATTTCTTAAGGTTTTCAGCCTGGGTCTTGATGTAGTTCGGGAAGTTGGTGAGATCGTCGCCTGCCGGGCTTTTGGCGTCAAAGATGATATACTCGCCGCTGATCTCGATTGTGTTGTCGGGATTTCCCCTGAAGGGGACCTTTTCCACGTAGTTAACGTGGTTGACATCGCAGATGCGTATGATGGAGTTCTTCACGTCTGCTTCGTGCTCTGACCATTGCCTCTTCATGGCCTCCAGCCTTTCAGACGTCTCGCGGTGTTTCTCGTCGTTCAGCCTGCGCCGTTCAGCCTCGAGGCTCTCCTTGGTCTGGTTCAGCCGTGCGATGTTCTCGTTATAGTTTTTAACGTTGTCTTCACGTGTGGCTTCGAAACCTGCCACTTTTTTTGTGAGTTCCTGTATGCTGGCTGAGTCTTCGCGAAGGCGCCCGTTGAGCTCCTCGATATTTGCATCCTTGCGTGCCGACTGCACCTCCATCTCATGCACCCTCCGGGAGAGGTTTTCGTTGTGTGCCGACAGTTCCGTGATGCGGTTCTGCAGCCTGCCGGCGGTCTCCCTGACAGCCTCTGTCTCCCTGGCGAGTGCACGGAACTCCTCGTAGGCATCAAAGCTGAGGTTCCGGACTCTTCTCCATTGGAAGAGCCTCTGCCAGAAGCTGAGATCCTTTATCCGGTCAAAAAAGAGGTTTAGTTTTTCCATAAAGACAAAGGTAGCAAATCTGCAATGGTCATCTCTGAAAGCGGGACTATCATTCCATAAAAATGTGTCTGCCTTTTCATGATGATGCCCTTCAGGTACGGTTGAGAGTGAGGTTATTCTTTGGTCCAGATACGGGTATTGAGGTTGAGATCATCAACCACCCCGGTAAGCAGTGTCAGGAACCGGAGAGTCTCTTCAAGGAAGTCAAAGTCGGCTGCAGGCTTGAAAGGCCGGAGCTCGAAGAGGTCCCTGTTCATGCTTATGGCTATATAGACCTTTGAGTCGAGGAAAGAGAGGTACACTTTTGTCTTCCACTTCTCCCTGAAGGCAAGTATCCGTTCCATCAGGGAAGGGGTGAGGATATACCTTGACTCTATCTGGTCATCACCGTAAACGCAGAACTCCTTTTCAAAGCGGGGGTCTTCCAGGCGTATCAGTTTACCCCTGCCGAATGAAACAGACTGGAGCGACTGTCCGAATTTGCCGAAGAGCTTTTCGGCAGTGTCCGGAAGCACAACAGTATGTGTTCTGAAATTCTTGTTGAAATCTGCGATAATGAATATGCCTTTGAATATGGTAGTATAATTATCCCTCTGCTGGCTGCCCGTACCGCTGGTATTCCGGTGCATGGCGTGGACTTCAGAAAACTCTGTTTCAGTCTTGCCTATCCTGCCGCGAAAATAATCCTCTCCGCTGTACCTGTCGCATGAGAGTGTAAAAATCCTGCTTTTCACGAAATCATACCTGGCAATGGATGCGTCAGGCTTATATGTAAGCCCTTCCTCTGCATATCCTGCGATACGTGCTATTATCTTTTCCTTGTACTCCTTCCTGTAGTTTTTGCTGACAATTCCGGCAGCAACCAGTCCCGCGAAGGCGGTAATAATCATCGGTGCCGACTTTGGGAAATCCGTGTTGTCAGGTATAAGCAACAGCTCCGCCAGCACGGCAGCGGCTGTAACAAACAGGACGGTCAGGACCTTTTTATTGGTTGCCCTGCGCCGCATATCAATTGATTCGAGATCGGGGAGCAGTTCTTTTTCGTAAAACTCCCTGAAGGTGCCGTATCTGCTCATTCTGGTATTATGCTTTATACCATGTTAACGGGCGGTATGGAGCTGACCTCTTCCCGTTTCGCTGCGGGGATCTCAAAGAGAGATCTTCTCTTATATCGCATCATGGAGGCAATAATGTTCGAAGGGAAAACCTCAATGCTGTTGTTATATACTGTAACGGCAGCATTGAATGCACGGCGTGATGCTGCAAGCTGCTCCTCCACCTCGTTGAGGGTAGCCTGCAACTGCAGGAAGCTGGTGCTGGCCTTGAGATCAGGGTAATTCTCCACTGCAATCAGCAGATCAGTCAGACTGGTACCGAGGCGGTTTTCCACCTGCACCCTCTCCTCTGCCGTTAGCGTTTGTGACATTGCCCTGATCCTCAATTCAGTAATTTTGGTGAGGAGCTCTCTTTCATAATTCATGTAAGCCTTTACGGTTTCAACGATCTGTGGGATAAGATCATACCTTTTCCTGAGCATAACGTCAATGGAGGCAAATGCATTCTCCACGTCGTTCTTTTTCCGGATAAGGGAGTTGAAGATCAGTAATGCCGAAAGCAGCAATATAACTGCTGCCGCTATAATTACGTATATCATTGCAGGTGTATTAACAGGTTCAGCATTCCTCAGCCCGGTCAGTGTGCGGGGCTTGTAAAAATAGCTATTTTAATCTTTTCAGAGGAACAAACCGTACCGGAGCAAGCCGCTGTTCGGTTATCCTGCCCTTTCTTCTGGTCAGCACTATAAGCTCCTGAAATGTCGCAGGATTTCCTACCGGCATCACCAGCCGTCCTCCCTCTGCCAGCTGTTCCTTAAGTGGTTCGGGTATATGGTCAGCTGCGGCAGTCACCAGTATTATATCAAAGGGAGAGTGTTCAGGCCACCCCTTGTACCCGTCGCCGTACCTGACAACTATATTGTCGTAACCCAGTACCTTAAGCCGCGAAGCAGCTTCCCTGGCCAGCTCCGGCACAATCTCAATGGTATAGACCGTATCAACAATCTCGGCCAGTACGGCAGCCTGGTACCCCGAGCCTGTACCTATCTCCAGGGCTTTTTTACCTTTGGCCGGCTTTGACAGTTCAGTCATATAGGCAACAATGAACGGTTGTGATATGGTCTGGTTGTAACCTATCGGCAGTGGCTGGTCACTGTATGCTGAACCTGCGAGGGCTGCAGGTACAAACAGGTGGCGCGGGACCCGCTCCATGGCTCTCAGCGTGGCAGGGTCAGAGATGCCGCGTGCAGCTATCTGGCTCTTCACCATCCGGCTTCGGGCCTGAGTGTAGCGAACCTCTTCCTGGTCTGATGGCAGGAAGGCAACGAGGGCTAATATTATCAGCAGGTTCTTCATGTGGTTCCGACAGACACAAGTTACAAAAAAATGTCCTGACACTGTATACCCGGCAAAAGTCAGGGTATGATTTGCAACCTCAAATACCCTGCTCTCCGGCATTTTTTATTTCCCCGTTTTTTCTTAAATTCATGACATGAAACCTGCATGTGTCAAACAGATAACAGACCTGCAAGTGTTTGCCAACAGGCACATTACCAATTAATTGGAGTGATCAATTGGAAAAGAAATGATCACTCCTGATAATCAGACAGTTATGAGCAATTGTTTGAAAATGATACCGGACTGTTGAAATACACAAACACCTTTTTATTTGATTTTCGGTCATGCAGATTCCATCATGTCGTTAAAATCAAAATTATATTATGATGAAAAAACTGGTCATCTTAACGGGAGCCGGAATGAGCGCAGAGAGCGGCATTAAAACATTCCGTGACAGCGGAGGTCTTTGGGAGGAGCACAAGGTTGAGGATGTGGCAACCATCGAAGGATGGTACCGTAATCCTGACCTGGTGCAGAAGTTTTACAATGATCGCCGGCGCCAGTTGGAGAAGGCTGTGCCTAACCCGGGCCATACGGGTCTGAAAGCGCTTGAGAAGCTGTTTGATGTGCATATTATCACACAGAACGTTGATAACCTTCATGAGAGAGCAGGCAGTAAAAACATCATCCATCTTCACGGGTTGCTGACACAGGCGCGCAGCAGCAAGAACCCTGACATGGTCATAGATATTGGCTATCGTGATATCAGCCCGGGAGAACAGGCTGCTGACGGGTCATTACTGCGTCCGAACATAGTCTGGTTTGGTGAGGCTGTACCTGCCATGGAGGAAGCGGCAGACATAGCCTCACAGGCTGATCTTTTCGCCGTGATTGGCACATCGTTGAATGTTTATCCGGCTGCCGGGCTGATACACTATGTTCCGGCAAGAACACCGGTTTTTCTGATTGATCCGAAACCGGTTTCAGTTTACACAAACCACAAGGTCGATTATATTTCCGAGGGTGCGGGCAAGGGTGTTGCCATTCTGGCCGAAAAACTTTTGGATTTCACTACTTAAGGCAGCACACCGGTCAGAATATAACTTTTTTTAACTATCCGGCATCATAATAAGGTGCTGTTGTCCTTCTATTTCTTAACCTTAATTTATAGTTTGGCGGTGCTAAAAATCCAAAAGGAGTGACATGAAAAAATTATTTCTTCCCTTATTGCTGATTTTGCTTGCTACAGGGATGCAGGCTCAGCAGAACAAGGTTGTTGACCGGATCATAGAACTGGGCCAGACAGACAACCGTACGATGCATCACCTTGATGTCATTTCCAACCGTTTCGGTGGAAGGCTTGTTGGTTCCGATGCATATGAGAATGCAGCTGAATGGTGTGCGTCACAATTCAGAAGCTGGGGCATGGAGGTGATCATGGACGAAGCCGGAACAGTTCCGGTTGGTTTCAACCGCGGCCCATGGTTCGGCAGGATGCTCTCTGAAAACGGAATGATATTGCATTTTGCCACTCCTTCATATACTGCCGGCACAAAGGGAGTTCAGCGCGGACATGTACTCCTCGAGCCCAAAAGCAGGGATGAGTTTGAAAGGATGAAGGGCGCACTGAAGGGAGCCTGGGTGCTTATCGGAGGGAAGAATGAGGGCTGGCCTGTTGACTGCTCGCCCAGTGGCGACAGCCTAAGGGCTGCCGCCATGGTTTACAATGACTCCGTCGCGTTGCTTAACAGGGAGATCATGCGTGAGAACATGATGAACAGGGATGCACCCCCGAAGGAACTCCATAAGCTCAGGGAGGTGCCTGCTCTATTTTATCGTGAGATGTGCGAGGCAGGAATCCTTGGCGTGATTCAGTCGTCTGAAGTACCCATCAGGGCGCTGTATGACAGGAAGAACATCGACAGGATCTCATTTGACAACCTTCCTACAGTTTGCGATATCAAGCTTGATGAACACCAGTATGATATAATTGCACAAATGGCCCGTGAGAGAAGATATTTTCTCCTCGAGTTCGATATAAGGAATCACTTCAAACCCGGGCCGGTGAAGTATTACAGTGTGATAGGTGTAATCAAGGGCAAGAAATACCCGAATGAGTATGTGATGATGGGCGGTCATCTTGATGCATATGATGTTGCAACCGGTGGTGTGGACGACGGATCAGGCGTCAGCCCGGTCATGGAAGCGGCACGCCTGATAATGGCTGCCGGCGGCAAGCCTGACCGCACCATCCTGGCATGCCTCTGGGCTGCCGAGGAGTTCGGACTGGTTGGTTCAAAACACTGGGTTGAAACCAATATGGAGAAGCTGCCGAAGATCTCCAACTACTTCAACCGTGACGGGGGACCGATGCCAAACTCCGGGATTACTGTTCCGCCAGCCATGTACGATGATTTTGAAAAAATATGCAAACCGCTCAACAGCATCAATCCTGACTTCCCCTTCACACTCAGGAAACGTACTGATCCGCCCCGGCCCCGTCCGGCTTCGGCAGGCGGTTCTGATCATGCATATTTTGCAATAAACGGTGTTCCCACGCTTAATTTCGATGGCCCGGATGTCAAGGGTTACAATTTCAATTACGGGGAGATATGGCATACTGAACGCGACACATATGACAAGAGCATCTCGGAGTACCAGGAACATACTTCAGTGGTAACTGCTGTAGTAGTTTACGGTCTTGCCAATCTTGATCACCTGCTGTCAAGGGAAGGGCTTTACAGGGAAGAGTAATAGTCAATAATTAAAACAAGGGAGAGGTGATGAAGCACAGATTAGCTCTTGCTGCTGCATTGCTGGCTATAGTGATTGCAGCTTCCGGCCAGACAGGAAAAGTTGAGCACTCTGTTTATGTTCCGATAGATCCGCAGGTGGTACAGGATCAGGATGAGATGACCTGGGATGACTACAGGCCGATCCCCGGCAAGAACTGGGCTGATCCGGCCCTGAAGCCTGAGCGTGGGTTCCGGATGGCACTGGTAGCCGTTGACTTTTCTGACCAGCCTTTTGTGATGACCCTGCCCAAAGGATCAGACCTTTTTGGAAATCCTCAGATTGATCCGGTAGACCGAAGTGAGATACCGCAGTTTTATGCTGATTTCTGGCTCAGGCCTTCGGCCGTCAATTATGGTCAGACCATAAACGGATACTGGATGGAACAGTCGAGGGGAAAGTTCGGAATAACACAGCTTGAAGCCTTCGGTCCATACCGTATGCCGAAACCACTGTGGGCATACGGGCTGAGCGAGTGGGGGCAGAACAGTGCCACACCTGACGGATCAAAGGTGAATTACCGGATGGAGCGCGACATTGACTCTCTCTGGCGTGCCGACAAAGGTGACATAAAAGGCAATTATGATGCCATCCTGAGAGTATATGCAGGGTATGATGAGACAGGTGTATGGCAGGAGTTTGGTGAGATGAAGTTCAACAGCAGGGATGAGATTCCGGCTGAGTGGGGCAATCCGAACCCTGACATGCCGCGCTGGGCTCCCACACGGTATGTTGAATGGACTTCCTGGAAGGCAGGCCAGATGCAATGGGGTCTTTCATCCATACGGCAGGGTGAGAATTCAGGCACCATCACCCATGAGCTGGGGCACTTTGCCTTCAGAACAGGTGACAACAACAATAATCCCTATATCAAACCTTACAGACGAGCCGGATCAGGGCCCTGGGACATGATGGACCGCGGTTCATTCAATGGCCCCGGCGGCCCTCATATGAGGTGGGTGGTGCCACCCATAGCGGGGGCAGCAATGCCGGCAGGGCTGATGCTGCGCAACAGGCTTGTGAACGGGTTTATTACCGAACATGATATTATTACCGTGAGCCGTGAAGGGCTGGCTTCTTTGGCACCTGTGATTGCACGGATCACGGCACGCGCCGTTCAGCCATTGCCTGGTGAATATGCGGGTATGATGGTACGGCTAGACGGCGCTGAGCCTCATGACCGTACACCTGTGACCGATCCGGCTACAGACCCGCTCTCTCCGGGCAAGCCAAGGTTTAATTACTACTCCCTCGAAGTGGTGCAGCGTATCGGGTATGACTCCTTCTGCCCTGACAACGGGGTGCTGATGGCAATGAACACCGACGGGGAGGGAAGCAACGGCGGCCCCAACGGATTCAATTGCTTTAACTGGGTAATTGATGCTCACCCTGAGGATATCAACATGGTGGATTATGTTAAGCCCGATGGTGAAAAGGTGATGCGTACAGTGGCAGACTACCGGCAGCTTAATGATGCGCTTTTCCACGCGGGACTGAATTCAGGCAGCGAGTTTGAATATGTTGACACCCACAACAGGCTCCATTTCTATATCATTGACATTCATAGAAATGAGCAGGAAATTCTCTCATACACAGTCGGAGTGAGGTCACTTGATTCGGATGTTGTCAGGGAACCGGTAACCGTTTCTGCCGGAAAGGCTGCTCAGAAGATAGCCGGTGAAGGAATTGTTGAGTTCGGTGTTTCAGGAGATGATCTGTGCAGGTTGTACGCCGTTGTCACGGGTGACGGATGGGAGGTTAAACTGTTTAATGAGATAGTTGCCCCCGGTGACGGCAAAACAGTGAAGGTCCCCGTTTATGTCAGGGCAAAGCAGGGCTGCAGCAAAAAGGCTGAAATAACCTTTTCCGCTGTGTCGGAAAGTGACAGTAAATACAGGTCGGCAGCCTCGATAAAGGTGAAATTGCAGTAGTTTATCCGGTTTTTCACGGAATTGATGTTTGAACAGCCTGATTTGTGGCTTCGTTCAGGTATATTTGATATCTGAAAGGAGCCTGGTATGAACTGTTTTCTGACCGGATCGAACGGTTTTATTGGCAGGAGGCTGGTTGAGGAGCTCTCCGCCGGCGGGAATAAGGTGAAATGCCTTGTACGGTCGCCTGATAAGTTCAGGGCTCTCTCCTCCCTTCCGGGAGTAACACCTGTTGTGGGTGACCTTGATGCCGTGGATGCACTTGATGAAGCTTTGCCAGGTTGTGACACGGTTTTTCATCTTGCTGCGTATGCCAAACCCTGGTCTAAGGACAGGAGCCTTCCATACAGGATCAATGTCGCCGGAACGGAGAACGTGCTGAAGGCTGCCCTGAAAGCAGGGGTCAGGCGTTTTGTCTTCACCTCTTCGGCTGCAGTGATAGGGCCTTCGCCGGGAACCGATCCCATAGATGAATCATTCCCACGTACAGTGCCATGGTTCAATGAGTATGAGGAGACCAAGGCAGTGGCCGGGGAGCTGGTAAGGTCTTACAACCGCGACGGGATGGAATGTGTGATTGTTAATCCGACAAGAGTTTACGGTCCGGGACCGATCAATGAGAGCAACTCGGTCACGAAGATGATTTCCCTTTATGCCCGGGGTAGATGGCGCATCATTCCGGGTGACGGCAAAAGCGTGGGTAATTACGTCATGGTTGATGATGTTGTCAGAGGGCATATTCTGGCTTCTCAGAAGGGCAGGCCGGGTGAACAATATATACTGGGCGGAGAGAACCTGACCTTTGACCGCTTCTTTGAGACCCTTGCCACTCTTACCGGCAGGCGCCTGTGGCTGGTAAGGGTTCCGGTCAGCCTGATGTCGGCAGTAGCCGGGGTGATGGAATGGCAGGCGTCGTTTACGGGCATACCGCCGCTGATCACCCCTCCATGGATCAAGAAATACCTGTGTCACTGGAGCCTGAGCAGCGGCAAGGCCGAAGCTGAACTTGGATATCATCCGGTTTCATTTGCTGACGGAGCCAGGACGACTCTTGAGTGGCTGGGGGAAAGCATTACCAGCTGTTTCAAAGGGTAATAATATCGATTCTATTGTTGAGCATGTCTGCCTGAAACAGGCGGCCGGAGAGTATTTCACCGGCACCGGTTATTATCTTGATCACCTCGCATGCCTGTACTGCACCTATTATGCCGGGAAGGGGGCCTGTCACACCGGGAGCGACTGAACTCTCCACACCGGTGGCGGCTGAACTCTCTACACCTGGAGGAACAGAACTCCCTACACCGGGAGCGACTGATCTCTCTTCCCTCTCCGGGAGCATGTCTTCGGGGTAGAGATCCCTGTATGTGGGGCCACCCCTGTAGTTCAAGACCGAAGCCTGTCCCATGAACTCCCTTACGGCGCCATAAACCATCGGTATGCCAGCCTTCAGGGTTGCGTCACACAGGACATACCGGGTTGAATAGTTATCGCAGCAATCGACGGCAATATCATATCCGGCCATTAACCTGCCGGCATTTTCTTCAGTGAACCGCACCGGGTATGCCAGCACCTCAGTATGAGGGTTGATTCTTCTGAGCTTTTTCGCGGCGGTTTCGGCCTTGGGTCTGGTCACGTCGCCTGTCTCATAGAGAATCTGCCGCTGGAGGTTGCCGGTAGTGACCTCATCAGAATCTACAATGCCTATCCTGCCTACCCCGGCAGCTGCGAGATACATCAGCACCGGTGATCCCAGGCCGCCGGCACCAATCACCAGGACAGATGCCTTTTTGAGCAACTCCTGCCCCTTCCCGCCGATTTCGGCTATTGTCAGATGCCTCTGGTAGCGGATAAGTTCTTCATTGGTAAGTGTACTCATTTCTGCCCGGGTTTGTTATTCTCAGTCTGCACAGGTTTCGGTCGTTTCCAGCTGTTTGCGGATCATTTCCATAAATGCCGGAGTGTTGCGTTTTCCAATTTCAGAAATATCGAATCTATGCGCTAACTTATGAAAAAATCATGATATCACCTCTCATTATCTGCCGGGTGGCCAGGATGGTTTGCATTAAGCCTGGCTGCTCTTTCCACAATCAGGCAGACTGTATAACAAAAGATTTATTTGCTGGCAGGGACCCGGTTGGAGAAGTAATCCGGCCGGGAGCGTGACTCTCTTCGGGAGAGGAACCGGGTGAAAGAGCGCTCCGGCCGGGAGCGGGATTCTTTTTGGGAGAGGATTCAGGTGGAGAAGTACTCCGGCCGGGAGCGGGACTCTCTTGCTGTTGGTATCATATTTGTACATAAATGTTGTACCTTAACAGAGGAAATAATGAAAAATAAATTCTTAAGTCTGGCAATTGTTGTGGTTGCAGGCACGATGGCACTGATGGCATCATGTGAAGATCAAACGGCAAAGATACTCCCGACCGATCCCGTGGAGATAGAGCTTACCCTGAAACAGAAAGAGGTTGTGGCATTGACAAACAGGTTTGCCTTCGACCTTTTCAAACCTGTGGTGGCAGGAGAGGGATCAGGTACGAACATCATGATCTCTCCTTTCAGCATCACCAGTGCACTTTCAATGACTCTGAACGGCGCTGCCGGCGAGACATTCAACGCGGTCAGATCGGCTCTCCGCTATGACGGCCAGAGTCTTGAGGAGATCAACGACACCTGGCGCAAGCTTGTGACTGAGATGGTTCCGGTGGATGAGCGTGTTGTAATGGAAATTGCCAACTCGGTATGGGCCGAAAACAACTTTCCGGTAAAGAAGGATTTCATTGATGCACTGAAGGAGTGGTACCTGGCTGAAGCCCGGAATTTTGACATAACCGATCCGGGCTCAGTGGATATCATCAATGGCTGGATAGAAGAGAAGACCCACGACAGAATTCAGAATATGCTTTCATCACTTGACCGTGATCTGGTGATGCTGCTTATCAATGCGGTTTACTTCAATGGCAAGTGGAAACATCAGTTTGACGTTAAGAATACAACTGAGCGTCCGTTTTTTGTCACTCCCGGTAATCCTGTAAATGTGCCGGTGATGTTTCAGAAGCAGAAATTCTCCATGTCGCGTCCGGAGAAGGTGACGCTGGTTGAGTTGCCGTACGGGCAGGGTAACTACTCGATGGTGGTGGCTCTTCCTGATGAAGGAATCGCCCTTTCGGAGATTGTTACCGGACTTGATGCCGGCAAGTGGGAGGAGTGGATGGAAAGCCTGTCATACGGGCCGACTGAGGTTGAGTTGTACATGCCGAAATTCAGGTACGAATACAAGCGTAAGCTGAACGATGATCTGATCAGCCTGGGGATGGGCCGGGCATTTGATCCCGGCACTGCTGACTTCAGCCGGATAAGTGACGAGGAGATATTCATCTCATTTGTTCTTCACCAGACATTTATCGAAAACAAGGAAGAGGGTACTGAAGCTGCTGCAGCTACTGTAGCAGGGTTTACCCGCACATCACTTCCTCCTGAGCCTGAGGTGATAGATATCAACAGGCCGTTCCTCTATTTTATCAGGGAGACAACCACCGGCACAATCGTATTCATGGGCCTGGTTGCTGATCCCACGGGGGTGTGAGGATTTGCGTATTGCGAATAGTCAATGACTGAATTATGCTGACTCATTTCCGGGCTGGAAGTGGCTTTCCGGTTCAGCAATTCAGGACCTGATTGTTTATTGTCATGTGGTGAAAATCCATTTTCTTTACAGTGATGAATCTGACCTATATCGATTTTCTTGTCAGTGCCGTGCTGGCTGCCATCATGTTCGGTGTGGGGCTGTCAATCAATTTCTCCGATCTGAAGGAGATTCGCCGGTCGCCGAAGGCATTTATCCTTGGGCTTGTCTCACAGATGATACTACTGCCGCTGATAGTATTCCTTATAATAGGTTTTACTGATCTCCCTCCAACCCTGAAGGTTGGTTTTATCATTCTTGCAGCATGCCCCGGCGGCACGACTTCAGGTTTTGTCACTGTATTGTTCAGGGGTAACGTGGCTCTCTCGGTATCACTCCTTGCCATAAACAGCCTCCTGACACTGTTAACCATCCCGCTGCTGGTCAATCTCGCGCTGACGGTATTCATTGGCAGGCACTCTCCTTTTGAACTCCCGTTTGTAGAATCATTCCTGCAGATTTTCCTTATATCCATACTGCCGGCAATGGCCGGGATAGTGCTGAAGTACTTCAGGGAGGAGATAGCCAACAGGATTCAGAAGCCGGTTCGGAATGTGATGATTATCCTGTTTGCAGGAGTCTATGCCATTATAGCTTTTGCAAAGGAATCAAGCGGTGGTTCAGGGATTACAACAGAGGACTTCTGGAAGATAATTCCATACGCTGTTCTGATTAATTTTGCCGGATTTGCTGCCGGGATGGCAATGGGACTGTTCGGAAAAACAGGGCTGAGGACATCATGGACAATAGGTGTTGAGGTGGCCCTGCAGAATACCACCCTGGCGTTGCTGGTGGCCGGCACGCTGATACAGAGCAATGAAATGGTCAAGCCGGCACTTGTATATGCACTCTTCTCTTTCTGGACAGCGTTGCTTTACGGTGTGGCTGTCAAGTGGTACGACGGCTCCAGACTGTTCGGCGAGTTTCGCGAGATACGTGAAAAAAAGATTAACGGCAACCGTTGATTACCGCTTCAGCACTTAACATCCATTGAACATTTTCACCTCAAAACGTCAGACGCTCTCATTATTCCTTACGCCATCAGTGGTTTCGCCCGGCCATCTACAATGATGCATGACCCACCTTTGGATAAGCACCGGGAATAGTAACCCGTGCATCATTCCACACTGATCTCATCACAGAAGAGCCATGCTTTGTTTCCGGCGCCGGCATGCCATGGCGGGCAGGTTATGAGACCACGCGCCACTATACGGACATACCTTGCGTTTACAGCCGGAAAGGATGAAGAATATACCTCAATCATGTTGCCCTGATCGGCAGGGTCAACCTCTGTGATCACCGTGCCCAGGGGAGTATAATCGTTGCCGTCATTCGAGCAGGAGTATTCAACGCTGCGTGGCAGGAAGATCCAGCTTCCGACGGCGGCCATGTAACCCGATGATATTGATGATATTGTTGTTTCGTCACCCAGATCTATGACCACATCCATGTCGGTTCCTTCAAATCCCTGCCAGTGTCCGTCGTTGAAGTCGCCGCTGCCGTTTATGCCATTGACCAGTGTGCGGTCAGCGTGACCCCTGTACTTGTCAGAGAAGGGAATGTTGTACTGCACCTTCATACCGGTGGCCTTGTTGATGTTGATTGCTTTCGAGCTTATTCCGCCAATCATTTTCCCGTTTTCAAAAATTGCTGCCTTCACAGTGGTCTTTCCCGTCATCTTGAGGGGCCCGGAATATTCTTCGGAACCAGGCAAGGGATCGGATCCGTCGGTTGTGTACCTGATTTCAGGGGAGGGCTGCTCCGATGCCATTTCCAGTATGATGTCTCCTGATGCCTCGTCATATGAAGCATACATGTCGACACGGTATGAACCCCGCGAGTAGTTGATGCCTGCCGCGTCAAACCTTTCCAACATCTTCGGGAGGCGAATGTTGAATTCTTCCCAGTTTCGTCTGTCTGACGGGGACCAGATTACCTCTGAAAGTGCGCTCAGCCTTGGCAGTATCATGTATTCAGCTCTTGTCCCGTCAGTAATGTATTCAGTCCAGAGGCATCCCTGAGCCCCGATGATCAGCTCTGCTTCTTCAGCGGTAAGTTCCGGGGGTACAGGCTCAAACGAGTAGACCTTTTTGAGTGTCAGCAATCCGCGGAACGATTCCGGTTCGGTTACGGGGTCTCCCTGGTAAACGCTCAAATAGCAGTGTGACGTGGGGACCATTACCGCCTTGTGGCCTGATCTTGCGGCTGCGATGCCTCCCTCGAATCCCTGCCATGACATAACAGTGGCTTCGGGAGCCAGTCCGCCCTGGAGTATCTCATCCCAACCGATAAGCCTGCGGCCTTTGGAGTTTAAAAACAGCTCGATTCGTTTTATGAAATAGCTCTGCAGTTCGTGTTCGTCCTTCAATCCTTCTTTCCGCATACGTGCCTGGCAGTCGCGACAACGTTTCCACTCCGTTTTATCAGCCTCATCGCCACCAATATGGATATATTCTGACGGGAAGAGATCAATCACCTCGGTCAGCACATCCTCAAGGAAAGCGAATGTCTCCTCCTTGCCGGCGCAGTATATGTCCGTTATTGGCCAAACCCCGCCGGGAGGAACGGTGAAGGGGCCTCCCGTGCATGAGTATTCCGGGCAGGCGGCCATGGCCGACCCGACATGCGCCGGCATCTCTATCTCCGGTACAACTGTGATAAATCTATCAGCCGCATATGCCACTATCTCCCTGATATCATCCTGTGTGTAGAAGCCGCCGTATGTTGCCTTTTCGCCGGGTTGCTGAGGCTGCCTGGAGTCCCAGGGTTTGTCCTCGCGGTCGACGCGCCAGGCTCCGACCTCAGTGAGCTCAGGATACTTTTTTATCTCTATCCGCCATCCCTGGTCATCTACCAGGTGCCAGTGGAAAACATTCAGCTTATGCATGGCGAGGATATCGATGTACTTTTTCACGAACTCCTTGTCAAAGAAATGCCTGCTGACGTCGAGATGCATTCCTCTCCACCCAAAGCGCGGATAGTCTGTCACTCTGACACAGGGAATTGCCCATTTCACCCCCTCTGCCCGGTTGTGCGAGAATGCCTGTGGCGGCAGCAACTGTCTCAGTGTCTGGATTCCCCTGAACAGTCCCGCTCCTGATCCGGCAGTGATTATCACTTTATTTTTTTCTACTGTCAGCCGGTACTCTTCGGGTTTCCACTCTTCAGAGGCATCAATCAGTAACGAGATATCACCGTCAATTCCTTCCGACACAATCAGTTCAAAACCTGTTGCAGGGCGCAACACCGAGGCAAGCTGTGCGGCCACGGCTGACGCTTCCTGACTGCCTGACCATGAAATGCGGGTATCGGGTGCAAGCCTGAACCGGCCGTGCGACAAGACCATTTCAACAGGTTGTGGTATAACAGCCGGAGCAGTCGCCTGCTCATTGCTGCATGCAACCATCTGCATGAATACTGCCAGGATGCAGATCAGAATCGGCGGCTTCATAATATCATCTATTTGATTACTTCGATGTCAAATATCTCATGTCTGTCAAACTGCAGCCAGTACTTGATGGAGTTGTTTCTGACCAGTTCCCAGTAGATATCACTGTCGAGTCCGTAGATAAAATTAATCTCTTTCAGTTCCGCGGAGACCCGGTCGGCAAGCTCCTTCTTCAGTGTAATACGAATGGTCTGCTCCTTGTGGGTGAAGTCGGCAGCCGGTAAGCAGGGCTGCTGCCGGCTGACCGTCAGCAGTCCGTGCCCCGGTGTTGCTCCGGTGCTGACCTGGATGCCGTCATTCATACAGCTTAGCGGGGGAGTTGATCCGGCAAGGGTGGTCACCTCCATCTCATCAACTCCCGTGCAGAAATATTCGCGTGCCCTGATGCCCATCTTTACTCCGATAATTGCAAATACTCCAAGGTGGCGATGCAGTTCGTTGGCTATCACTCCCGAGGTCCACTCATCCTCACCATACCTGTTTCTTATTTCAGTAACGAAAGGCTGTATGTCAGGCATGTAAAACGATGTGTCAGATGGCATCCTTTTTATGGTCTGCATTCTTTCCACGGTCTCGCCGCGAAGCATTTTAAGCGCTGCTGTCCGGAGCCCGTCTATGTCTGACGGGGTGCGGTATGATATACTTTCATCACTGCCCTCCGGGCTGAAAAGCTCCGGGAAGTGCAGGAGCAGGGGTACCATCTCGTCGAAAGCGGTATAGACGAAGCTGTGCGATGGCATTGAGTTTATCAGCTCTCTTGCCTTTTCTGCATATGGAGAATGGATGTGGCTGATGGCATCCAGGAGTGGAACGTCATAGAAACCATCACCTCCGCCTCCTGTCACAGTTACCGGAATCTTCCCCGCCAGAACCTTTTCCGCTGACGCCGGATCAGATTTGTAATTGCTTCCCTCTTTTCCCGGCAGCCCGCTGTTGCTCCAGTAAATCTGCTTCACCTTGCCGGCGAATGAGGGTGCCTGCTCCATTGCCTCTGCTGCGGTTTTAAGGCTGCCCAGCGACAGGAATTTGACTGGTGTTGTCTCCGAAGCCAGCATCTTCTCAATGAGCGTGACCGCATTTTCCGGTCCGGCCACCGGAAGGCCTTCATGATGAAGTCCATCGGCCAGCCCCCTTAGCTTCCCGTAAGCCACAGGAGCCTTGTGAAATCCGTCCGATGCCGTTATTGCCAGAATCCTTACATCCGGTGATGCCATCAGCATGCATATTGCCTTCAGGTCATCAATCCCGCCGTCACTGTCGATAATAACGTAATGTCTTGGTTTCCAGGGGTGTGCCCCGAGAGAAGCAATAACAAGTGAAAGAAGTATGGTGAGTAATGTGCGCCTCATTTCTTTGCTTTTTGCCAAAAATAGCAAATTAGCATTGAAAATTCTGACGGAATCTCCCGGAGTGTGGTTCGCCGGCTGTCGAAGAAAAACTCTTTTTTACTATCTTGACAACGTTAATTTCCATTATGTGAAGAGGAAAACCTGGCTACTGTTTTTTATCGGCCTTGTGACCGGAATGGTTATCCTTGCCATATTCGGCAAGGCTGTAGACGTGACCTCAACCAATGATTTCTGCGCTGTGTGCCATGTTCACCCGCAGGCAACCACCTCCTGGAAGCAGGGTGTTCACTACGCCACCAGGTCGGGCTACCATACAGGCTGCGCTGAATGCCACCTTCCACCGAAGGGTGAGGGATACCTGGTTGAAAAGACGAAGACAGGCTTGCGTGATCTGTGGAGCCACTGGACAAAGGATTCTGCCGATTTTGACTGGGAGGCGGCATCTGCACTTGAGAGAGCCTCGAAGCATGTTTATAATTCCAGCTGCATTTATTGCCATGAAAACCTTTTCCCGGCACAGCTGACAACAGAGGGATCAGAAGCTCACCTCTACTACAAGCAGATGACTGAAAAGGGAGAGGACCTGCAGTGCATAAGCTGCCACCTCAATGCCGGACATTATATAGAGGGTTATTTCCATGGGAGCAACACCGGTTTCGGTGCTTCTGTGACCAGGGTGGATACGCTCTATCAGTACCCGGCCACTGTGACAGGCTTTGAAGATTTTACCGAGCAGATACCTGGCTCGGCGGTCACCTTCAGGATGATTGCGGTGCCGGGAGGAGAGTTCATCATGGGCAGTCCCGGGGGTGAGCCGCTGCGCGGCGAAGATGAAGCTGAGAAGAAGGTTAAGGTTGATTCCCTGTTCATTGCCGAGGTAGAGGTGACCTGGGATGAGTACATGGAGTTTTACAGGCAGACGGCATCGGAAGGGAGGAGTACCGATACGGAAGGTGCAAGGGCAAAGGCTGCCGGCGTTGACGCCATCAGCGGAGCCACCCCTCCCTATGGCAAGCCCGACCAGAACTGGGGGATGGGACAGCGGCCGGCCATCTCGATGAGCTGGCATGCCGCAGAGACCTACTGCAGGTGGCTCACGAAGGTCACCGGTAAAAACTACAGGCTGCCGACCGAGGCTGAGTGGGAGTATGCATGCCGTGCCGGGACAACAACACCATACTTCTTCCCGGGAGACCCTGCGAAGTTTGAAAAGAGAGGCCTTTTCGGAGGCAAACCCGATACTTCGGTGATAAACACCTACGTGATTTACCGGGGCAACAGTCCGTCAAAAACCCGGGAGCCGTCGGCTGTGAAGCCCAACCCCTGGGGGTTAAGGAACATGAGCGGCAACGTTGCTGAGTTCTGTTCAGATATCTACGAGGGAACCAGTGAGCATGTCATAAGGGGCGGATCATTCCGTGACGGGGCTGCAGGTGTCCGCAGCGCTGCCCGTGATCATACCCGCACCGATGAGTGGCTGAAGACCGATCCGCAGATACCGAAGAGCATCTGGTGGTACTCTGACTGTTTTCATGTGGGATTCCGGGTCGTGCTTACCTACAGTCAGCAGTTTGTGACTCCGGCAACAGAGGAGAGCCAGTCCCCTGCACGGGGTGCCGGGACAGCAACCGGCAGTCAGCAACAGTTAAACAGACCATAATCATAAAGTATTATCTTTGACTATCCAACCAGATTCACACCGTGAAACCCGCATGCATCAAATACACAAACAGCTGTTTGAATAATCTACAATCATACGAGCCCCATAATAGAGTTAAAATCAAAACTATTTAATGATGAAAAAACCATCCATATCCAGAAGAAACTTTCTTGGCACTGCTGCAGCTGCGGGAGCAGCAGGCATCGTTGTGCCGGCATTCCTTACATCATGTTCGACAGAAAAGCGCGCTAAGGTCGTTCTGCCGGTAATGCTCGATGAAGCACCTGACGGTCCGCTTCTCAAGGCAGGCCTGATAGGCTGCGGCGGAAGAGGCACGGGCGCTGCTATTAACTTTTTACATGCGGGACCAAACCTGACAATCGCTGCCATGGGTGATGTCTTTGCTGACAGGATCGCCTCATGCCGCGAACGCCTGGCCAAAGAGGGCGTGGAGATTGCTGATGAAAATTGCTTTACAGGTTTCGATGCCTACGAGAAGGTAATTGATTCAGGGGTTGACATCATAATACTTGCCACACCGCCATACTTCCGCCCGATCCATTTTGAGGCAGCAATCTCGGCAGGCAAGCATGTCTTCATGGAGAAACCTGTTGCCGTTGATCCGGCGGGAGCAAGACAGATCATGGCCACTGGCGAAAAGGCCAGGGGAATGGACCTCTGCGTTGTTACGGGGACCCAGCGTCATCACCAGCATGATTATGTGGCAACATGGGGCAAGGTACAGGAGGGGATGATAGGAGAGATCGTAGCTGCCAACTGTTACTGGAACCAGAATCAGCTCTGGTACCGTGACCCCAATCCCTCATGGTCAGAGATGGAATACATGATCCGTGACTGGGTCAACTGGTGCTGGCTTTCAGGTGATCATATCGTGGAGCAGCATGTCCACAACATAGACGTCATCAACTGGTTCACAGGCAAGAAACCGGTTTCGGCCGTCTCCTTCGGCGCACGCCACCGTCGCGTCACAGGTGACCAGTATGACTTCTTCAGCACTGATTTCATCTATGAAGGAGGTATTCATGTACACAGCATGTGCCGCCAGATAAACGGCTGCGAGGGTAACGTCTCGGAGTGGATACAGGGAACGAAGGGTACCTCAAACTGCCAGAACACCATATGGGATCCGGCAGGCGCCGAACTGTGGAAGTATGACGGATACAAGCTTGACGATGAGGGCAAGATGACTGACCAGCTGATCCGCAGTCCCTATGACCAGGAGCACATCGACCTTGTCACAGCCATCCGTACCGGGAATCCGCTGAATGAAGCCGAATCCATAGCTGTCTCAACCATGGCCGGAATCATGGGAAGGATTTCGGCATATACCGGGAAGAAGGTCACATGGGATGAGGTGATGAACTCTGATCTCAGGCTCGGGCCGAAGGTATTTGACATGGGCCCGGTGGATGTGCCGAAGATAGTGCCGGTACCTGGCGAATAAACAATTGATACCTGCCTGAGTGCCTGCGGGCACTCAGGCTCCGGGTAAACATATTAACAGCATAATCAATGAAATCAAGATCAAGACGCAGTTTTCTGAGGGGTACCGCAGCAACCGGCGCGGCACTTTTATCCGCTCCTGTGATTCTGACAGGAAGGGGCCGGGAATATATTCCTGACGCAGACAGGCCATTCAAACTGGCTTATGCCCCTTCATTGGGCATGTTCCGTGAATTGTGCGGAAGCGATGCCCCCCTTGACAATATCCAGTTCATTGCCGACAAGGGATTCAGGGCTCTCTTTGATAACGGTTTTCCCGGTCGTCCGGAGAAGGAGCAGGAACAGATAGCCGACAAAGTTCAGAAGACGGGTCTGCTGATGGGGCCCTGGGTGCTGCATGCCGACTTCGGGAACACATCGTTTGTGCTGCCTCACCGGGAGGTGCGCGACTTTCTTACTGCCAAAATGAAAGAGGGCATAGAGGTGGCAAGGCGTTCAGGCTTCAGGATGGCCCTGGTTGTTCCCGGCAGGTATGACTACAGGATCCATCCTGACATCCAGCTGGCAAATGTCATCGAGAACCTGAAATACTGTGCTGACCTTGTCGGGCCTGAGGGCATGACACTTGTCCTGGAGCCTCTGAACACACTTCGTGATCATCCCGGACTGTGGCTTACGAAGATGCCGCAGGCGTACCAGGTATGCAAGGCGGTAAACAGCCCGGCTGTCAAGATAGTTGATGACATCTATCACCAGCAGATCAGCGAGGGGAATCTTATACCCAACATCGAAACCTGCTGGGACGAGATAGCAGCCTTCCATGTGGGAGATAACCCGGGACGCAATGAGCCAACCACCGGGGAGATTAACTATAAGAACATCTTCTCCTATCTGCTTTCGCGTGACTATAAAGGGGTGATATGCATGGAGCATGGGCGCAGCATAAAAGGGGTTGAGGGAGCTCGCCGGGTTATAGAGGCTTACCGTGAATGTGATCCTGTCTGATTGATGGTGCCGTGATAGTTGCTTTTCCATAAATTCGTAGCTTTAGCGAAATCATTTTACCTCACTTATTATGAAACTCTCCAAAATCCCCCTTCTTGGCAGGGTGGTAATCGCGATTATTCTCGGAATTATTATCGGTCAGTTCGCCCCGGTCTGGTTTGCCCGGATTTTTGCAACTTTCAACTCGCTGTTCGGAAATTTTCTCTCTTTTATTGTTCCGCTGCTCATCATAGGTCTTATCACGCCTGCAATTGGTGAGCTGGGACAGGGAGCCGGGAAATTGCTGGCCATTACCGCGCTCATAGCGTATATTTCCACCCTCTTCTCGGGTTTCTTCACCTTTTTCTCATGCCAGGCGGTATTTCCCCATATACTCTCCACAGGTATCGATACCGGAGCGCTGAATGGAGTAGAGGAGATTAAGATTGATCCGTTCTTTACCATCGAAATGCCGCCGGTAATGGATGTGATGACAGCACTGATTCTCTCTTTCTGCATCGGTCTGGGCATCACATTCCTGAAAGGTGATATCCTGCAGAAAGCATTTGTGGAATTCAGGGAAATAATCACCTTGATCATTAAAAGCATTATCATTCCGTTTCTTCCGCTCTACATTTTCGGAATGTTTCTTTCCATGTCAGTTTCGGGCCAGGTTTATTCGGTAATAGTGCTGTTCCTGAAGGTTATACTGGTAATCTTCATTCTTCACATATTGCTGCTTATAATACAGTTCCTGATTGCGGGAGCAATATCAGGGCGGAACCCCATGAAAGCGCTCAAAGGGATGTTACCGGCCTATGCAACCGCACTGGGAACGGCATCCTCTGCAGCTACTATCCCTGTCACTCTTCAGTGTGCAATAAACAATAAAATCACTCCGGCAATCGCCTCCTTCACTATACCCCTGTGTGCCACAATACACCTGGCCGGGAGCGCCATGAAGGTTACGGGATTCGCCCTGGCGATTCAATATTTCTTCGGGGTACCACTGGATATGGTCACTTTCATCGGCTTTATTTTCATGCTGGGGATTATAATGATTGCTGCACCCGGTGTGCCGGGGGGCGCCATTATGGCGGCAATCGGGATTCTTGAGGGCATACTTGGCTTCAATGAGCAGATGATAGGACTGATGATCACACTTTACATTGCGATTGACAGTTTCGGAACGGCATGCAATGTGACGGGTGATGGTGCAATAGCCCTCATCATTGACAAAATATCAAAAAAGAAACCAGCAGCTGCCTGACCGGACTGGCAGTGACAATCAGAAGAGCGGTAGCCACGGAGCCAGAAAGATTAAACATTGTTATTCCTTCAGAAACAAAAACGGTTTGCAGAACGGATGAGGATTTTCAGATTAGTTGCATTGGCGGTTTTTACCGTAATTATATTTTCAGCATGCAGTAAACTCAGGAGTGAGAGAGACAAACCATACGTCGTAATGGTCTCCCTGGATGCCTTCAGGTGGGATTATGACTCGATTTATGGCACTCCGGTGCTTGATGACATAGCCCGTAAAGGGGTGACGGCCACCAGGCTGATACCGTCGTTTCCGACAAAAACCTTTCCGAACCACTATACAATTGCCACCGGACTATACCCTGATCATCACGGACTGGTCAACAACAGTTTTTATGCACCTGACCTTGATCTTGTTTACAGGATAGGTGACCGTGCCATGGTCTCCAACGGAGCCTTTTACGGTGGCGAACCGGTTTGGGTTACAGCCCGGAAACAGGGGATGAAGTCTGCCTCGTTCTATTGGGTGGGGTCGGAGGCGCCGGTACAGGGGATTCAGCCTGATTACTGGAAACCGTATGATGATGAGGTGCCGTTCGGTGACCGCGTTGACACTGTGCTGAAGTGGCTCTCCATGCCCATAAATAAAAGGCCGCACCTTGTAACCCTCTATTTTGAGGAGCCCGATGCGGTAAGTCACGGTTACGGCCCTGTTTCTCCGGAAACGGCTGCAATGGTAAGGAGCCTCGACAGCCTCATTGGTGTTCTCCGCACCGGTCTGGGAAAACTTCCCAATGCAGCCGATATCAACCTCATAGTTCTTTCCGATCACGGAATGACGGAGGTTGACAATTCGCGCTACAACTACATCTTTGATACCCTTCCGCAGAGAATGGTGAAGAGGATTTACGGCGGCAATCCTGTCTGGGCCATAGAGCCGGCCGAAGGGAAGTCAGACAGTCTGCTCATCCTGCTAAATGTTCAGCGCGGGATGAAAGCCTGGAAAAGGAATGAGTTGCCGGTCCATCTGCATTACGGAACACACCTGCGAATACCTGAGATACTCCTTGTTGCCGATCCCGGCTGGACCGCAGGTTTGAGGCCTGAACCACGGGGTGACACCAGGGGTGATCATGGTTATGACTGGAGGTGCCGCGACATGCACTCGATCTTCTACGCCGAGGGACCTGCCTTTAAGAAAGGTTTCAGCGTTGACACGCTGTATAATGTTGATATATATAATATTGTGACAGGTGTCCTTGGTCTGGTTCCGGCCCCCAATGACGGCAACCCGGAGCGGATAGCCCCGCTGTTCAATCGACGAAGGTCTCCTTTATGATGGCTTTGACCTC